>NZ_BAABJX010000055.1:0-87802 GCF_039543525.1 Algivirga pacifica
GGTTATCGGTTATCGGTTATCGGTTATCGGTTAAGAAAATTATTTTAACCATAAACGATAAGCAATAACCGATAAACTTTTTTCAACATTTTTTTAAACGATAAGCAATAACCATTGCATGGCACCCGAAAACCTTTTTTAGCTTCAACCTTAACTGCAGGGGGACGGGCAACCACAAGGCTTGCCCCTAGATGGCTTCCTAAAACTTAAAATTGTACGAAAAAGATGGCAGTATACTAAACAAGTATAACTTCACTGCTTCTGTCTTTGAGGGATCATTGGCACTTTGTCTAAAGACATAAGCCAGCGTGTTTTTTCGTCCATATACATTATAAATCGCAAACCTGAAATTATTCTCATTCTTACGTTTGCCACTCCCTTCTTTCACATAAGGCGTTCGATAGAGTGTGCAGGATAAGTCCAACCGGTGCGTGGAGGGTAAACGGAAGCTATTACGTTCAGAATACAAAGGAATAGGCGTCCCATTATACTCATATTTCCCAACCGGAAAAGTATAGGCTAGCCCTGAAGCATATACCCATTGGGCTGTCAGATCTATTTTTCTGGTTACGTCAAAATTCAATAAGGCAAAGAAATCATGTTTCCGATCAAAATCGGTAGGATATGGATTTCCATCATTAATTCCATCAATCTCTCTTCGGGTTACTGCGTAGGTATAGGCTACTTCTCCTAGCCATTTTCCCTTTTGGATTCTTCCCATAAGCTCTAAGCCATACGCATACCCTCTTCCTTGTAACACATCGGTTTCTATATGGTCTGTAACACTAGATCCTGAGTTAGGTTTAAAGTCCAGCTGATTGTCCATGTCTTTATAATATCCTCCTACCTCAAACTGCCATATTTCCTTCCAATACTTCTTCCAGCTCGCTGCTAACTGCACCGCCCTCTGTGGACGTATATAACGATCAGAGGGCACCCAAAAACCAGTAGTCGGAGTAGGTAAAGAAGAAATAGAAAGTTGATGAATAAACTGATGTGTTACATCCAAGGCCATATTAAGATAACTGCGTTCTCCCAATCGGTATTTAGCCGATATGCGAGGAGATAATCGGTGATATGTTTGGGCTATTTCATATTTACCATCCACAAATACCGTATCCACAATATTTTCAATACTGGTCTCTGGAGCTACAACGGGATCTACATCATAAAGATAGCTTCTCTCTTTTTCAAAAGAATCAAAACGGATATAGCGCAGCCCCGCATTCAAACTCCAACGATCTCCCCAGTATTTTACCGCATCCAGGTAAGCGGTACTCTCTAGCGCACGTACCCTTACCCCATTTTGCTGCTCAAAATTGGAGGAATTGGTCAAGGGGGTTACCTCTCCAAACTTATAGGTGTGAGAAATTGCCTCTACCCCAGCATTCAGAGAAAATGCCTCTTGATCAATATCAATATTAAAGTCCTGTCGTACTCCCCAATCACTTAAACCGTAAGATGTTCGATAACTATATGCATCAATGAAGTTGACTAAGGTATTGGTTTCATAGTTTGTATACCAAAGTTTGGAAGTACTAGTCAGCCATCCTTCTTTTACCCCTGCTCGATAATCCATCATAAACGTATCATTCCCCCAATCTCCGGTCAGATACCCTTTGATTCCGACATTATCCCTACCAGTATAGACTGAAAGCATCAGACGATCATACCCCTTCGTGTAAATATTGGCCTTAAAGTTTAAATCGTAGTAGTTCAGTACGTTGGTATCGTTGATACCATCACCTGTAACATCTCGGGGAGGATAAAACAAGTCCAAATAGGACCTTCTACCTGACAAAATAAAAGAGGAAGGTTGTGTTTGCTCGTTCAGTTGAAATAACGGGCCTTCTACGGTCAGGTTGCCACTCATGGTTCCCAATCCTCCGGATACGCCCAACCTTTTTTGGTTACCATCCCTTAAGACTACATCCATAATGGAAGAGAGTCTGCCTCCATAACTGGCAGGCATTCCAGACTTATAAAAAGTAATATCCTTAACAATATTGGGATTAAATACGGAATAAAAGCCTAACAGGTGAGATACATTATAAATAGGGGCTCCATCCATTAAGATAAGATTTTGTCCTGTTCCTCCTCCACGTACCGCATACCCCGCAGCTCCCTCATGTTGAGATTGCACGCCAGGCAACTTTTGTATACTACGGGAAATATCTCCTTCGCCCAGCGGGCTGGAAAGCAATCGGATTTCATCCGTACTGATATATTGTCCCCGATCCAAGGCCAGTAAGTCCATACTCAAGCCATTGACCACCAAGGTGTCCATCAAATCAAACACCTGTTCCAGCTGCACATTGATCATCGTATCCTTGGTCAGGTCAAAGGTAACCTCCTGTGACTTATAGCCCAGGTGACTATACTGCAAGGTATATTGGTCCATAGGGAGCTTCATCTTATAGAGGCCATAGCGGTCTGTGATAGTCCCCTTAGGGTAATCTGCCAACATCGCAACCGCCCTTACCAGGGTTTCTCCCGTTTGTGCATCTTTAATCACCCCTTGTATCGTCTTAGGTGCTTCTCTGGCCAATTTCTTCTTCGTAAAAATAATGACCGTTTCCTCATCCAGAACCTCATACCCAAAGTATCGGGTATCAAACAGGATATCCAATGCTTTTTTTAAAGGTTCTTGATTCAGAATAATGGTGGGTTTATTCAGTTGAGGGATAATAAAGTCAGGGCTATAAGTAAAAATGAAGTTTCCTTCCATTTCCAAAGCCATCATAGCTTCTTCATAATAGACGTTTTCAAGCTGAAGTGTTACCTTTTTATTCAGCAAACTCTCCTCTTGTGCTAGTACTACCCTACCCCCAAGCCATATTAAACAAAAAAGTAGCCATCGTTGATACATCATATCATCGTATCCTAATATTCAAAAAGTGAGCACTTTTATCGTTCTATTCTTTATCCTTAAAGATCACAATCGTATCCTTATCCATTTCCTTATACTTCAAAGGATTTCCATTAAACAGTTTGTCCAACGCTTTTTTAAGAGGCTCTTGCTGAAGCTTGATTGTTACTTTTCCCAATTGATCCAAGGCATCTGGACTATAGACAAAGTTAAATCCTCCTTCCTGTTCCAAAAGGGCCATGGCCTCAGGGTAAGTAGCATCCTTCAATTCAATGGATATTTTAGTGCTCAATAAATCAGTTTGAACACCTTCCGAAGGGACAATAAAAGCACTCCCTATTCCCCATAAAAGTAACAGCAATACTCCTTTCATCCCCATCATGTGCAATCGCTGCGTCCGTGTTATTGTTATTCTCATGCTATTCAAATATTAAACCAAAGCCCAAATAATATGTATTTTAGATTTCCTTTCATCTATCATTACTCAGAAGACAGTAAACGGTCCAATGCTTTTCGCATCTCAGTTTCCTGACGTTCCCTCTCTAGGACAACTGGCTCAGAAGCCCTGACAGAACAATCTGTCGCCGGACAACGCTCACAGGTTTCATTAACAAATTCCACCTTTACTTTTTCCGACTTCCAAAAGTTACATTTTCTCTTGAAACTTTCATTCATATCAAAGCCTAAAGTGATACTCATATTTACACCTGGCTTTCCTGGTATAGGACGAGCTACACTAAAACAGAAGTATTCTTTCCCAGAAGTGATATACTTAGAGATTTGGGTAGACGTGACGATGGCATCAGCCTTTCCTTGTGCTTGTAGTTCCTCCAGTTGCTGAAAAACCTTCAAGGACACCCAACGACGACAATAATGCTCACTCAACACCGTACCATGTGGACTATGCAAACCATCCAAGTGTAACTCCTTGGTCAAGGAATACTGATTACTCCCTGCCATATGGTCCAATCTGAGGAAAAATAGCTTGTTTAGGCCAAAATACTTGGGGAATATACTAGTCAACCGATGAATATATGTCTCTGGAGAAGCATCATGTTTTTGAACCATCTGCAACAATAGCTCACTATCAAACTCTTTGGCAGCCAATAGTTCCTCTACATCTTTGACTAATAATGCTTCCGGCAACATCAAGGCGCCGGCAAAATAAGTGGCCTTATAATCGTTGAGTAAAGCATCAAAAGCATTGACCCTCACCCATGAGTAAGTCATAGAACGCTCTGAAAGCCCCATCAGATGGTAGCCCACTTCCCGACTCATGACAAAGTTCTTCTGTCGCTGATTTAGATGACAGTTTACTAATAATACTTTTTTATCTTTTTCTACCCTCAGTACCGAACGTAGATTCCCCAATGCCGGATCATTCCCCAGCGTATCCTCATCGATCCATACGCCACACTGCTCTTGCAGATATTGTTTCAGTACCGTTCCATAGGCCTCAAATCCTTCCTTATCTTGCAAGTATTGCTCTCGAAATCCATCTGCTGCTCGCTCAATCTCTTTAAAGTAATTGTCGTGCATCTCTTGGTAAGAGCGAAGTACAGAGAAATACAAACTCTCTACTGTTAAAGCATAGTTTCTGGAAATCTCTACAATCGTATTGACAAAAGCACTCAGTTTAGCAGGTGCTCCAGACATCAGTTCCACTAGATTTCTTGGCTCCAATCCAAAAACATCCAAGGGCAACTCATGTAAAATATCCGAAGTCAGTAAGTCAGACAACGGTCCCAGCTTCTTGGAAATCTTCAAAGATACCAGCTCATCATATGTCATTCCCAAAGCCATTGCCAAGGCACTGATCTTACTCCTTTTGGGATATTTCTTCCCTTTTTCAATTTCATTAATATAGGATACAGACATCTCCGACTTCTTACTGAGGTCTGACAATGACATTTTCAATTCCTGTCTCCTCATCCTGACTTTAAGTCCAAAGATGAGTCTAATATTTTCCTCCCTAATCACTTGGTCTAATAATTAATTCGTGGTATGCATACAATCCCGGTCACTACTAAACATCCATAAAGGATATAAAGGCTTTTTTGGAACACCTCTCCAAAAAGCACTAAAGCAATGATCTATATACAATTAGTTAAGTTTAATAGAAAAAAGAGTCATGGTCTATTGGTTCAATCGGATTACAGCTGCTGATCAATATTCTGGTTCTTACGTATCCATAGTCCAATCATCTATTGATAATCACAAAGACAAAATTACCTAAAACATAGAATATTCCATGCCTTATAGAGCAAAAATACAATAAAAAGCGAAATTTCGCTTTTTATTTATCACATCATTCCATATGTTTGTAACAAATCAATGATTGTCATAAACCACCTGATTTAGGTATTATAAATATAAGGTGCATAACGCTGTCAATCAGACATTTAATTTTTCGTTTTCAAAATAAAAAGCTACCTATGAATATAGGTAGCCTTTTTTTTTCTCCAAGAGAGAAATACTCTATCACTTCACACCAAGCGCCTTGCTTAGCCTATGCAATGAGGGTGGTCACTACATTGAGCACTAACACCAAAGCCCCTGCAATACCAATGGCAAACAAGCCATAGCCTACCACATCCTTCAGCATTCCTCCCCTGCTCATACTCAAACTTTTTTCTCTAGCCGCCTTTACCTTATGCCAAATCGTTTGTTGTGATTTTTTACTATCCTTATCTTTGAGAATAGCATCTACAACAGTATCAAAATCATCCATTAGCTCGTCATCCATACCCAGACGATCCAAGAATTCCTTACGTTCTCTAGGATTCAATCGATCATTTAGATACTTATCGATCAGGATAATATTCAAAAGGCTGAACTGTTCTATTGTTTTCATAGGGCTACCGGGAATATGATGAGTAATAACAAATAGTATTATAGGTATAAAAGATAAGGGACACGTAAAATTCGCTCTGAAAAGAAGATACACAGCTTATACATGTAAAACAAACACTTTAAATAGTGAAGGATTGAAAATTTTAATTTTAATTAATCTTACAAAGATTATCTACAAATAATCCTATTTCATTTACATTGATTACCAAAAACTCCCAATAGGCTTACCTTATAAAACAAACTCCCAAACCAATCTAATCACCAGCAACTGCCTATCCTCCTCATTTAAGGGAACAATTCTACTGTAAGATCAATCCATTTTTCAAATATTTATTTACAGCACACTTTCACTTCTTAGAAAGTTTATTGTATTTTTACCCCATAAAATTGTATACAATAAAGAAGAATTTTCTCACACAATAAACAGAATAAGCGTGAAAAACCACCTTCGTCTACTTAACTTAATTATCGGTCTAATCAGTATTTTCAGTATCTCTTCCTGCAACAGCAACAACAGTGAAGAGCAACTTACACAAGCCAAACAAAAAATTGATCAAGGCAAATACAGGGAGGCTATTTCTATTATTGAAGAAATTGAACGACACTCTGCCAATAATCATGAAGCCTTAAATGTAAAAGGAGTGGCTTACTTCCTGATGCAAGAACATAGCAAAGCCTTGGGAACTTTTAGTACAGCTATTGAAATAGACAGTACACACAGTAAATATTTTGAAAATCGCGCCAACGTCAAAAGACATCTAAAAGACAACAAAGGGGCTATACAAGATTACACCCGTGCAATTGCTTTACAGGGTAATAATGCTAACGCTTTCCTAAATCGCGCCCTTTGTGAGATCAATACTGGCTATACAGAAGAAGCTCTGGCTGACTTCAATAAGGCTGAGCAACTTTCTGCTGGCAAAGACATGAAAGTTTTCTTTTACCGTGCCAAGCTGCTAATGACACAAGAGCGATTTGAGGAAGCGATTGTAGACCTAGACAAAGCTATCGACCTTGCACCCAACCATGCCGATTCTTTTTATTATAGAGCCATGGCCGAGACAGGTGCCAATGGAGTCAGTGACAAAGTTTGTGAATTATTGCGCAAAGCCAACAACTTAGGCTCTGATGCTGCTGCATCAGCAATGGCGGAGTACTGCCAATAATAGAAGTAAAGAAAGATCAGCACAAAATTGTATATTTATGTCGTTTACCGCTTATCATTGTATTCCTTCAACACAACAATAAGTGGTAAACGATACATAGTGATATAGTGTCAATCAAAACTGCTAAAGCATAAAGCTTACTATGGAATGTTTACCATAGTTATTTTTTAATTGAAAATACCCTATACTTTTTATTTGCTACATCAGAGATCATGCATATAGAGGAAAAAGATACTAAACTATTCATCATTGAACAGGATGAGTACTACCAAAAGATGTTCAGGCACTACCTAGGAGACAACCCTGCGTATCAACTGACTCTCTTTCATGATAGGCAAACATTTATCCACCGCTTAAAACAGGAAACCCCTGAGGTTATTTTTACCGATATTCATTTTACCAACATCGATCCTATACAGTGGATTCAGGAAATTAAAGCTTCCTGCCCTATGGGTAATATTATCGTTACGTCTACTATCAAAGAACCCAACATCATTATTTCCTTATTCAAAGAAGGTATCGTAGACTATATCATCAAAGATCAACACAATTTACAGCCATTACTTCATCAAAGTATATGCCGTGCAAAATCACTGCGATTAAACACTAGGGAAACCACCTCAACAATATTCCAGAAGGAGCATATACCTTTAGATGCTAGAATCAGAGAGCGATTTAAAAAGACCATCATTGGAGATAGCTCCTCTATGGAAAAAGTATTTAACCTTCTAGAAAAAACCCCTAACAATAATATTACCGTTTCACTTTTTGGAGAAACCGGAACAGGTAAAGAAGTGGTGGCTCATGCCATACATCAACAGTCGAATAGAAGTAAAGGCCCTTTTGTGGCTGTCAATATTTCTGCAATCCCTGAACAACTCCTGGAGAGCGAACTTTTCGGACATGAGAAAGGTGCCTTTACCGGTGCAATCTCTCGAAGAGTAGGGAAATTCGAAGAAGCTAATGGAGGAACACTCTTTTTAGATGAAATTGGTGAGATGAGTATTCACCTTCAATCCAAGCTTCTAAGAGTCGTACAAGAGAAAGAACTTACCCGTATAGGTAGTAATGAAACCATCCGTCTAGACGTTAGAATCATTACAGCAACACACCGTAACCTTAGCCAAGAAGTAAAAAAAGGGAATTTCAGAGAAGATTTATTCTATCGTTTGATGGGTATTCCTATTGAACTTCCTCCTTTACGTAAACGGGAAGATGATATCCTTAAGATTAGCCATTTTTTCATTAAGGAGTTCAGCAAGGAAAATCGTCTGGAGAAAGATGTAAGCCTTTCCAAAGGGGCCGAAAGAAAATTGATGAGTTATCAGTATCCAGGAAATATCCGGGAACTGAAGGCTATTATAGAGCTGGCGGCAGTTATGTGTAACGATAATAATATTAGGGAAAAGGATATTCAATTCCCACAAACCGAGGATATGGAAAGCCTCATCCTTCAGGAGAAAACACTCAAAGAATATACCTTTCAGATTGTGGAATACTTTATGGACAAATACAATAATAATGTCTTGGATGTTGCCAAAAGGCTTAATATTGGAAAGTCTACCATTTACCGTTACCTAAAGGATATGGAGGAAGTGGAAGATAAAGAGATGAGCAGACTTTAGATCGGTTAATTTAGTATAAGCAGAAAACTCTGAGCTCTTAAAATAGGTCAGTGGTACGCTATAGCTTTTATAATTTTCAATGATCAATGATTAATTTTCAATAATTAAACACTCTAGAGCTAGCTCAGCAGCCTTTTTGGGTGATTCATTTTAATTAAAAATTGAAAATTAACCCACTCTACAAGCAGTTCAGTAGGCTTTTTTACTCATAGACAATTAACCGTGATAAACTCTAATAAACGATAAGCGTTTAACGGTCCAGCCATTCCTTAAACAAAGGAGTTCGCTCAGCACTCACCACTATATCCTCTTCCACTACAGGTAATAACTCCAACTTCAATCGACCTTTGAAGTAAGTATGTATCTCCTGTAGGGCATCAATATGAATAATATATTTACGGTTAATTCTAAAAAATAAATCGTGATCCAGTAAAGTGTTAAGCTCCTCTAAGCGATAATCCACAGGATATTTATTTCCTTCCTTAGTCCGTAAAAAGGACACCTTATCTTCCGTAAAAAAATAGGCTATTTCCTCTACTTTGATCGACTTAATCTTGGAGCCACTTTTTACAATAAAGCGGGATTTACTCGTATTTTGTGGCTCTGTGATAGAGACCATCAGTTCTTGCAGTTTGGCGGCTGTTTCATCTCCATATATCTTTTGAGCTTCTTTCCATTTTTCCAGCGCTAACCCCAATCGCTTTTTGGTTAATGGCTTCAATAGATAATCAATACTATGTACCTCAAAAGCCTGAATAGCATATTGATCATAAGCAGTAATAAAAATAACAGGACAATGTAACTCGACCTGCTTAAAAAACTCAAAGCTTACCCCATCTGCCACTTCTATATCTGAAAAGAGTAAATCAGGGTGATCATGCTCTTCAAACCATTCGATAGCCTCTGCAACACTACTCATCTCCTGTATTATCTCCGCTTCAGGCATTACTTCTTTAAGTAATCGCTTCAAGCGTTCTACTGCCAAAGGCTCATCTTCCAGTATGACTACTTTCATAAATTCCTATGCTATTCCTTTTCCAACAATGGCAATCGTACAATAAATGAGTCTGCCGTCTTCTTTACCTCAATTGCCTGGTTCGATAAATATTGGTATCGTTTATTGATATTATTTAACCCCATTCCTGAGCTTCGTCGCTTATACTCTTTCTCTCTTAGGTTATTTCGAACCACTAAGAAGTTATGACTATCATTAAAAATATCGATATACAGCGCTTTTTCCTTATTGATCGTGTTATGCTTGACCACATTTTCCAGTAGCATTTGCAAAGCCATAGGCGGTAACATATAGGCCTCTACAGAGGTATCAATCTGTATATCGAAATGAATATTCCAATCAAAACGCTTCTGCAGCATCAAAATATAATGATCAGCAAAATCCAACTCTTCCTCTAAAGGGACTAGTTCTGTATTCCTGGATTTCAGAACAAAACGATACACCTCGGAGAAACTCTCCAAAAAATCTTGTGCATCTTTATTCTCTTCATCGATCAAGGAAGAAAGGATATTCAAGTTATTGAAAAGAAAGTGAGGATCAATCTGTGTTTTGAGTACTTCGAACTGAGAACGCAACTGCGCATTCTTCAATTCCTCTGTTTGCACAAAGGCCTGTTTCCATTTACGCATCAGGTAAATCCCTATTTGTATGGTAAGTACAGGAAAAAGAAAAAGAAGTCCATATACGTTCAGTGTCAGCAACTGACCAATATCAGGGATATACCCTGTAAACTGTAGCTTATATTGGTAGTAAGTAAAGTTAATACACAATAGGGAGTAAATAATCGACACTAGGATCTGAAGAAAGAATCTTCCTTTGGTGTGTTTTTCCCAAGGCAAAGATTTATCCAGTACACTAATGATGATTAAATTCCCCCACCATAAGGCCACACTCACACTGACAATCCAGAATAGAGCAATATAATAAGGGTTCTCAATGGAGATTCCAGATAAGAAATATCCAAAGCTCAACAAGAACATTAAAACCACCCCTCCCATAATATGAGGGGTATATTGTCTTTCTTTATTATCCAAAGCATCCAGATCGATATCTTTCATCTGGCTGGTAGGTGCAAAAGAAGGTACATTATCCGAAAGGGGTGATTCTAAGGGGTTCTGTGTAAACGAAGTCATGTTAAGGTTAATCTAATTGGATTTCAGCAATTTCTTTCCAGGTAAAGTAGCGCTTCTTCCCCTCTAGGGTATTTTCAGTAAAGACCATCACACCATCATTACTTCCTCCCACATCCTGTGTACCTTTCAGTAATAAAACCTCTCCGTTGGTTAAGGTTACTTCTGAGAGATCCGTCTCTGGCTTTATTTTCTTAATGTTACGGAACGGAATAGCATACTCCAATCCTCTCCAACGGCCATCCAGCATTTCCAAGTTCCAATACTCATCCAAGTCATAAGCCATTTCACCCTTAACTTCCTCTCCTTCTTTTGTCTTTAGCGTTCCCTTAATTGGCTTAGGGGACTTGAAATCATTATAACTCAATCCATACGACTTCTCATCATGATCAAATTCTACTGACTCAAAAGCCTCCCAGGAGATTAGTATTAGCCCTACCGATGGCACACTCACATAGATTCCTCTATTTCCACTATTCACATCGTTGGTTCCATACAAAACTACTTCTCTATCAGAGACAAGTGTTACTTGAGAACGGTTGCCTGAGGTCTTGGATATTTTTTTAATTTTATCAAAAGTAATGGATAATTTCCCATTAGAGGTCTGCCCATCCAGCTTCTCTATCGTTAACGCCTCATCTTTATCCCATTGTATCAGCCCTGTAAATGTTCCTCTACTCGTCTTTACTGTACCATATAAAGGTAGCCCAATCTGATCTTTCAATTTTCTAGGTGCTTGTTCAAAAGCCACTTTTTTGATTCTTTTCCAAGGCACCTTCACTTCTCCTAGTTCTTCATCCAGTACCGTAATCTCCGCTCCAACATCATTAGAGCCTCCTCTAAGTTCTACCGAAGAACCATTTTTATAATACAGCATCAATTGCTCCCCACCTGTAAGTTCCAAACGAGCAATATCTCCAAAGTAGCATACAAATTGGTGAGTGGTATTGGGCATATGATGGTCTACCCATACATTCATAAAGTTGAAGTTCCATGAAGACACTGCTTCTGCCCTTGCTTTTTCTGCTTGCTCTACAAGACGATGAGCGTGCTCTTTCTCTATACGCTCTTCATATTCTTTTTGCTTTATCTCTATTTCTGCAGCCTTAAGCTCCAAGTTTTTCAACTTGTCCTCTAGCTTAGCAGCATATTTCTCCGTTTCCTTATTTTTTCGAAGTGACACGATCACTTCTTCCAGTTCCTCCGCAGCTTCTTCCAGTTCTTCCGCTTGCTGCTCATATTGCCTGATATATTCCCGACTCAGACGTTCTGCTTCTCGCTGTACTTCTTGGTCAACATCTACATCAGCAATCACCACTTGTTTATTTTTAGCCTTCCCTTTATCAAACATATCCAGTTTAGCGATATAAGGATTATGGGCCTTGGTTGCATTAAAAAGATTTTCCCAAGTACTTTCTTCTCCTCCCCACTGTAATTGTCCCTTAAAAGTTTCTCCATCAACGGTAGTAACCGTTCCGTATAGTAAGTTCTCAGTATGTTGTCCGTATACCACTCCTGTCAACAAGGATAGTAATACGATAAAACTCGTTCGGTAAAGTTGTTTTCTCATATGTCAATAATTAATGGCTGTATAAAAAAAATCACTAGAAATATTGTTGTATTCTCTTCGACAAATATGCTGAAAAAACAATTGTTAATATTAATGCCTTTTACCGAAATCGAATAAAAAATAACTGAATCGGGATTTTCTTAGACTCAAGTGGGAACTAGGAGGATTATAATGAATAATTAACCGACAGTTGAGGCGGCTTACGCCGCTGGTTGAGTCCATTACATGGCGTGTTCTGCGTGCCGTTGAGTAGCCCTTCGGGCTGTTGAGATTTTGCAATACTGCTCTTTCTCAACAGCCCGAAGGGCTACTCAACCAGCGGCGCAAGCCGCCTCAACAAAACTATGCTTCTATCGTTTCTTGATGTGCGTGAGCAAATACCTTCTTGATTACCTCTTTGTCTTTCAAGATGCGATTATGCCCTAACCCTTCTGTCAAGATCAACTCACTATCCTTATAATTGGCATGTACCGCTTCTGAATGCAGAAAAGAAACCTGTTTATCTTGCTTGTCATGCACCAAAAGCAATTCCACTCCACGCAATTGCTTTACCAAGGCAATTCCTGATAACTCAAAGAAAGACTGCCCGGTCAGGTCCTGCACTCTCTCCAACATATAAGGAATATTCTTTTCTGATGCATTAATAAGTTTCCTGAAATCAGATAAGATGTCTTCTCCTACAGAAGGACTACCTAACATCACAAGCTTCTTTGTCAATTTTGCAACAATGGTTGCATGCAAACAAGCAACTCCTCCTAAAGAGTGGCCTATAATCGCCTCAAACGGTCCGTATTGCTTTCCCAACTCCTGAATAGTCTGGGAGAACTCCAGCATATGGGTACTTTTTCCAGTGGAATACCCATGGGCTATGGCATCAAAAGAAATCACTTTATAGCCTTCTTTAGTAAAGGCAGGAATCATCTTGCGGAACTGTCCGGCTCTACCCATCCATCCGTGAACCATCAGAATAGGTTTCCCCTCTCCCCATTGATATACCTTGACCTCTTCCCCATTCCAGTTCAGTGTTTCCTCTTTTTCTACTGTTTTAAAAAATGCCTTCTCAGGCTCCGGAATAGGATAACGGAACGGAGAAGTAAATAGCTTTGTAAACCAGCGTTCAGCTAGTTGTGGTGATACTTTTTCCACAACCGGAAAGGTTTTCTGTATCACTTTTAAAATTAACGGTGTTTTAGGCTTGTTTCGGTTCATTGTTAGAAGACCGATCGGTCTTTTTTAGTGTAAAATTAGTCAGTGTAATGTCGATAAACTGATAAATTATTGATATAGATTTACATTCAGATAAGATTTGATTCCCTCTACTGCCACAGCAATACAACGATCATCACTGACCCTTGACATCACCAAGGCACCTTCCATCGTCATCAGCATCATCGTGGCCACCGCTTCTTTATCTGCAGTAGATTGAAAGATACCCTGCTCCATTCCTTCCTCAATCTTCTTGATAATATAAGTCTTCAGATGATTGATAGCTTGCTTGGCCTTTTCCTTCAACTTAGGATGCGTATTAGAGGCATCTACTGCCGTATTAAATATAGGGCACCCTGCCTCAAACTCGGGCAATCTTTCCAGATGCGCATAGGTATCCAAGATCGCCTCTATCTTTTCTCGAGGATCTGTTTCTCTGAAAAGACGCTCTTGTAAGGTTTTCTTAATCAAGTTAAAGTTATAGTCAAAAGCTGCCTCAGCGATTTCATCCTTATTGCTAAAGTGGTTATAAATCCCTCCTTTCTTCAATCCTGTGGCTTTCATGATATCACTCAAAGCACAAGCGTGATATCCCACCCGATTAAACAACCGGGCTGACTGCATAATAATCTTGCTGCGTGTATCTATTCCTTTTGACATAATTGCAAATATAAGACCGATCGGTCTTAAAATCAAGTAGGATTATTTTTGATAATAATTTCACAACGTTTATTCTTATAGGATTGAAAAGTAAAAAGTATAAGATAAAAAGTGGTTTACCTTTTTACCTTATACCTATTTCTTTGGTCCGGGCGACCACAAGGGGCGCCCCTACCTATTTCTTTGGTTCGGGCGACCATAAGGGGCGCCCTTACCTATTTCTTTGGTTCGGGCGACCACAAGGGGCGCCCCTACCTTTTACCTTTTACCTTTTACCTTTTACCTTTTACCTTTTACCTTTTACCTTTTACCTTTTACCTTTTACCTTTTACCTTTTACCATGAAGTCAAATCTATCTCCCTATAAGCTTTCAACAACCGTTATTCACGCAGGACAGGAGCCCGATCCTTCTACCGGAGCCGTTATTCCTCCCATTTATGCGACCTCTACTTATGCCCAGGCAAGTCCTGGCGTACACAAAGGCTATGAATACTCCCGCAGCCAAAACCCTACCCGTACCGCCTATGAAAAGGCTATTGCAGCCACAGAAAATGGCACCCATGGTTTTGCTTTTGCTTCAGGAATGGCCGCAACCTCTACCATTATAGAATTATTGGACGCCGGAGCACATGTGATTGCCATGAATGACCTGTATGGAGGAACATTTCGTCTATTTGACAAAGTAAGAAAGCGCAGTGCTAACCTTTCCTTCTCTTTTATTGACTTAAATGACGAAGAAGCACTAGCCAATAGCCTTCAGGAAAATACGCGTTTGGTATGGATAGAAACACCTACAAACCCTATGCTACGATTAGTGGACCTGGAAAAGGTTGTAAACTTCTGTAAAAAACATGGGTTAATTTCTGTATGTGACAATACGTTTGCTACTCCTTATACCCAAAATCCTTTAGACTTTGGGATTGATATCGTCATGCATTCCGCTACCAAATATATTAATGGCCACTCAGATGTGATCGGAGGTGTAGCCGTTGTAAAGGATGAGCAACTGGCAGAACAATTAGCCTTTCTACAAAATTCAACAGGAAGCATACAAGGACCTTTTGAGTCTTTTTTAGCTAACCGTGGACTCAAAACCTTGAGTGTACGTATGGAAAGACATTGCAAAAATGCTTTGGCTCTGGCAGAATGGCTGGAAGAACACCCTGCCATCGAGAAGGTGATTTACCCTGGTCTACCGTCTCACCCTGACCACACCCTGGCTCAAAAGCAAATGCGTGCTTACGGAGGGATGATTTCCATTGTAGTAAAAGGAGGTTTGGAGGCTGCCAAGCACCTTATGGAAAACACTCATCTATTTACCTTGGCAGAAAGCTTGGGGGGCATCGAAAGCCTTATTGAGCACCCAGCCATTATGACTCATGCATCTGTTCCTCCAGAGGTTAGAAAAGAAATCGGTATAGACGATGGACTAGTACGCCTTTCTGTAGGAATTGAGGACCTGGATGATCTTAAAATGGACTTGGAACAAGCTTTGGCAAGAGACCTTTCTTAAAAAAATACCATTTGCTCTGATATTTCTTTATTTTTGAAAAAATTATCAACACGACAACAATTAAAAAAACTAATGAGACATCTTTTTTTAACGCTACTAACCTTGTGCCTAAGTCTTACCACTTTTGCACAAACAGCCGATCGATGGCTACAACATGTAGACTATAAGATGGTCATCGATTTTAGAGACGAGGACCACCAATTCGACGGAACGCAAACCATTACCTATACCAACAACTCACCGGATACATTGACGCAGGTATTTTATCACCTATACTTCAATGCCTTTCAGCCTAACAGCATGATGGACGTTCGTTCCAGAACGATTGCTGACCCTGATAGTCGAGTAAAAGACCGTATTTCCAAGCTTAAACCAAACGAAATTGGTTATCAAAAAGTCCTTTCCCTAACACAAAATGGCAAGAAAGTAGATTACCATGTAGAAGGTACTGTATTGGAAGTAACATTGGCCAAGCCAATCCTTCCGGGCAAGAAAGCTACTTTTGAGATGGATTTCACGGCTCAGGTGCCTATACAGATCAGAAGAAGTGGTAGAAACAGCAAAGAAGGAGTCGCTTATTCTATGGCTCAATGGTTTCCTAAATTGGCGGAGTATGACTATGAAGGATGGCATAGCGATCCTTATGTAGGAAGAGAGTTTCATGGTGTATGGGGTGATTTTGATGTAAAAATCTCCATCGACAAAGATTATGTTGTAGCCTCTACTGGATATCTACAAAATGCCAAAGAGGTAGGACACGGCTATGAGGGCATCGAAAAAGGAAAACCAAAAGACGGAAAGCTAACATGGCACTTCAAAGCGCCTAACGTACACGATTTCACTTGGGCTGCTGACAAGAACTACATTCATAAGATCGTACAAGCATCCAATGGACCAGAAATGCACTTCTTCTGGATCAAGGGACAAGGGTATGACAAAGAATGGAATCAGCTTCCAGAGTATATGGACAAGGTATTTGATTACCTAAACACGCAAATTGGTGCTTACCCTTATAAGGTATACAACTTTGTACAAGGTGGTGACGGTGGTATGGAGTATGGTATGCTTACCCTTATCACTGGACAAAGAAAACTGGAAAGCCTTGTAGGTGTTGCGACACACGAGTTGATCCATAGCTGGTTCCAGTTTATTCTGGCAACGAACGAGAGCTTACACGAGTGGATGGATGAGGGCTTCAATTCTTACTATGGCAACGAAATCGATAAAGATGTATTGGGCATGGGAGAAGATACACACGGCCGTTCTTATAGAGGCTACTTCTACATGGCCAATAGTGGTGATGAGGAACCTCTAAGCACACATGCCGATCATTATAACAGCAACCGTGCTTATGGTATCAACGCTTATAGCAAAGGTGCTGTATACCTTCATCAGTTAAGCTATGTGGTTGGACAGGAAGCTTTTGATAGAGGTATGAAGCGTTACTACCATACTTGGAAGTTCAAGCATCCTAATCCAAATGACTTTATCCGTATTATGGAAAAGGAGTCTGGTCTAGAACTAGATTGGTATAACCAATACTTCGTGTATACCACCAAACAAGTCGACTATGGTATCAAGGATGTATTTTCTACAGGCAATAAAGAGTATATTGTCTTGAACAAAGTAGGTAAAATGCCTATGCCTCTCGACCTTCAAGTCACATATACTGATGGTTCTAAAGAGCTATTCTATATTCCTCTTAGCATTATGAGAGGTGAAAAAGCTGCAGAAAACAGTCAGAAACGTACGGTATTAAATGACTGGCCATGGACACACCCTACTTACACGTTGGAAGTGACAAACGGCAAGCAGGTTGAGCAGGTGGTTATCGATCCTTCTGGTAGAATGGCAGATATTGATCAATCGAACAATACCTACCAGAAACCTACTGGAGATAAACTAGCTCCTACCGTAGGTGCCGGACTATAATTGATGATTATATATTCCCATGGTAGGCCCTCAACTGAGGCGTAATGCCATCAACTTAAGGAAATAACATGTAGAAAGAATAGTGCAAGCCCGCTGCAGGTCGTAGGCTGGAGCCTACGACCAGTTTCTACCTTTTCATTTTCGGCTTAAGTTGACGACATTGTACTCCAGGTGATGGCCTACGGTGGGAATTCCGATAAAAAGCACTTTTATGAAAACTTTTCTGAAAAACCTGTACCAAAAGGTTCCATCCTCATTTAAAAACATCTATGTGATTACCTTATTGGTTTTTTCGGTATGGATGTTGTTCTTCGATACACACGACCAACTCACCATACATCGCTTAAAACAGCGAAAAATTGAACTCAATGAGAAAAAGGCTTTTTACCAAAAGGAGATTGATCAACTGGAAAAAGATATGGAAAGCCTGCAAACAGACCCTATCCAATTAGAAAAGTTTGCTCGTGAGAAACATCTTCTTCGAAAAGCTGGTGAGGATGTCTATATCATCAAGAAAAAATAATTCCCTTATTCGGGTTTGACTTTTTAAAGAATTCCAATATTCTTGCGAACTGAAAAAATACTAAGCTTTTTCTATCCGTTAACAGACAAACAAATGCAATAACCTTGCGACATACTCAAGGTTTATTTTTCATCTATTACTTGCAAACAACATCCTTATGTCAAAGTTCAACCAGTATCTCTTCGTAGGATTCGAGCACATCACTCAGGCAGATGGCGTAGACCACGTTCTTTTCGTAATGGCATTGATTGCCATCTATTCTTTCTCTGACCTGAAGAAGATCTTCTATCTGGTAACCGCCTTCACTGTGGGACACTCCATCACTTTGGCATTAGTCACCTTAAAAATATTCTCCATTTCATCAGAAATTATTGAGTTCCTGATTCCTGCCACTATTATGGCTACCTGTATTGGTAACTACCTACACAAAGAGCGTAGACAGACCCCTTTCAGTAAAAAAGAATTTTCTTTAAGTAAGCAACTTCGCTACTTCACAGCCCTTTTCTTTGGTTTGATTCACGGTATTGCATTTTCAAGTCAACTGGCCTTGGAAAGTGATATCCTTATTCCACTTCTATCCTTCAATATCGGCTTAGAGATTGGACAACTCCTGATCGTTCTTGGCTTAATCATTATCAATGTGATTATGATTGGTATGCTTCGCATGAAAACCAGAGACTGGAATATGCTTTTGACTGGAGCAACAGGAAGTGCGGCACTAATTATGCTAATCGAACGCTGGCCGTTTTGAGTGATGAGTTATGAGTTATAAGTGATGAGTTATAAGTGATGAGTTTACCTTAGAAAAAGGTTAAAACTCATCACTCATAATTCATCACTTCTCCCTTCCTTTTAAGTCATCCTTTTTCTGCTACAAGTCTTGTACTTTTATAAGACATGATTACTACCCAAAACTGAAAGAGGATGTCTACTTCTAAAAAAATACGGCTATACCTGAATGAAGAAAGAAAAGCCACATGGCTAGAACTCTTCTTCGATCTTATCTTCGTGGTCGCACTAGGAAAGACCACCCACTTACTGTCTCATACCCACCATGGACATTTAGAAGAAGGAAGTTGGGTTCGCTTTATCATTGTTTTTATTCCGTTATGGTGGATTTGGGTAGGACATACTGTTTTTTCCAACCGATTTGATGCTGACGAACGCCCCCATCGCTTGGCCACCCTCCTTTTGATGTTTTTATTAATTATCCTATCGGTATTGATTAATGAGGATATAGGGAAAAACTATCAACTTTTTATCGCCGTATATAGTATTGCCCGACTATTTATTGCAGGTTTCTATTTTTTAGCTTCCAAGGATTACCCTGATAATGCCGACTATAGTAAAAAAAGAGGGTTCATCTTCTCTATTGGGGCATTGATATGTCTGAGTGCTGTACTGTTTCCTCTCCCTTATGCCAGTTATATCTTCTACATAGGGCTTGCGTTTGATATCCTGTCTCCTTTTCTATTCTTCAGAAACACAAAACACTTCCCTATTGACAAAGACCACTTGGTAGAACGTGTGGGACTTTTGGCAATTATTTTATTGGGAGAATCGATTATCTCCTTATCTCAAGGGATTGAGGGAGTGGATTGGGAGACACAAACGATTGTTACGGCTATCGTAGGCTTTCTACTACTCTGTATGATTTGGTGGATCTACTTTGATTCTTTTCCTTTTCTACTGGAAAGCAAGTTAGATGCCAATGGATTTGCGATTCTTTACTCTCAGCTCATGACTTATATGGCCTTTGCCATACTCGCTAATGCGATTCGTCATGCTATTTTAGATGATCTAGTATTAATAGAGTTTCGTATTATGGCATTAGCAGGAATAGTCTTATTCTATTTGGGCAAGCAAACGGCTTACTTCTTCAATGTCATGGAGTACCGTCAACCGATTATACAAAACACGCTAATCACTTTTGTGATTGTAGGGGCAAGTTTATGGCTACCATCCGCTCAATATATTCTTATTGGTATATGTTGCTCCATGGGAGGGTATATCGTTTTGAATTATTTCACGCAATTGAAATTATATGGGAAGGCTAGCATGTAATGATTTGCTATCATACTACCACCCCGCTTTGTTGAACCCATTACATGGCGTCTCGAATTTCAACGGTTCAACAAAGCTATTGGGTAGTAGGACAGTTATTTACTCAACCTTAATTGACTGATAAGCATTATATAGCATCTCTTACCGGGGATTAATAGTTAACGACAATCTTTCCCGACACATGTCCTTCGGCTACTTTACGTAAGCCATCCGGAATCTCCGCAAATGTCAATCGCTCGGAGATATTATCGGCTAATTTCCCATTAGCCATGCGTTGTGCCAGCTCCTCTCCTGCTTGGGCTACATCTCTTAAACTCTGCGTATCTCCTCCAACAAATACGGCACCCAAGGCGACTTCTACAATAGCTGGAGCCTTTGTAAATGGCGTAAATGGATTTTCGCCAGGAGTACCAGTAATACACACCAAACTACCGTTATACCGCAATAAAGGAGATAGCGCCGCGGCATTTTTACCAGAGATCATGTCCACGATATGGCTTACTCCTGCGCCTTCTGTTATACGATTGACTTCTTCTACGATATCTTTATTTTTATAATCGATCACATAATCTGCCCCTAACGCCTTAATTCTTTCAAAATCTTTGCTAGCGGTAGTGAATACAGTGGCTCCTTTTTCCTTGGCGAGCTGAATCGCAAACCCTCCCACAGCGCCTCCTCCGGCAGAGATCAATATACTTTGTCCTTTTTGAAGATTAATCTTTTCCATGACTGCTTGCCAAGCTGTAATCCCTGCACAAGGGATCGTCGCCGCTTGTTCAAAAGAAAGGCCCTCTGGTATCTTGCTCAACACATCAGCGTTCGTCGCTACGTATTCTGAAAACACTCCATTATTAAAAATATCAACGATTCCGAATACCTTATCCCCTACAGAAAGATGCGTTACCTCAGCGCCCACCTCGACTACTATACCCGACAAATCGATGCCAACGATTTTAGGAACTGACATATCAAAAGCCCCTTGTGTAATCTTGTAATCCACAGGATTCAAAGAGGTGGCTTTCATCTCTACCAATACTTCATTAGGCCCTGCCGTTGGTTTATCCACTTCTTCCAACAACATCAATTCTGGTGTTGATTTCTCCTTTAATACCCAAGCTTTCATATACTTATTATTTTATTGACAATCAGTTGAGTTTATCACGATGAATTGTCTATGAGTAAAAAAACTTACTGAACTGCTTCTAGAGTAGATTAATTTTTAATGATCAATTTTCAATTTTTAATTAAAATGAATCACCCAAAAGGCTGCTGAACTCGTTCTAGAATACATTAATTATTGAAAATTATTAAAACGCTTCTCTCACTCCAAAGTACCAAGTAAACCCATCCTTCCCTACGGCAAAGTCTGTCCGCACATTCATACGCTCATAAGGCAAGATACGATAACGCACCCCCACTCCTCCTACCGGCAACCACTCCGCATCTCCAAAGGAGTTGTAGTCTCCAAATACTTTTCCTAATCCTGTGAAGGCCACAAAGCCCAGTTTTCGTTTCAGTAAAGGAGTTTGTCGACGATACTCTATTTCTGTAGATAAAAGATTACGATCAATATAAGTTCCTACCTCATACCCTCTTTGGGATTGTGCCCCACTTCTTCCATAGAAAGAATAGTTTTCATTTTCGGCATTATCTCCTAAAAAACGAGCATGAACGTTCCAACCCAATACATGGTCTGTATCTTGAAAAAGGGTCGCAAACTGCTTGTAAATGATCTTATTTTCCACAAAATCTCCACTACCCCCTTCCGGAATAATATAGTTCGCCTGATACTCTATATACATTCCCTTATAAGGATAAAAGATATTGTCTCGATTATCCCAGGTTAATGCACCCTTTACTGCGTGGTTACGCACCTGATCACTAAAACCTACCAATATTAGGCTTTGCTCATCCTCTTCATCTACCCCATCATACTTGATGCCCGTAAATTGATATCCTCCTCCCACAAATAGTCGCTCAAATACTCTTCGCTTCACGTCTACACTAGCCAATACGATCTTCCGTCTCACATCTACATCCCGTATTTCTCCAAAGTCCAGTTCTTGACGAATATTGGCATACGCCAGAAAACTGGTCACCCTCCACTTGTCTTCCTTCAGAAATAAGCGAGGAGAAGCAAACAAGGACCAACTGGTATTGGTACTTCCAAATGCCCCAAACGTCAACGTACTGGGAGGAGATACCAAATCCTCCTTATTAGGGTAAAATGCAATCATTTCTATAAGGGTAAGCCCTAGCTCAGTAGTCGGACTATAGGAAGGCATCGGGATAAAGCGAAACTTGGCTTTGCTTCTTTCCTTTCGGTCATCGAAGACAGGTTTTTGAGTGTAGTCAGTGGTATCTTTGGTATGTTGTTGCGCCATTCCTTTTAAGGAGTAACACATCATAACGACACCTAGCAATACGGCTTTTCTCCAAATAAATAAATACATATCAGGTCAAATGGGTTATCAATACAACCATTAAGCTAACTGTTTATCTAAATATTCAGAACTGATCCTTCAATAAAAATAGAGACGAACCTTTTTGGTTAGCTTGGGCTCCATCATCGCTACGATACTATGGATTGGAGGAGCTGTACTTTTCTCCTGGTATGTCGACAACTTCGGAAGCTATGACAGTACCTATGGAAGTTTCGCAGCCATCATCATCTTAATGCTATGGCTCTATCTTACCGCCTATATTATTTTACTGGGAGCCGAAATCAATTCAGAAATGGAGCATCAGACCTATACGGATACTACTGTTGGGGAAGATAAACCTATGGGAGAAAGAGGAGCTTATCATGCGGATACTGTTCCCGGAAAAAATAAGGATAAAAAGAAAGGATAATAATGGAAAAACCCTCCCTACGATACCGTAAGGAGGGTTTATTGTGGAGTCGGAGGGATTCGAACCCTCGTCCAGAGAAGGCAACCGTCATACTTTCTACATGCTTAGTTACGCTTTAAATTTTCGTGAGATGGCAGGTAGGCAACAACCAACCAATCCCCTTATCTACTAGGAGTTTCGCTATCAGCTAGTAGTATCGCCTCAAGCTAGTTCTATCGGGTCGACACCCCGGGATCCGCGCTGATAGAACAGAGCGCAGCGGGATGTAGCCAGGGAGTGCTGTATAAAGCTACTCAACCATTTAAGCCCATTAATCTCAACCTAGAAAGGGAGATTAGGCAGCCATAGCGTAGTTAGACTCGCCAAATATAGTTTGAACGCATTGATTAAGGATGTACGAACACCACCCTGCATGCTTATGTATGCAACTACTCAACCTGTCAAATCCAGTCGACCCCTTTTGGGTAAACCGCTATTCCGTATGCTGGAATAGGCTACAATAGTATATAAAATTATTGAATCAAACAATATTTTTTCAAGCTTTTATATAAAAATAATCTAATTTTTTCCATTCGAAAAGTTTCTTTTGGTGTGGAACTTCTCTTCTCCTTGCGTACCCTTTCAAGTCACCTTCTCGACCTTTATATAGTAAATGGACCTTGTGTTCATGTTGTTTAATTGCGCTTCACTCGTTCATAATGTTTAGTTGAATTGATATCCATTCAACCTTTCCTCATTTGGAGCTAAATACTATATAAAATACCATAATCGTATTCTTAACCACCCAACTATGAAAAACCTCAAGTTCAGAGCGGCAACACCAGAAGATGTCGAAACCATTATCCCTCTAATGTATTCAGCAGGTCCTGATGCCTACGACTATACTTTTAAGACAAAAGAGAATTGCCCTATGGAGTTCTTAAAAATGTCTTTTCCTCGCCACCATGGTATCTTCAGCTATAAACATCACTATGTGGCAGAGTATGATGGAAAAGTCGTTGGAGGGGGATGTATCCTGAAAAGTAACCATATTACCTCAAATACACTCTCTACGTTGTGGCATGTCTTTCTCCATTATGGTGTAATCAAAGGCATTAATATTACAAAAAAGTTGCAACAGGCCTCTGAGATATGTCCTGCACCAGAAAAAAATGAGCAAATTATTGCCAATGTGGGTATTGCTCCTGACTATCAGAAAAAGGGAATTGGGAAGCAGTTGATGTATTACTTATTTGAGCAAAGCAACCTCTCGCACCCTATCATGCTGGATGTTGCAACCACCAATTCGGTTGCTGAGGCATTATATGCTAAGATTGGCTTTGAGGTCATCAGTGAAACACATTCCTCTTATAAAAATAACTATGGGCATATTGATAGCTTAAGAAGAATGAAGCTCAATCCTCAAGCCTTATTAAAAGGGAGCCTCAATTAAATTGTTGAATCGTTGAATTTCTCCTTCGGAGAGTTGAATTGAGCTTCGCTCGTTGATTCGAGTTGAATTGTTTATTGAATTCAGTTAACAGTTCAACTCGAATCAACGATTCAACTCTCCGAAGGAGAAATTCAACGATTCAACAACTAAACTTAGATACGGTAGATCCAACCTTTATTGTCTTCTACCTCCCCCATCTGCATTCCTTGCAAATGCTGCTTGATCTTAGTAGAAAGCTTTTCCCCTTCTACCTCAGCGATCTCCAGTAGCTCACCATCGTTACCGATATGGCTAATTGGGGCAATCGTTACCGCTGTTCCTGTACCGAAAGCTTCTTTCAAAGAACCATCTTTGGTTGCATCCACAATCTCTTGTACAGGAATCTTACGCTCCTCTACTTTCACCCCCCAGTCACTTAGCAACTCCAATACACTTAGACGTGTAATACTTCTCAAGATCGTATCTTCTTCTGGCATGGTAGGTGCCGTCACGATCGTATCATTGATCTGGAACATTACGTTCATCGTACCAGACTCCTCAATATATTTGTGCTCTGCCGCATCTGTCCATAGCAACTGATCGTATCCTTCTGCTTGCGCTAGTTTCGCTGGATACATAGAAGCTGCATAGTTTCCTGCTACCTTTGCATACCCTGTACCCCCATGACATGTACGAGAATATTCTTTCTCAATTTTCACTTTTACCGGGTTAGAATAGTAAATTCCTACCGGGCTAGTGATAATTGCAAAGGTGTAGGTATCTGATGGCTTCAAGCCCAAGAAAGCATCTGCAGCAAACATAAACGGACGGATATACAAAGAACTCCCCTCTGTATTTGGAACCCATCCTTTGTCCAGTTCGATCAGCTTATGCAAGCCTTCCATAAAGATATTTTCCGGTAACTCAGGCATACACATTCTTTTAGCCGAAGCATTTAAACGGGCTGCATTGTCCTGTGGACGGAAAATCAATACCTCTTCCTGGTTTTGTCTGTTTCTAAATGCTTTTAGCCCTTCAAAGATCGACTGTCCATAGTGGATCGCAGATAAAGCTGGGTTCATTGAAAACTCTCCATAAGGGACAATTCTCAAATCTTGCCATTTACCATCTTTGTAGTCCGCCAAAAACATATGGTCGGAAAAAATCTTCCCGAAAGGGATGTTATCAAAGTCTACCTGATCCAAGTTAGACTTGCTTGTCTTCTCAATTTTAATGTCCAGCGCCAGTTCTTCCATGTTCTTCCGCTTTTGATGTATTATTCAATATGTTGTTTCAAAATATCACCCTTTGATATTATTCCCAACTAATATAGTTCGATAAGGTAGTTTTTTCTTCAAAAAATCCTAACTCACTATACTATTTTTTAAAGGAATACTACAAATATACAGGATTGTATTTTGTAAAATCACAAAAAATATCACATAATATTATAAATATATAATACCAATGTGATATTTTATTAGATAAATTGAAATGTGGTTATCGGTTATCGGTTATCGGTTATCGGTTATCGGTTATCGGTTATCGGTTATCGGTTATCGGTTATCGGTTATCGGTTATCGGTTATCGGTTATCGGTTATCGGTTATCGGTTATCGGTTAAGAAAGTTATTTTACTCCTAAGCGATAAGCAATAACCGATAAACTTTTTCAACCTTTTTTTAAACGATAAGCGATAAACAATAACCATTGCATGGCGCCCGCAAACATTCTTTTCAAGCGATAAGCAATAACCATTGCATGGCGCCCGTAAACCTTCTTTAACCGATAAACAAAAACTACCAATGCTTCTGTACAACGGCTAACATATCCTGATGTACTCCCGGAGCTGCTGCCAGTATTTCCCGTCCAAAAACACTATTACTTCCTCCCTGAAAGTCAGAAACGATTCCTCCAGCCTCTTTGATCAAAATAACACCTGCCGCTACATCCCAAGGCTTAAGGTTATACTCAAAGAATCCCTCAAAGCGTCCTGCTGCCACATAGGCCAGGTCAATAGCTGCTGATCCCATTCTCCTTAACCCATGACAGTTTTCCATCATATGCATTAGGATTTTCATATACTCATCCATTCGCTCAAAGTCCACGTAAGGAAATCCTGTAGCCACCAGTCCTTTCTTCAACACTTTCTGTGGAGACACCACCATAGGCTGATCATTTAAGTAAGCCCCTCCCCCACGATAAGCATGAAAACATTCCTTGAGATTCATTCCGAATACCAAACCAAAGATCACTTCCTGATCTTCCATCAGGGCAATACTAATGGAGAAATTAGGCACCCCATGTATGAAATTAGTCGTACCATCCAATGGGTCTACCACCCAGTTCAATCCTCCTTTATTTTCAGTACCGGTTCCCTCTTCTGCAATGAAGCCTGCCTCCGGAACGATTTCCCTTAGTTTAGCCACGAGCATTTTTTCGGCCTGCTTATCCACATAGGAAACCATATCATTGGTATCCTTGTACTCCACATGCACTCGATCAAACCCATGAAATTCCTTCATAATAAAATCAGCAACCTGATGGGCCAACGTTTTCACTTGGTAGGATATATTCTCCAGATTCATGCGATAGTGTTTATTGTTTTGTTGGAATAATACCCGCAATATACAGATTATATAAACCGAAAGAATGAAAATACCTCAGCGATATACCTCTACAACAACTTCAGGTTAATCTCCTCTATCTTGAACTGACGCTCAAAAGAGTATTCCCCTGAAGCTACTTCCAGATACATAAACAACCCCCTTGCTCGCTCTAATGGCTTGCGCTGTACATTTCCAGTACTTTTCTCCATCAATTGTGCTTCCAGCAGTTGTAAATCTGCAATCATCTCCACCACTTTCTTATTGAAGTTATTTTCCTTGATCAGCGTAAGAATACCATCTGTACTCATACCATTCAAAGCGGTATAATCAATTGGATAAACATCATTGGAACGTTGCTGCATATAACTCAATGCCTCTTCATTATTTCCGGCATTGACCATTCCCATCAGTTTTCCAAGAAAGTATACCATTTCTTCCGTCATTCTTTCGATATAATCTTTTTTATACTCCAGCATTTTTTGATTAGTTTTTAGATTAATAAATTTTAAAAAGATAACAGGTAATAAGTAAAGGGTAAAAGGTTTCAAACCATTAAGATTAAGGCTATCTTATTACTATACTATTTATTGGTTATAAGTAATCAGTAACATGCTTCATCGAAAACACTTCTTTATATTATTTAAAGGCCATGTGAACTTATTTGCATCCTTTTAGATGAAGGGCAACCACGTGGGGTCGCCCCTACCTTTTACCTTTTACCTTTTACCTTTTACCTTTTACCTTTTAACAATAACCTATGCTTTCCCTACTTCCCACTTCCATTCGTCATTGTTCTATCTTTATGGGTTTCTTATTTCTTCCCTTTATGGGTATCACACAACATGACCTTAAAAACTTTCATATAGGCTTTGGAACTCCTTTGATCGTATATCCTACTTTAGGAAGTACCATACGCTTCGGTATTGATGCCTCAATACTCTATAACTTTAATCCAACGATTAGTGTAGGCTTCCAGTTTCTCCGGGGAAGTTATCGGGATGCCTATTCAGGAGGTGCTATTGTAGGAGCACTTTCCGATAATGAAGGCAACCTTATTAATATTATCTCTAGAGAAGATCCCGAGAAAAATATTCAATATAATATCAATACTTTTGGGATAGTTAACAAAATAAATATTCGCCCTTTTAAAAAAATCAACCCTTTTTTTCTGTTTAGCATCAATTACAATACAAGAATTACCAAGATCAGGGCTTTTACGGTTGCTAACATTCTGGACACTCCGGAGTTTGACCGCAGCATGAGAAATGCTGAAAAAGGATATATTCTCATAGTTGATGATATAGGAGAAGAAATCAGTGATGCTTCCAATGCCATTGAGATCCCCTATAAGAAAAGCTATGGTGGGCTTAGCGGGGGTTTTGGACTTGGTGTCCAGTATAACTTTGACCGGAACTTTGCTCTCGGTTTGCAAATCATCGCACCAGACCTCATCAATAGTGTTCCTTTACTCAACACTCGAACAGTTGCATTTATCGAATATGCCCCTTCTATTCAAGAACTCGTTGACTTTGTAGAATTCCCCAATCCTGAAGAAGAAGAAAACCTGAGTAACAATCCAGGTACCAATGAGGTGGGATATTTTGGACAAATTATGGGAGACGAAGAACTCAAAAGAAAGCTATATGTGAGTGTGACCCTCACCTATAAGATGTGGTTTAAGAAGTTCTAACTTACTCAAATCCTTCACTATGAATTATATCTATGACAGCTATACCCAAACGGCCTATCTACGCAATACTCTTTGTATTATTGAATCTATTTCCTGTATTGACTATAGCTCAAGACTTAAAGAACCTTCATTTAAATTACAGCCTTCCCTTATCTATATTTCCCAGTCTGGAAAAAGGTGTACGCCTAGGACATCACCTTCAACTTAACTACAATCTTTCCCCTTCTTTCGGCATTGGTATTCAATATATCAATGGGCAATTCAGAGATCAATACTCTGGCGGCACTTTTACAGGATTTTTAAGTGATACCAATGACGATATCATCGACTTTATCATTCAAACGAATACTGAAAAAAACATCGTCTATATACTCAATAGCTTTGGTATTGTTAGTGAAATAAATATCCGACCTTTCAAGAAATTCAATCCATTTTTGATGATCAGCATAAATTATCAATACAGAAATAGCAGGATCACTTCTTTTGAAAAAGCAGATATTTTTGACACTCCCCAGTATTATGAGAGTATGAATAACGCCCAATTAGGGTACAATGTTTCCTATGAAGACCCTCTCGGGTTGGTATTTGCAGATAGCGCAGTAACTATTCCCTATAAACAAACCGCTAACAATATAAGTGCTGGCTTGAGTATTGGTATTGAATGGAACATTAACCGAGATTTCTCCTTTGGGCTTCAAGTAGTCAGTCCTGATTTGATCAATCCTATTACCCTACCCAATACCAGTACTGTATCTTTTCTAAGAGATGATCCTTTTGACTTTGATCTGACTAACAGTTTTATTTTCCCAAATCCTGAAGAGGAAGAAAAGCTAAAAAACAATCCCGAAATGGGTGACACTGGCTACCTTGGACAAACCATGAATGAGGATATCAGGAAACCTAAGCTATATGTTGAGCTATTCCTCACGTATAAGTTTTTTTATAAAAAATAATATTGCTCCTCTAAAATTCCCTGCCTTCCTATTAACTTCGTCTACAAATCATCAATTCTTTTTACCACTATGCTGCAGTATATGCCCTGCAGCTATTCTTAAATCATCATGCACAAAAGACGTTACATTCAAATGATGCTCTTGCTATTTTTGTTTATTTCCTGCAAAAAACAAGAGAGCGACCAACCTATATCTTTCCCTGTTTATGAGGGAAATGACCTAGGTGTACAATACACCCCCCAGAAAACAACTTTTAAGTTATGGTCTCCTGTCGCAGAAAAGGTTGTCGTACACCTTTACGAAAAAGGTCTGGAAGGAAAACCCTTACAGTCTTTCGATATGAAATCCATTATGAATGGCGCATGGAAGCTTAGTGTAAACGAAGATCTCTTAGGTAAATACTACACGTTCCAAGTCACCACAAAGCAAGGAGAAACACTAAAAGAAACGCCTGGTATTTATGCCAAGGCTACAGGAGCCAATGGTATGAGAGGAATGATTGTGGATATGAAGGCTACCAATCCGGAAGGATGGGCTCAGGATAAACGACCACCCCTTAAAAGTAGCAGCGATATTATTCTATACGAGCTACAGATCCGAGATATGAGCATCTCTCCTACCTCTGGCAGTGCTTATCCCGGCAAATACCTTGGACTAGCAGAAAGTGGAACTACCTCTAAAGATGGCCTTTCTACGGGCATTGACCATATAGAAGAAATGGGCGTGACCCATGCACACATTCTCCCTGCCTTTGACTATCACACGGTAGACGAAACCAAGCTGGATAGTGCACAATACAACTGGGGGTATGACCCTCAAAACTATAATGTACCGGAAGGCTCTTATGCCACAGATCCATATGACGGCGCTGTGCGTATCAAGGAATTCAAGCAAATGGTCAAGGCTTTTCATGACAAGGGAATTCGTGTCATTATGGATGTCGTTTACAACCATACTTTCGCCCAAGAAAATGCCTGGTTCAACCAGGAAGTTCCGGACTATTACTATAGACAAAAAGCAGATGGAAGTTATTCCGATGCCTCAGCTTGTGGAAATGAGACCGCTTCCGAACAGCCTATGATGCGTAAGTACATGATCGAGTCCTTGAAATACTGGGCTAAAGAATATCATGTGGATGGCTTCCGCTTTGACCTAATGGGTATTCATGATATAACTACTATGAATGCGATCAGCGATGAGTTGAAAGCCATGGACCCAAGCATTTTCCTATATGGAGAAGGATGGACAGCTGGTGATAGCCCTTTACCCGTAGAAGAGCGTGCCCTTAAAGCACATACCTATCAAATGCGAGGCGTAGCAGCATTTTCTGATGATATTCGGGATGCTATCAAGGGACACTATGCCGAGGAAAAAGAAACGGGCTTTGTCTCAGGAAAAGAGGGACTAAGCGAGTCCATCAAATTTGGTGTGGTAGGAGCTACCAATCACCCCCAGATTAACTACGAGCTGGTGAATTATTCGGATACTGCCTGGGCTTCTTCCCCTTCACAGTGTATCAACTATGTGTCTTGCCATGACAATCACACCTTATATGATAAACTCAAGGCATCTTGCCCGAATGAGTCAGAAGCAGAGATTATTAAAATGCATCAGTTGGCCAATACGATTGTTCTAACTTCTCAAGGTGTTCCTTTCCTTCATGCGGGTGTAGAAATGTTGCGTACCAAAAACGGGGAGCATAACTCTTATAACTTACCGGACAATATCAATCAAATTGACTGGACTCGTAAGAAAAGGTATAAGGAAGTGGTCGATTACTATAAAGGACTTATCGCCATCCGAAAAGCGCATCCGGCATTGCATATGCCATCCCAAAAAATGATTCAGAAGCACTTGAAGTTTCTGGAGTTCAAGAATAATTTGGTTGCTGGATTTGTGATCGATGGTCATGCCAATGGGGATGCTGCCGAAAAAATCATGGTACTCTATAATGCTAATAAAGCTCCTTATAACTTCAATATCCTGAAAGGGAAATGGAAAGTACTGGTGAATGGAAAAGAAGCTTCTCCTGAGGGGTTAGGGTATATTGAAGGAGGAAATATTACGATGCCTGGTAGAAGTGCTTGGGTGCTGGTGAAAGAGTAGTGTAAATAAATAACTGTCATACTACTAAATGGTTTTGTTGAGTGGGGCACTACGTGCCGTTGAGGCGGCTAGCGCCGCTGGTTGAGTATGCTTCGCATGTTGAGATTTTGCAGTACTGCTCTTTCTCAACAGCCCGAAGGGCTACTCAACGGAGCGAAGCTCTACTCAACGACACGCAGTGTCACTCAACAAAGTCATTTGGTAGTATGACTGTTATTTATTCAAAGATCAATATTCGTCCCAAATACTAAGACATAAAAAAGGTCACCAATTGGTGACCTTTCTTTGTTTCTTTGGCATTCCTCGGGATTACATTCCCAATTCTTTTTTTGCTTTCATGTAGTTTACTACACCGAATGCAATAGAAAGAACCATTGGAGGAACCATAAAGGCAATTGCCGCAATACCTAATACGCCCATTTTTCTCTTAATTTTTTTGATCAAAAAAATTATTGGCCTTTCCTCTCAAGAAATACTTCCTAGAGGTCCAACCGTATTTGGACGCTAAAGTATTAAAAATATCCCTTAAAATCCTGTCTAAGAACAATTATTTTCCTGAAACGCCCTTTTTAACCTGTAAATATTACACCTGCTTTATCACGCTATCAAGATCACTTATTCACAGGCTCCCAAAAAGTTATTCACATGTTTCACGGCGTTCCACACAAAGTTATCAACATTGTGGATAAAATGTTGATAACTTTTTGAAATATAGCTTTACAGTACTAAAAAAGGGCATTTACAAATGTTAGTAAATAGGTAAAAAAGAAATAACAGCATTACTTCTACCATAGAAAAACAAATTACTAACATGCAAAATCAAGATATTCACAAAGTTATCAACATAATTATCCCAATAAACTATTGCACTATAACCCTTCCTCTTCAGACTCCTTCAGTATAAAAGTATCTTGAACCTCATTCGGTCTTACATCCAATACATTAGAGACCGTTAAGCGTACAAATACCTCTATGGCATCCTCCTCTGAACAGCCTACCGATTTTATAAAATCCATAAGGGTCGCTTGCCCATGTTCATTGACATATTGCAAGAGTGCACTTTCATATGCTCCATAACTAAAGCCTTGTATACGATCCCTTCCTTGCTCCTTAAGAATCATACGAACCACCTTACTCATTTGTACACTTTTATCAGCAACCCGGATATAGGCTTTTCCCCTTTTGCTTTTAAGGTTATAGATTAAGAAAACGGGCTTTCGTTGATGTTCTTCCACTTCCAGGACAATGACTTTTTGTTTATGGTTAAGGGGAATACGATGTATATGATATGCTACCTTGGGCTTACAACGCAAGCCTAATACTTCTTCCATCAGGTACAGTTCTCCTTCCGGGTCTTTCATCCCTGAGATAATACCATCATCCGTCACTCCCATAATCAAGAAACCGCCTGTCCCATTGGCAAAAGCCACCACTTCCTTAGCTACTTTCAACGGATCCGTAATTTTCTTCTTAAACTCTATATGCTCTCCCTCTCCTTCCCTGACTAATCGCTTTAAATGATTCAGATCCATTGTATCAATAATTTAAGTCCATAGTTGTTGAATCGTTGATTTTTTGAATGAAGCGAAGCTCAATTCAAAAAATCAACGATTCAACATTTTACTATATACAAAAACGGTTTGGAAGCACAATAAGCTTCCAAACCGTTCAATAATACGTTCCTGAAGTAGGTGATAAACTACTTGGAAGGCTCTGCTACCAAGAACTTGAAACCAATACCGTGTACATTCAAGATCTCAATAGAAGGGTCATCCTTCAAATACTTTCTTAGGCGGGACATAAACACATCCAAACTACGTCCTTTGTAGTAGTCATCATCTCCCCATACCTCTTGCAAGATATACTCACGTTTGATCAAGCCGTTACGCTTTCTATAAAGGAAACGAAGCAACTCAGCCTCACGAGTCGTCAACTTTCTGGTATCGTCTCCTCTGCTCAATTTCTGATAAGGGAAGTCCAGGGTATACTGTCCTATGTGAATTTCCTGAGGGTCTTCCTCACGATCAAAATCCACTTTAGGCTCACTATTCTGTCTTTTCAGAATGACCTTGATACGCAACTCCAACTCTTCCATGTCTACAGGTTTAGCGATATAATCGTCTGCCCCTGTCTGAAAAGCCTTGATTTTATCCTTAGGCATATTATTGGAAGACATAAACAGGATCGGTACATACTGGTCACGTTGCCTGATCTCCTCTGCCAAATTATATCCATCTTTGTGAGGCATCATCACATCCAGGATAAGCAAATCAAACTTATACTTCTCAAATTCTTTCAAGCCACTCACTCCATCCCCTGCGTGATGTACAAGATAGCCTCTTAGATCTAAATACTTCTTTACAATTGAAGCGACAATTTTATCGTCTTCAACAAGTAAAATTTTTACCGTGTCACTCATGCTGATAGCTTAAAGGTTAGTTATATGGATTTACGACAATTATATTCATGAATGAGTGCAACGCAACATGCATGAATCATTTTCAACTGATTGAATTACTCAGAATGTCCCTGCCACTTCTATAAGCAGCAGAAACACTCCTTAAGTAAATTTAATAATATTCTAATATTAACATTAACAAAAAAGAATCCTTTTTAACATAATTCTTGCATTTGTTAATTGACAGCTAGGGATTTTACCAAGTCTTCTGTGGATAGTAACATCTGTTCTCCGGTCACCATATTCTTCAGCGTAACCTTACCCTCTGCGATCTCGTTACTTCCAGCCAAAACTACAAAAGGGATATTCTTATTGTTGGCATAAGTCATCTGCTTTTTCATCTTAGCAGATTGAGGATAAATCTCAGCACTAATACCTGCATCTCTCAATCTCTTCAATAGTGGTAAACAGTAAGTTTGGCACTCCTCATCGAAATTTATAAACATTACTTTCGTCGTTTCCTGTGCACTTTCAGGATAAAGGTCCAACTCATCCAGCACATCATAAATACGATCTACTCCAAAAGAGAATCCTACACCAGACATTCCGTCTACACCAAACACCCCTGTCAGGTTATCATAACGACCACCTCCACTGATGCTGCCAATACGTACATTATTGACTTTCACTTCGAAGATCGCACCCGTGTAATACGAAAGACCTCTTGCTAAAGTAACATCCAATTCCGCATTGTGGTTTTCAATACCAAATTGCTTCACATAACGGAATACTTCTTCTAGCTCTTCTACTCCTTTTAAACCAATCTCCGAATTAGCTAGCTTTTCTTTTAGGGCAGCCAGCTTTTCTTCTGTTGATCCATTAATATCAAAAATTGGTTGAAGGGCTTGTACTGACTCTGGAGAAAAACCTCTCTGCTCCACCAACTCCTCCTGTACTTTTTCCAAGCCGATTTTATCCAACTTATCAATCGCCACACAAAGGTCAGACTCTTTTCCTGCTTGTCCGACAGCCTCTGCAATACCCGTCAAGATCTTTCGGTTATTCACCTTGATGGTATAATCTTCAATTTTCAGATTACCCAGTACCTCATTGATCATGGCAATGATCTCCGCCTCACAGATCAGAGAGTCTGTTCCTACCACATCGGCATCACACTGATAAAACTCTCTATAACGGCCTTTTTGAGGGCGATCAGCTCTCCATACAGGCTGTATCTGAAAACGTTTGAAAGGGAAAGATAACGTTCCTCTGTTCATCACAACGTAACGAGCAAAAGGTACCGTCAAGTCATAACGTAAGCCTTTTTCAGCGACCATCTTTAGCATATGCTTAGCACCTTGATGGTAATCTTCTACCGTTGACTTCTTCAGGAAGTCTCCTGAGTTCAACACCTTGAACAATAACTGGTCTCCTTCATCACCGTACTTGCCCATCAGGACAGACAGCTTTTCCATCGATGGAGTTTCCAACTGTTGGAAGCCAAACTTTTTAAAAGTAGCCTTAATTGTATCAAAGATATAATTTCTCTTTACCATCTGCTCCGGACCAAAGTCTCGGGTACCGCTAAGAATGCTAGGTTTCTGTACAGCCATGAATATGTATAATTATTTTTTTCTACTATTAATCCTAACAAAGTTATGGAATAATTATAAATGAGAAGTTCTGGAAAAGGAATTATTTCCTATAAATGGGCTTATTTTTAACGGGCTTTACAACACTTATTTTGTAAATCCTTCAATATTAGGAATAAATATTCCACAGATTACGTAACCTACCTTAACAAATATTCGTAATTTGCAATAATGTTGTCAGTATAAACGATGTTTTATCCAGAAAGCTGACAATTACTATGTGTCAAATTATTAACAGAACAAACAATTCATGAAACAAATCATCGCAATGCTCCTACTCATGGGAGTATCGTTTGCCCATGTGGTACAAGCTCAGGACAAAGACTCTTCTAAAGATGTCAACGTGAAAATTGAAGGTTTGGAAGAAGGTATGGAAATACTTGCTCAGCAACTATCAGAGTCATTGGGAAAAAACCTAAGCCAAATTGCCACTTCACTGGAAGGCTTAGAATCACTAAAAGACTTGGAAAAGCTGGGAGAACTTGGAAACCTTTCCTTTGACTTTAGCGATCTGAATATCCCGCTTGCCCTTAATGGAACCCACATTCATATGACCAATGAAGATGGCGATGACTTGAACATCGGAGAAAATACAAAGGATGAGATCAGAGAGCTTTATGGCTCTGCGGTAGAAGAAGTAAAAAGTATTGATATTCAATTTGAGAAGGAAGAAGTCAATGTAGCTATTGAGGCTCTACTGGAAAATGGAAGAGTGATCACCTATAAAAAAATTGAAAAGATAGATTGGGAAGATAGTAAGCCCAAAGAATAATAAAAACAAAAAGAGCCACACCGATCGGTGTGGCTCTTTTTGTTTATGGTATATCCATATACTTATGGGTCTGTAAGGAAACCTGCCATTCTGGACGCTTCTTTACATACTCAATAATCAATGGTAACATCTTATCCTGCTTTCCCCATTCCGGCTGCAAATATAACCTACAATCGGCATTCATTTGGGAAGCAAACTCTTCTGCAAAAGCAAAATCTGATTTGTTATAGACAATGACTTTCAGCTCATGTGCTTTCTCATAGATCTCAGGAAGAGGCTTCTTGAATTTCTTTGGTGAAAAGGTAATCCAATCCAAGTCTCCAGACAAAGGATGTGTACCTGAAGTCTCTATATTCACTTGAAACCCTTTCTCCTGTAAAGCTATACACAGGCCTGTCAGGTCATGCATCAAAGGCTCTCCACCCGTGATCACTGCCAATCTTCCCGGATAAGCTGCTGCTGCTTCTACAATATCGGTGATTGTACGTTTAGGGTGCACATCGGCATCCCAGGACTCTTTTACATCACACCACACACAACCTACATCACACCCTCCTAAACGGATAAAGTAAGCCGCATGTCCGGTATATTTTCCTTCGCCTTGTACCGTGTAAAAAGCTTCCATTACCGGAAGCGTCTCCTGCTCTTTCACGGATGCTACCGCATCGCTCTCCATCATTCGCTGAACCATATTATTTTTTCCTTTTTTTTCTACAAAATATAAGTTCCAAGGGGTGAGGGAACCCTTAGAAATTCAAACATATGGGTAGTATGTATTAAGTTTGAATAAATAACCGTCATACTACTAAATGGCTTTGTTGAGTGACACTGCGTGCCGTTGAGTAGAGCTCCGCTCTGTTGAGTAGCCCTTCGGGCTGTTGAGATTTCACAGTACTGCTATTTCTCAACAGCCCGAAGGGTTACTCAACGACACGCAGTGTCACTCAACCAGCGGCGTAAGCCGCCTCAACTGTCGGTTAATTATTCTACCTTAATCAGATGCCCAATATGAATTATTTTTTTGCTGCAAGCAGCGTATTTTTCATCAAAGTTACTACTGTCATTGGTCCTACCCCTCCTGGTACCGGAGTGATATAGCTACACTTTGGTGCCACTTCCTCAAACAATACGTCTCCTTTCAAGGCAAAACCACTCTTCTTAGACGCATCTGCTACGCGAGTAGTTCCCACATCAATCACAACAGCCCCTTCTTTTACCATATCCGCTTTAATTGTACCTGGTCTTCCCACGGCTACAATCAAGATATCTGCTGCCTTACACTCCTCTTCCATGTTAGCAGTACGGCTATGCACTAAGGTCACGGTTGCATTACCCACTTTGGCATTTCTAGACATTAATAAGCTCATAGGTGTTCCTACGATATTACTTCTTCCAACTACCACACATTTCTTACCGGAAGTCTCAATGCCATATCGGTCTAGCAACTGAACGATCCCGTAAGGTGTAGCCGGCAAAAATGCAGGAAGTCCCAGCATCATTTTACCTAGATTTTGCGGATGGAAACCATCAACATCCTTTACAGGGTCGATTGCCATCGTCACTTTGTTTTCGTCGATATGTTTCGGCAACGGAAGTTGAACAATAAAACCGTCAATCTGAGGGTCATTATTCAAACGATCAATCTCTGACATCAATTGCTCCTCTGTGATATCATCCTCAAACGTCAGCAAAGTAGACTCAAAACCGCATTGCTCACAAGCTTTCACCTTGTGTTTTACGTAGGTTTGGCTTCCTCCGTCATTGCCTACCAATACTGCCGCAAGGTGAGGACGCTTTCCTCCATTTGCTACGATTTCTTTCACTTCCTCAGCAATTTCGCCTTTTATGGCTGTTGCTGTTGCTTTACCATCAATTAATTGCATGCTAGTGGTTTTAGTATAAGACTTCTGAAAGCGCAAATATACCACCCTCTCAACAAATTAGTACAATTCGGCATTTTATTTATTACATTAGATTAGAGAAATAATTGTAAACAGGGATACTTTTCAATCTATGATCGTCAGTTTAGATGTTGATTATCAATACAACCGTGCCAATACTGCCTGCCTGGTATTTTCAGAATGGAATAGCGTGATGCCAAGCAATTCTTATACAAGTATTACCAATAACATTCCCCCCTATGAATCTGGGCAATTTTATAAGAGGGAATTACCTTGTCTATTGAATGTCTTAGAAAAAGTAACCGAGCGCATTGATGTTATCGTGGTAGATGGGTACGTATGGTTAGGAGAAGATCGCAAAGGACTAGGCGCCTACCTTTACGAATCACTTTACCAAGAAGTCCCTGTCGTTGGAGTAGCCAAACGTATTTTTTATGGCGCTAAAGATGTCGCTGTAGAAGTACTTCGTGGGGAGAGTCAAAACCCATTATGGGTTACTGCAGCTGGGATGTCTGCTCATATCGCAGCCGAACATATTTCAGCCATGAGTGGTGATTACCGTATACCTACGTTATTAAAGTCCACTGACAGTCTATGCAGGCAATGGAGTATATTTTAATACACTCAATATCAATACTATAAACCTACTCCTCACCTACTAACAGAATGATTCACTAACCGTGATTACCAATAAAAAAATAACAATTCACCCATTTATGTGTTAATAAAACAACAATCAACCTTGTCTCACCGACAAGAACTAACAAAACCAACTAAATATCTTTTACATGAAGAATAATCAGCAAAAACCTTTAAACGTAACCAATTTACTAAAAACTAACATCCTCCTGATTCTCCTATCAATAAGTATACTAGGGGTTGCCCAAAACACTCCAGCTCCTAAAAAAGATAACATAAAAATACGTGGTATTGCCGAACTAGGCTTTCTGGGTGTACTTGGAAATAAGGTACAGTTTGGAGAAGATGGAACTTATATTAATTACGTTAAAGAGGGAGGGCAAGACGTACTATTTCCTGTAAGTCGTCTGGCATTGGAACTCAAACTTAAGCAAAGACACATCTTCACTTTACTTTATCAACCCCTTAGATTGGAGTCTACTGAAGTACTGGAAAGGGACTTATTGATCGACGGAATTATGTTTCCGCAAGGTACAAACGTTGACTTCCTCTATAATTTCCCTTTTTATAGAATCACCTACCTTAATGAGCTGCTTAACGACAACGATAAATTTGATCTAGCAATTGGTGGTGGTTTACAACTCCGAAATGCCACAATCAATTTTGAGGCTTTAGATGGAAGTCTCTTTCATTCTAACAGGGATATTGGCCCTGTACCTGTCTTAAGTATTCGTACACGTTACAACCTTAACAAGGTGACCTATACTGAATTCGAGGCTGACGGTTTTTACGCTCCTATTAGCTATATCAACGGAAGTGATAACGACGTAGTCGGTGCTATTCTGGACGCTAGTATACGTCAAGGAGTTCATATCACCGAGGAAGTTAATGGCTACATCAACTTACGATACCTGGGAGGGGGTGCAGAAGGGTCAGGAGATGACTATGTTAAGAACTGGTTAAACTTCTTGACTGTCACTGCCGGTGTCACCTATGAATTCCCTGCTTTTTAAGTAAAAGCGGGTAAATAAAAACGAGAAGATCTCTTCATATTTTTGAAAATTAAGCGGCTTAATATTTTTATTTTTATATAAAAAATATTAAAATTCTAAGAACTTTCTAATACTATTGCCACTTAACAAACAAAACTTCAAAAATTATGACCAGATCTTCCGTTGCTCAAAACACAGCGGTACTGTTGATTCATTGCCCAGATCAAAGGGGGATTGTCGCCTCTGTTACTCGTTTTCTGGATGAAAATAATGGCAATGTTATTTATTTGGACCAGCATGTAGATATCGCCTTGGACATGTTCTTCATGCGTGTGGAATTTGAACTAGATGACTTTCAAGTACCTGTAGAAAAGTTTCATGACTACTTTGATACCTTAGTAGGACAACGGTACAATATGACCTTTACGGTTCACTTTAGTACCCATATTCCAAGAATGGCATTATTCGTTTCCAAGATGTCTCATTGTTTATATGACATTCTATACAGAAAGGAAGCTGGAGAGTGGAATGTTGAAATTCCTGTAATTATCAGTAATCACGAAAACCTTCGAAGGGTAGCCGATAATTTTGGAATTCCTTTTGAGTATATCCCAATAACCAAAGACAACAAAGAAGAGCAAGAGAAAAGGCAAATTGAACTGCTGAAGAAGCATGATATTGACTTTATGGTATTGGCTCGCTATATGCAGATTCTATCTCCTTCTTTTATACAAACATTTCCAAGTAAGATTATCAATATCCATCATTCTTTCTTACCTGCCTTTGTGGGCGCCAGACCTTACCATGCAGCCCATGATAGAGGAGTGAAAATCATTGGCGCTACCAGTCACTATGTGACCGATGAGTTGGACGCAGGACCTATTATTGAACAAGATATTGAGCATGTAAGCCATAAGGATACCGTACAGGACCTTATACGTAAAGGAAAAGATGTGGAAAAAATTGTACTTTCCAGGGCGATACGCAGCCATCTGGAGCGCAAACTTCTGGTCTATAAGAACAAGACGATTATCTTTGATTAAATATTATTAATGAAAATACTCATCTGTAAAAAAGAAAGCCATCGTGGAGTCACGATGGCTTTCTTTTTTACAGATGAGTTTACTCACTGCTTATTTATCTTTCTTAAGAGCAATCAGTTTCTGCTGCAACTCCTCTCCTTTGTTTCTCTCTGTCACTAACTCTCTTCTCAATTGAATCTCTTTGTCTTGTGCTTTCTTCTTGATTGCCTTCAACTCTGATTCAATACTTTCTGTCTCTTTACGCTTTTGGTTTGCGACCTTAATACTACTTGTATATCTGAAGAACAAGAATACTAGTGCACCCACCAATATTAGAATCACAATCCAGTTAAAAGTAATATAGCTTTGCTTCAACCAATCAATTCCCAACACATTGATGTAATCACTTTTCTCCAACATGCTGTTCTTGGTGGTCAGCTCCTCATTCAGCTTTGTAATCTGTGTTTGTGTCGCTTGTAAGTTTTCGTTTAACTGTACAATCTCCTGACGTTCCTTTGCCAAAGAGTCGGGTACCTGATTCCATATTGCATCCAGCTTGGCTGGTTCTATCACCAGATACGTGATTCCTCTACTCTTCCACTTGTTAGACTTTCTCTTGATAGTTTGATATTGCTCTTCTAGCGTTGGGTTTGAAGATACTGTCTCTTCCGTTGTTGGAGTTCCTTCCTCTTCCTGTGCCCAAGCTTGCAATCCAATTATTGTAAAAATAAATGAAAATAGCAGTACATACTTCAGCTTAGTTGATCTCATCACTCGAATGTATTTATAGTTTATGTTAATTAACAACGTACATATGGATATTCAATATGGCGTAAGCTATTCTAAAACTGGACCATTTTTTGAATATACGTCATAAAAACCTTCATATAGTACAAAAAATTCCTCCAACTCTACGGAGATTAGCCCTATACTCCATAATATACGTTAATAGTGGTTATTAATGACTTAACGTAGTAGTACACCTTTTTTTCCTATGAAAGGAAGATCAATGGTATTCTCCTCACAAATGCTCCCTGGCTCAAAGGTATACTTCTTATCTAGTAAGCGACCATTTTCATAGAAAGTCACCCAATACTCATTATTTAATACGAACAGTTGCTCGTGAATCGCCTCTATTTTCTCAAACGTCAAGGCTGGAATATCTCCAAGGCTAAAACGCAAGGTGGATGTTTTCACTTCTTTCCCCTCATAAATGCCATATCCATGAGAAGAAACCAATACCGTTTCTATAGGCGTTTCTTTCATATTGAAGAGGTAAACACTCCATACCAACCCTTCTTTATTCTCTTTGTCCTCGATCACCGCTACTACTGCAACATCCTCTACCGGTGGAGTAGGCTCAATATCCTTCAACATAACTTCTTTATTTGTATAATATGGTTTAATATTTTCAGGTACACTTCCCAGTCTAATGCATGATCTTAAAGACCAGCTCTCTTAAGATCTCCCCTTCCGAAGCTACACTATCAATTCCTTTGGACTGCAAATCTGCCTGATGCAGATGCTCAATAATTTTTCTGGTCTTGGCTGGTGTATAGTTCTGAGATGCCAGCATATACTCCGTAACAAAATAAGGATTTACTCCCAGCAACCTTGCCAACTCCTGCTTACCTGCCCCTCGATTGTTATGTACCAACATCACCTTCGTAAAGTAGGCAAACAACATGGATATGATTGGAATAATCGGATTATTACGAGGATTCGATTGGAAATAATGAATAATCTGATTGGCCTTAAAGATCTCTTTCTTTCCCAAAGCAGATTGTAGCTCAAATACATTGTATTCCCGGCTAATCCCAACGTGCTTCGCAATCATCACTTCGGTAATCTCCGTATCACTGTCATAATTGAGCATCATTTTGTCCAGCTCATTAGCAATACGGGTTAAATCATTACCAATATGGTCAGACAATAATGCTACTGCCTTTTCCTTGATCTTATAATCTTTTCTACGACAATATTGTTTTACCCAAGCAGGAATCTTATTGTCATACAGTTTTTTTGACTCTACTAGAATCGCATTCTTCTCGATGGCTTTTTTCAAAGCCGATCGACCATCTAAAGTCTTATGCTTATACGCAAATACCAATACGGTAGAAGGTACTGGCTTGCTCACATAACTCAATAACTGATCTTGGGCACTCTTGCGATTAAAATCGGTAATATCCTGTGCTTCCTTAACAATCAACACCTGTCTCATGGCCATCATCGGAAAACGTCTAGCCGTTTCCAAAATTTGATTCATAGAGACATCCTTTCCATAGACCACGGTCTGATTAAAACTTCTTTCCGTAGGAGTAAGCGCATGCTCTTCCACATAGTCCGTAATCTGGTCTATATAGAAAGCCTCCTCCCCTTGCAAAAAATATAAAGGGGCGAACTTATTATCCGCTAACTCTTGTAGTACTATTTCTGGAAGTTGTGCCATAAAGGTTTAAAAAAGTGATATTTTTTGCATTTTTTGATGCAAGGCGCAAGTTACACCATGGAATGTTAAATACAAAAATCTATCCTCTCCTATTACAAAGAATCTACCCCAAAAGCGATGATTTTTTGCTGATACTCTCGCCCTATGATGATAGAATCGGCTTTGTAGCCAGGATCTGTCATAGAAATCTCAAAAATTGGAAAACCGTTAGCATCTTTATTACCAGTATCCTGATATGAGCCAACATTCGTCGCTTTGGGTGTTAGACCACTTAGTTCATCAGCCATTACATGTTGGGCTATTAGCTTACGCATAATGGAATCATGTGCTACCTGATAATAAGGATTTACTAAGCAGTTTTTCTCCCAAAATGGATTTTGAATATACTGCCCCAAAGCTTCGTTATAGATCACCTCTTTATCATTAAAATCACAGTAAGGATTAAAGTCTAATAAACTATCATCTGTAAAAAAAGTAAATCGCTCAGATAAAAAATTGTAGAGAGTATCTGACTTTCTCACTAATCCTATATTTTCTGCATAGGTTTCTTCTAAGATTAATTTCCGTGTTGGATCATCATTGTTACTATACTGTTCATTAAAAATTTCCGTGTTAACTACCTTTACTTTATTTGTCAAGAGACTATCCAAATCGGAGTATATAGGATTATTTTTCACCCAGATATTAATCCGTTCAGTTTCTTCTAAAGCCGATTGGTTATTCAGATACCAAGCATAACTATTCCCTACTCTAATCGGTACCCTTAATCGATTATACCTAACTCCCTTTTCCACTTTTACCAAATACCCTTCATCTATCCGAGCCGTCCAGATAGAGTCCAGTCGCCATTCCTCTACTTCATTTTTACGCTTATACCTCAATAACTCGTGCGTAATAGAGCCATCGATTTCCTCATAGGCATCTCCTACCTTCTCCATAAGCTGATATGAAGTAATATCTTCCCTAGGATTGGTCTCTGTCACAGTCACAGGATTGTTTAAAACTCTCAGTTTCACGTCAGAAATCACATAGTGTCCTTTTTCTAATGGAAAATAAGATGTTTGCTCCTGATAATTCGGCAAATCGACAGGAGTGAAATTACAAGACCACAGCCAGAAGGAAATTAATCCTATACAAAAAGATGATAGATACTTCATATCACAAAAGTAAGAGAGTTTGCTGAATTTTAGTAGTTGAACCGTTGAATCGTTGAATTGAGCTTCGCTCGTTGATTCGAGTTGAACTGTTGATTGATATGTTGACACTCATACAACATATCAACTCGAATCAACGAGCGAAGCTCAATTCAACTCACCAAAGGTGAAATTCAACGATTCAACAACATAGATAAAACGAATAAGCCCCACCATAAGTATATGGTGGGGCTTATCACTATACAAACACTAATCCAATTGACTAGTGGTGATCTTCGTTTTTGTAGATCTCAGCCGCCAAAGCTTGTAGCTCAGCTTCTTTTCCGATCAATGATTTCTCACCTTCAAGGTTAGAAGCAGGAGTTGCCGAGTGAGGAACGTCCTGAGGGATAAAGTCTGAATGACCATCCTCTTCTGAACCTGGCTTAGAGTAATCGTAAGGCCATCTGTATACTACAGGAAGTGCTCCTGGCCAGTTTCCGTGACCTGGTACTCTTGGAGTAGTCCACTCTAGTGTAGTAGAGTTCCAAGGGTTCAATGGTGCTTTCTTACCTTTGAAGATACTGAAGATAAAGTTGAACATGAACAACAACTGTGCAGATACCGTGAAGATTGCTGCTGCTGAGATAAACATGTTCAAGTCAGTAAATGACTGTGTAAAGTCAAAGTTCGTGTAAGAGTAGTATCTTCTTGGGAAACCTGCAATACCTACATAGTGCATTGGGAAGAATACCAAGTAAGCACCGATGAATGTAAACCAGAAGTGTACATATCCTAGTTTCTCGTTCATCATGCGACCGAACATCTTAGGGAACCAGTGGTACACACCCGCCATCATACCGAAGAATGACGCAGAACCCATTACCAAGTGGAAGTGAGCTACTACGAAGTATGTATCGTGCAACTGGATATCCAATGCAGAGTTACCTAGGATGATACCTGTCAAACCACCAGAGATGAACAATGATACCAAACCGATAGAGAACAACATTGCTGGAGTAAATACCAAGTTACCCTTGAACATTGTTGTAATATAGTTAAAGGCTTTTACTGCTGAAGGTACCGCAATGATCAATGTCAAGAACATGAAAACTGAACCAAGGAATGGGTTCATACCTGACACGAACATGTGGTGTGCCCATACGATAAACGATAGGAACGCAATACCCAACATTGAACCGATCATCGCTCTATAACCGAAGATAGGTTTACGAGAGTTCGTAGAGATTACTTCTGAAGTAAGTCCCAATGCTGGAAGCAATACGATATATACCTCTGGGTGACCCAAGAACCAGAACAAGTGCTGGAACAAGATCGGGCTACCACCTGAGTGTTGAAGCAATTCACCTGCTACGTAGATATCAGACAAGTAGAAAGAAGTACCGAAGCTTCTATCAAATACTAGCAACAATGCTGCTGCGAACAATACTGGGAATGACAACAAACCGATGATGGCTGTAATGAAGAATGCCCAGATTGTCAAAGGCAACTTAGAGAAAGACATACCTGCAGTTCTCAAGTTGATTACCGTAGAGATATAGTTGATACCACCGATCAAAGATGAAGCGATGAAGAATACCATCGATACCAACCACAGTGTCATACCCATTCCTGAACCAGGGATCGCTTGAGGAAGCGCTGACAAAGGAGGGTAGATTACCCAACCACCTCCGGCAGGACCAGTTTCCAAGAATAGAGAGATGAACATGATTACTGATGAGATAAAGAAGAACCAGTAAGACAACATGTTCATGAAACCTGACGCCATATCTCTTGCACCAATTTGCAAAGGAATCAAGAAGTTAGAGAATGTACCAGACAGACCGGCTGTCAGTACAAAGAACACCATGATAGTACCATGCATGGTTACAGCGGCTAAGTAGAATTCCTGATCTAGTTTACCAGCCTCAGTAATCCATCCACCAAGGATTGGCTTCAACCAAGTAAGGTCAGCCTCTGGAAAACCTAGTTGCAAACGGAAAATCAATGACAGGCCACCTCCAATTAGTGCCCAAAACATCCCTGTAAATAGGAACTGCTTACCGATAACTTTATGATCTAATGAGAATATGTAATTCGTCAAGAAGTTACCGTGGTGCTCATGCTCGTCGTGCGCGGCATGTGCATGATGCATATTTTCTTGTACCACAGAAGACATAATATCTATTAAATTTTTAGATTCGAACTAATAAATGATAGAGAAGATTATTTCTTCGCCAATTTTGTTTTCGCGTGCTTTTCAGCCCAAGTAGAAGACATATAATCTGCATTTTGCTTTGACCAAGCAGTTTGCTCAGCTACCCAGCTCTCGTACTCTGCAGGCTCTACTACTTTAATAATCTTTCTCATACCGAAGTGACCTTTACCACAGATCTCTGTACAAGCTAGCTCATAGTTGAATTTATCATTACCCAACTCTGCTCTCATCTCCGCAGTTGTTTTCGTAGGAGTAAATTTAAATCTTGTAGGCATACCTGGAACCGCATCCATTTTCACACGGAAATGAGGCATAAATACAGAGTGAATTACATCCAACGCACGGATTCTCAACTCTACTTCTCTTCCCTTAGGAATTACAATCTCTCTGTAAGTAAAGTCGTCCATTGCCTGAGCATCATTGAAATCAATTCCCATAGAATTGATACCATCAACGTATTTCACGTCATATGCACCTAGCTCTTTGTCAGCCCCTGGGTATCTCAATTCCCAAGCAAACTGCTTACCCATGATTTCAACTTTCACTGCATCTTCTGCTGCTGGAGCAGTGATATCAGACCATAGCTGCCATCCGTAAATCACCAATACGGTCATCACCATTGCAGGGATTGCCGTCCAAACCAACTCCAACTTATCGTTGTGAGCGTAGAAGTTTGCTTTTCTCTTCTCATTATATTGATAAATCAATGGGAAGAAGAACAACAACAGGTGTGTCAACAAAAATGCTACACCAATCACAGACATCGTTAACCAGAACAATTCGTCTGTTTTCACACCGTGGATAGATGATGCTTCTGGCAAAAAGTATTCCTTAGCTATACCGGAATACCAAGCTGTAGCGCCCAATCCAACCAACAAAACTAGTGGGAACAAGAATGCATTAATCTTGTTACTGGTTCCCACTCTCTTCTGCGAATCGCCCTTCGCAATTCCAACCAGTGTAATAATACGATACAGCAACCCCAGTACTGCAACCGTCAATATTGAACCGGTGATAACTAATAATACTTGCATACTAATCAGAGTGTGTAATTTAGAGTAAAAAACCTTCTATTCTTTCTTAAGAATCTATCGTTGCATGTGCCTATGAGGCTCAAATTCGCAACAAATATATTAAACATTTTCTAACAATAGTGATATTTATCATACTTTTTCCATCAAAAAGGTCATTTCTCTTATCATGAGAAAACGTATTTAAATGCTATCCTACACGTTTTCAAGGACCTTTTATTTGTGTTCACTACTTTCTGTTTATTGAAAATGTTTAGACAATTCTTCATTAAAATTGGTATTTCCTCAAAACACTCTCCCCTTATTACTAGTCAATCTGCTTGACCACCACACCTGCACGTTTTAGTAGTTCCACACCCGACATATCCCTATAAGCATAACGATAATAAAACTCTGATATCCCTGACTGTATCACCAATTTGGCACAATCAAAACAACAGCTATTCGTACAGTAAATCGCAGCGCCTTCTGTTGAATAAGTGGAACGAGCTGCCTTGGTAATCGCATTGGCCTCCGCATGTAGTACCTCCCGTTTAGTAACAAGCACACGCTCTTCGTCCCCGTGTTCATTCACATGAATGGACTCATGTTCACAGCAGTTCTCAAATCCCTTTGGAGTCCCATTATATCCCATAGAGATAATGTTACCATCTTTTACGATGATCGCCCCTACTTTTAATCGCTCGCATCTACTTAAGTCTCCAATAGCTATTGCACACTTCATATATGCTTGATGAAAAGCTGATTCTCTCTCTGTCATTTTCTATGTATTTTATTGTTTTGTCTGTTATTTAATTATCGGTTATCAGTTATCAGTTATCAGTTATCAGTTATCAGTTATCAGTTATCAGTTATCAGTTATCAGTTATCAGTTATCAGTTATCAGTTATCAGTTATCAGTTATCAGTTAAGATAAATTATTTTACCCCTAAGTAACATACAATACCCTAAGTGTATTTTTTTAAACGATAAGCGATAAGCAATAATCGATAAACCAAATTCAAACAATAAGCGGTAACCTATAAATAGCAGACCATAAAATTTATAAAAAAGCCTTCCCATTCTACAACGGGAAGGCCTTACCTTATGTTTAATGCAACAGCTTAGCGATTAGCTTATTTTAATAGCTCCAATAAACTGTCCATATATTCTCTATGATTGGCAAGCCTTGGTACCTTGTTTTGCCCTCCAAGCTTTCCTCTGCCCTTCATCCAGTTATAAAAAGTGCCAGAAGGTGCGTGATGTACCACAGGTGGCAACAATGCTATATCTTTCCAGCGCTTCGCCTCATAATCAGAGTTTACTTCCTGAATCGTTTGATCCAACACCTTACAGAACAGATCAAAGTCCGAAGGGTCCTTGTCAAACTCAATTACCCACTCATGACCTCCTTTCTTACCTGCTTCCAGATAAATTGGCGCTGCCGTAAAGTTTTTCACCAAAGCCCCTGTCATTTGACACGCTTTCGTAATCCCCATTTCTGCATTTTCAATCACCACTTCTTCTCCAAAAGCATTGATAAAGTGCTTGGTTCTACCTGAGATCTTAATACGATAAGGGTCTGTGGATGTAAAGCGTACAGTATCTCCAATTTTATAACGCCACAAACCTGCATTGGTTGAAATAAGCATAGCATAGTTCTTTCCAATCTCCACATCGGCTAATGTCACCGTCTTAGGGTGTTCATTATCCCATTCCTCCATAGGGATAAATTCATAGTATATCCCATTATCCAACATCAGCAAGAGTTCATCATGACGATCTGTATCCTGAATACCAAAATACCCTTCGGATGCATTATACACATCCACATAACGCATTTTGGGATTACTGATTAAGGACTTAAAGGATTCTCTATAAGGACCAAAAGCTACTGCTCCATGGAAAAACACCTCCAGATTTGGCCATACCTCCGAAATATCCTTTTTGCCAGTCATTTCAAGAATTCGCTCCATCAATACCAAAGTCCATGTAGGTACACCGGCCAAATTGGTAATATTCTCCTTGATAGTTGCTTCAGCCAAACGCTCAATCTTAGCTTCCCATTCATCCATCAAAGCAACCTCCTTACTTGGAGACCTTAGATACTCCGCCCAAAAGGGAAGGTTCTTCATGATCAAGCCTGAGACGTCTCCATAATAGGAGTCTTTAAACTGCTCATTTTCTTGATAGGTTCCTCCAATTGCAAGACTCTTCCCTGAGAACATTTTAGTATCCGGATATTTTGTCACAAAAATCGACAACATATCCTTTCCAGTCTTGTAATGAGTTTCTTCAAAGGCCTCTTCCGAAACGGGAATAAACTTACTACGTGCATTCGTTGTTCCTGAAGATTTGGAAAAGCAGGTAATCTTAGATGACCAAAGTATATTCTGCTCCCCCTTCATCATTCGCTCAATATAAGGATAGAGATCCTCATAGGCGGAAACAGGTACCTGCTGTTGGTACTGATAAATATCTTTGATCTCACGATACTGATATTTCTTTCCCCACTCCGTATTCTGAGCCGAGCTCAATAATTGATTGAAAATTCGATCTTGGGCTTCCAAAGGGTTGCGCATAAAGAATTCGATATCCTCCATACGTCTTTTGAAGTACCAATTTACGGCTGAGTTAATGAAAGAAAATGCCATGTAATCGCCATTTAAATTCTTTCCCATTGAACTATTAATTAACTATCCAGTCTGTTAAACAAGATTTAATCTCTTTCTATTTTCTTTTCACCAATCAAGGTCTTCAAAACCCCGACACAACAATCAGACCACACTCCCATAACCTCGTAGCTGTCGCAATTATAGCAATTGGTCATTAAAATCCTTTGAAAGAAATAATATCTCCCGCAAAAATACAAATTTTAATCTTCTCCTGCTTGTAATCTCCCCCTAAAAAAATAAACATGAATCATCCCATATTAACAAATAGCTTAGTTTTCTGAGAATTCATCACTTTACAGCTATCTCACAAGCCCTTTATAAGCTTCTTCATTTTTTCCTTGATGAAAAAACGAAGCAAAAAAATCAAGGCTTTGAAGAATTTGCCTAATTTTTAATCGCAAAAGCTAAAAACTCCAAACTCGCTACGCTCAAACAATGGAATTTTCTTAACGCTTTTACGATTAAAAATTTTAACGGCAATTCTTCAAGGCCATTTTTAGATATATAAAAGTACTTTTTAAACAAAAAACATGAGTCATCCCTTAAATGTTAATATGGGATGACTCATTTTCATTTATCATTACAGTTATCAGTATTAATGCTGTTGTATACCCTCCGAGTATCAATTATCAATCAAGATAAGTTAGTTTACCCAAAACAACAGTCAATACCCTATAGGTGTTTTTCAACATTTTTTTAAACGATAAGCGATAAACAGCAACTGCAGATTACTTCTTGGTAAAATCCTTTCTTCTCACCTCTGCATTCTGCCCCATATAAGCATCTCTTACCTCTTGATCCTGTACCAGCTCTTCTGGCGTACCTTGCTTAAAGTGGTTACCACTCTGCAAAATATAGACTCTATCTGTAATAGACAGTGTCTCTGTGACATTGTGGTCTGTAATCAGGATGCCTATATTTTTATGTTTTAGATTATAGACAATACGCTGAATCTCCTCTACAGCTATAGGATCTACTCCTGCAAAAGGCTCATCCAACAATACAAACATTGGATCTGTAGCAAGTGTACGAGCAATCTCTGTACGGCGACGCTCTCCACCCGAAAGTGCCATACCTGGGCTGTTACGTACGTGAGTTAAACTAAACTCTTCCATAAGGCTTTCCACCTTTGCTTGTCGCTCTTGCTTGGACATCTTACTCATTTCCAAGGGAAGCATAATATTTTCTTCTACAGTCAAATTACGAAAAACAGAAGGTTCCTGGGCCAAATAGCCGATTCCTGCTTTCGCTCTCTCATACATCGGCAATTTCGTGATATCCTTTCCATCCAGATAAACCTTTCCTTCATTCGGCTTAATCAAGCCTACCGTCATATAAAAACAAGTGGTTTTACCGGCGCCATTCGGTCCTAATAGACCTACAATTTCACCTTGCTCCACCTGAATGGATACATTATTCACCACGGGTCTCACCCCATATTTCTTAACCAGATTTTCTGCCTTCAGTACCATATATCGCTTATTTGATCTTTTGACGTGGAAAAGATTGTTCCAATACCAATTGCACACACCTTTGAACAAGGTTTTAGCGCCTTCAAAAATAGTATATTTTTAATGTTCGCTAAACTAATGCAACAAACGTAACTTTTTTTAACAGTTTGATTTTTTTATTGAGCAACCACAAGGGACATCCTTACCTATTACCTTTTACTTATTACCTATTACCTTTAATTCCTATATTTGTATATAGTACTTCAATATATCTCGTATTAATAACTATGACTGAAACACCAAATAAGGCTACTGTACTTTACGTAGATGACGAGCAACAAAACCTCGTTTCTTTCAAAGCCAGTTTTCGGAAATTATTTACTGTACTCACCGCTAATAGTGGAGAAGAAGCTTTATCTATACTGAAAAAAAAACATGACCGTATTTCTGTCGTCATCTCCGACCAGCGCATGCCTCATATGACAGGTGTTGAGCTTTTTGAGAAAATACGGACCTTATACCCGGACATTACAAGAATAGTCCTTACGGGGTATAGCGACATTCAAGATATCATTAACGCCATCAGCAAAGGTGAGGTATACCGCTATATCACAAAACCCTGGAATAGAGATGAGCTTAAAGTAACCATTGACAATGCGGTAGAGGCCCATCAATTACGTACAGAGAATAAGAAGTTATTTGCAGACCTCAAGGAAGCCTATAGCCAACTAGAGGACGAAGCAAAACACCTAGAGGTTAAAGTGGCTGAACGCACCAAAGAATTAGAGCAACAAAAAAGTGCACTACAAGCCAACAAACAAAAGCTTAAGAAGCGAAATGAGGAACTTATCGCACTGGACAGCGAGAAAAATCACCTGGTAGGAATTGTGGCTCATGATCTAAAAAGTCCACTGAATCAAATTCTAGGCTTATTGGAATTGATGTCTTTAGACGATGAAAATCTAACAGAGGAACAACAGGAATACATGGGCCTTATCCGGGAATCGATCCATAGGCAACAGGATATGATTACTCAGATTCTAGATGTGAGTGCCCTAGAAGCCAAAAAGAGTAATGCTAAAATCAAAAGGGTTAACCTTGGCAAACTCCTTATAGATATTACTGACCGATTTACGCTTACCGCTGAGAAAAAATCCATTGCATTAGCACAGGATATCGACAGTAGTGATGAAACGGAAGCCATGATTGATGAGAACTATATCGTTCAAATATTCCAGAATCTCATCTCCAATGCCATCAAGTTTTCTCCCGAAAACACTACCATTACAGTATCCTTAAAACAAGAAGGGGAGCACCTTACAGCCTCAGTCAAAGATCAAGGACCAGGGTTGACAGAGGAAGACCTAGATAAAGTATTCGGAAAATTTCAAAAATTGTCTGCCCGACCAACAGGGGGGGAACATTCTACAGGTCTGGGCTTATCCATCGTAAAAAAATTGGTAGAGAACCTGGATGGGAAAGTATGGTGTGAAAGTGTTTACGGAAACGGAGCCTCTTTTATGGTCCAACTCCCGAAAGCTTAAATAATTATTAATGAAGAATGAAGAATGAAAAATTACTAATACTTGTATTCTTCATTCTTCATTCTTCATTAATAATTACTTCTTCTTGCCTCCTTTACGATCTTTGGTTGCTTGCTCTTGCGCTTTCATAGCATCCTCCAAACGTTGCTGGAAACCAGATTTTTTCTTATTCGCATTCTTCTTCTTATTCTCCTCAATGATCTTTCTCAACTTATCTTCGTTGATAAAGTTACGGCTGAATACCTGCTGAGCGATAGTCACCAAGTTGGAGATAAAGTAGTAGTATGTCAAACCAGATGCGAAGCTGTTAAAGAACACCAAGAAGAATACCGGTGTGATATAAGAAACATACTTCATTTGGTTGTTCTGCATACTTCCACTCTGCATTTGGTTATTGAAATACGTATACACCAAGGTAGATGCCGCCCACAATAACGTGAACAAAGATACGTGAGAACCATATGCTGGAATATCGAATGGCAGATTCAAGATTGAATCGTAAGATGAAAGGTCATCTGCCCAAAGGAATGACTCCTGTCTTAGCTGAATTGCATTCGGGAAGAAGTTAAACAAGGCCAAGAATACTGGCATTTGCGCCAACATTGGAATACAACCACTAATCGGGTTTACCCCTGCCTTCTGATACAACTTCATTTGCTCTTGCTGCACTTTCGTCATATCATCACCAATCTTCTCCTTCATCTCATCCAACTCTGGCTTCAATGCACGCATTTTCGCCATAGAAAGGTATGACTTGTATGTCAATGGGAAAAGCAAAGACTTCACCACCAACACCATAATCAAAATGATAATCCCGTAACTGCTAATAAACCCTTCCAGGAAGTCGAACATCGGAATGATCAACCACTTGCTGATAAATGCAAAGAAAGACCAACCTAAGTATACGTTTTTCTCAAATCCTTCAGTCACCTCTTCACAAAGGTGGTATTCGTTTGGACCAAAGTAGTAACGGATATTAGCAGCATCCAATCCTTCCACAGGAATCGCAAAAGCGATTTGCGTAGTTTTTACGACATTGTCGTTATCTTCATTAACGTCAATCTTCGCCTTCAGATTCTTAAACTTAGTATCTGTGATAAAGGCAGAGTTAAAGAACTTTTGCTTAGAAGACACCCAACGAATAGGCTCCTCTACTTCTTCCTCGTCATTTCCTGACTGAGACAAATAATCAAAATCTTGATCAACCGTATAGAAATTCACTGTAGATTTCTGTCTGGAATCTTTCAGCCCTTTCTCCAAGCGCTTCATCTTATTCTCCCAGAATACCTCTACATTATTTCCTTTAATATAGTTTTCGTTAAGGTCTAGATCGTAGTCTACTACGAAACCTTGATCAGCAAGTGAATAACGACGTTCTACAATCGTTGTTCCCTCTTGCTCTACCTTAAAGGTTACTGTATTTCCTTCTTGAGTTGCTGTATAGTAGAAGCTGTTAAGGTCTAACTCTCCATAAGCTGTAGTTACTTCCTCTACCACATTGCTACTGCTTTCATCCAATAAAACCAAAGGCTCTTTGGTGTAAGTCAAGTAGTTCTTTAGAGTAACTTTCTCTACAGTACCTCCTTGCGCATTCAACTCTACTTTCACATCCTCGTTCTCCAGGACAAAAGCCTGTGCTTCTCCTTTCATGGCTACAGAAAAAGCGCCATACTTGGATGTTAATACTGAATCACTCTCAACTTTTTGGTTCACAGCAGAGATACTGTCCTGTAAAGCCACCTCCGCTTTTGCGGTGTTCTCTTGTGTCACAGGCTCTTCTGGCGACAACCAGAAAAAGTAAACAATCATCAAAGCCGTCAACAGTAAAATACCTGTCGTCTGATTTCTATCCATTTTCTCAGAATTTACGATCTTACGTTACCGCTCTTTACATAAGCAGCAAACTCGATCTCAATGCTTTTATTAGTACAAATAATTACAAAAGAAGTGCAAATTTAGACTTTTTCTGTTATAAATCCCTGTTATTCGCTCAGCAAATTGATTTTATTAGATAACAAAAAAACCAGAGAGAAATTTCTCTCTGGTTTACAAGACCTTTATCATCGTCTTTTATTGCTTGTTTTCTTTTACGGCTTTAATAAAGCCAACAAACAACGGATGAGGTTTTTCTACCGTACTCTTATATTCCGGATGGAACTGAGATGCAACGTAGTAAGGATGCTCTGGAATTTCCACAATTTCCACTAACTGTGTTTGAGGGTTGATTCCTGAAGCGATCATACCCGCCTTCTCGTAATCCTCTAGATATTTATTATTGAACTCATAACGGTGACGATGTCTCTCATTGATCAATCCCGTACCGTATACTTGCTCTGCTTTTGTTCCTTTTTTCAGTTCGCATGGATATGCACCAAGACGCATAGTACCTCCCATTTGTGAGATATTCTTCTGCTCCTCCATGATATCAATCACCGGATCAGGCGTATTTTCCAACATTTCTGAAGAGTGCGCTGAAGACAAGCCTAAAACATCTCTACCAAAAGCAATCACACTGGCCTGCATTCCCAAGCAGATTCCGAAAAACGGAATACCTTTCTCACGAGCAACAGAAGCGGCATTAACCTTTCCTTCTATCCCTCTTTCACCAAAACCAGGAGCCACTAATACGCCATCATACTTTTGTAACTCAGCAGCACAAACGCCTCGATCTTCCAGTTTTTCCGCTTTCAACCAAGATACCTTCACTTTCACTTCATTCACTGCTCCTGCATGAATAATCGCCTCCGAGATAGATTTATATGCATCTTGTAACTCTACATATTTCCCTACCAAAGCAATATTCACTTCCCCTTTAGGGTTTTTAAGCTTTTTCAGGAATCCGTTCCACTCGTCCATGTTAGGCTCATTGTAAGCAGGAAGGTTCATTTTCATCAAAACGATCTCATCCAATTTCTCCTTACGCATTAGCAAAGGCACATCGTAGATCGTCTCTGCATCTCTGGACTCAATTACAGCGTTAAGATCAACATTACAGAATAGTGCAATCTTACGACGAATATCCATTGGCAAAGGATGCTCTGTACGACAAACCAAGATATTTGGCACAACCCCAGCTTCTTGCAATTGCTTTACAGAGTGCTGTGTCGGCTTGGTTTTCAATTCTCCAGCCGCCTGAAGATAAGGCACCAACGTTAAGTGAATATTCAACGCTCTGGAAGCGCCCAATTCAAACTTCGCCTGACGTACCGCTTCAATAAACGGTAAAGCTTCAATATCTCCTACACAACCGCCAATCTCAGTAATCACAATATCGTAATCACCGCTCTCAGCAACTTTATAAAAACTGTTCTTAATTTCATCTGTGATATGAGGGATAACCTGTACTGTTTTCCCCAAATAAGCGCCTTCACGCTCTTTCTTAATCACATTGTAATAGATACGGCCCGTTGTGAAGTTATTGGCCTGAGAGGTAGGATTATTTAAGAATCGCTCGTAATGTCCTAGATCCAAATCCGTTTCAGCTCCATCGTCGGTCACGTAGCACTCCCCATGCTCATAAGGGTTCATCGTTCCCGGATCAATATTAATATATGGATCAAACTTTTGGATCGTTACTGAATACCCTCTCGCTTGCAAGAGTTTAGCTAATGAAGCAGATACAATTCCTTTTCCTAATGAGGAGGTCACTCCTCCTGTAACAAAGATAAACTTCGTGAGTGTTTTGTTAGAAGACATTTTTCAATCTGTGCTTGGTTCGGGCAAAAGTAGGAAATTTTTTACTTTTCGGAAGATTTCGCCCAAATACATTCGTATTTTATTTTTAAATGTGTTGCGGGGCCTGATCTCAAGACTCCTCTTCGCTATAATAAACGATATAGTAATTCATCTCTTTCTCAGGATCATAGCCCTTTTCAATATTATGCTCATTCCCTGAAACAGAAATCTGAATCTTCTGGTCTAGTTTAAGAACACTTTTGAAATCCTTTTTAGAGCGCTTCACTGCCATAGGATCAATATTGAACTCTGGATATACCGGCAACTCAAAACGCTCCTGATATTCTTCTCGGTAATCAGTAAATGCATCAATTACTTTCGGCTCCTCGATCACCTCATTCTCAAACTCAATGGCATTAAACTCATCTTTCTCTGCAAAATACTTCAGAGAACGATTCAGTAAATCCATCTGATCAGGCTTGTCTACATTATGGTCCTCATTGAAGACTTCTTCTACAAAACCCTTACAGATATTTAAATAGTTTTGTGTATGATAGAAACTATCTTGTCTAGGAGTTAGCGCCAAAAAGCTCTCCTTCCAATATTGTGCTTCTACTGACTTCCTAGGGCTATCTTTCAAAAGAACTTTATATCCTTTCTCCTCCTCTGACTTAATAATCAAGCATCCTTTGTCCAGTTTTTTAATATTCACCCCTTCTTCCTGAGCGACACCAAACATTCCTTGGTCTTTTTCTGAGACCTTCAAAAAGCGTTCTTTATTCTCTGATTTAAATAGCCCAATAGCATCGACCACATCTCCATCAACGATACAGTCTTCCAAATAAGCCACAAAGAAATCTCCCCCTTTAATTTTAGGGTGTGTCGACGTCCTGTATAGGTGTTTAGCCATATTTTGTGATTGCAGCACAAACTCATCAAATGGATTGGCAAACAATCGTTTGGCAAAACCATACATCTCATTGACGTTCACATCTTCGGATTCATCCCAAAAGTGGTATTTCCCACCATCCTTAAAAGGTTTCAGGAAATACTCCATAATTCCCTTATGAGCGGCGCTATCTTCCTCCAACTGCAGTTCGTACTCTCCCAATGACAGTGGTTCGTCCTGCACCTTGTTCCCTACTTTATGCAGGGCGATATTTTTCAGTTTAACATTACTCAGATCAAGCATAGAGTGAAAGGTATTAATTAGTTTCAATCAATCAAGCGACAAAAATAGTAAAGGGGTTTTATTATACTAAATAAATGAGTCATTGATCTAAATAATATTTCAACAATACTTCTCTTATTCCAAAACACTTTCTATAAAAGATTCTTGACTCATGGCAAAATGAATTGTATTATCATAGGTTCAACTTCAATAACCCTTATATTTATTTACAACGCTTATGGAATTTGGCGTAAAAGTACCCCATACAGAACCTTTCAGTAAACTACGATACGATCAACTATTATCTGAGGGCTACTTCCGGCATGGTTATATTATGGCTGCTTATGAGATGATGCACTTCAATGAGCAAATTACCGGAGTGATCCCATTAAGGAATGATTTGCAATCAACTCCTTTCACGAAGAGTCAACGAAAACTATTACGAAAAAACCGAAAGAAGTTCAGAAGAGAAATCACTCCCTTAAACATTACCACAGAAAAAGAAGTCTTATACCGGAAATACAAAAAAGCCCGTTTCCCGGAACAGATAGAAAGGTCCTTAGAAGATTTTTTTGGACATACGACTCATCCTTTTTCCGAAGAATGCTATGACACTTGGGAAATCAACTATTACAACAATCACAATGAGCTGGTCGCTGTCAGTTATTTCGATAAGGGAAAATATAGTTTGGGAAGCATTATGTGCACCTTTGACATGGCCTACGACAACGACAGCCTAGGGTTTTACTCCATGCTAGAAGAAATCGAATACGCCCGATCCTTAGAACTTCGGTACTATTATGCTGGTTATGTATTGGATGTTCCTTCCTGCTTCGATTACAAACTCCGGTTACAAAACACACAATTTTATAATTGGGAAGGCGATTGGTCATCATGGAAAACCTTTGATCTCTCCAAAGTATATAGGCAAAAGCTTCTTCAACAGCTTTGTCAAACCATGGACTTCATTCACACACATACTCCTTTAAATGGAGGTCTCCGCACTTACAAAGAGTATTTCAATGAAATATGGAGTGACACTTTTCATCGCGATCCTCCAAAACTTAACGCCCCTTACTTCTTGAATTTCTCCATAAATGACTCCTTACAACTCATTGTACTTTATACACCCCGCAACAAAGCATACGAAGTTCTTTTATTGGAGTATGGCTTCCATGAAAAATTAAATCACTTAGGCTGTGCACACAACCTACATCAATTAGTGATCATGATTGAATCCCAATACAAACATGCATTTGGAAGCTCCTCGTTTAATATGAAATCACTTTAAAACAAGAAAGGCCAGTCACTAATCAAATTAGTAACCGGCCCTTCTTGTTGATCGTGATCAGTTCACGTTATTTATCTTGCATCAGCAATTTGCTGGATTGTATACAAACGATCCTTCAAGCGCTCGATATCAGCCTTAGCAGCCTCAATCTTCTTCTGATACTCCTCTTTCATCTGATCAGCAGTCTTGGAGTTGGCAAAGAATGCCAGGTTATTTTGCCAAAGTGCAATATCGTTCTCCAGGTTAGTGATTTTATGACGAAGATTCTGCTCTTGGTTCTTCACACGTCTACCAGCATTTGGCACATGTTTCATCACTGAGGCATGGAAGTTCACTTGTAGGTCTTCCATTTCTTCTTCAGAAACTTTGGCCGTCTTCACATAATCTTCTGCAGCTTTAATAAACTTGTCCAAGATCGCATCTTTCTCACGTTTTGGCACAAAGCCAATCTTAAAGAATGCCTCTACAGCCTCATTTAATTTTGCTACATCAAAGGCATCTTCTTTCGCCAGCGTTCCTAGCTCAAGGCAGATGTCTTCTTTCTTCTTAAGGTTTTCGATAAAGACTTTATCTTCTTCCTTTCTATTGTTTCTACGATTTTCGAAGAAAGTATCGCAAGCTTTCTTAAAGGCTGCATATACCTCGTCTCTCACCTTTTCTGGAACAGGGCCAATCTTCTTCCAATCTGCCTGAAGTTGCTTCAGTTTATCTCCAGTAGATCTCCAATCAGTGCTTTCGCTTAGTTCCTCTGCTTTGGCTACCAATTGTTTTTTCAACTCCAGATTTTCCGCTCTTTGTGCTTCTAGACGCTCAAAGAACTGTCCTTTGTTGTGGAAGAATTGCTTGAAGTTACCCCAGAATTGCTTATTAATTTCTTTAGCAACCTCTCTTGGCAACGGCCCAATCTTCTCCCAGTCTTTTTGTACAGCCAGTAGCTCTTTTGTTTTTGAGTTCCACTCCTTAATACGGTCAGAGTCAAAATTCGCAAAAGGCTCCACAGCCAGGCAAAGCTCCTGCTTTGCTTTCATATTTTCATTCAGCTGCTTCTTGAATTCCTCCGCAAAAGCACGCTTTTTATCGTAAATCTTATCCGAGATCTCTTTGAAACGCTTCCACAAGTCTTCCTGAGCTTCTTTAGGTACAGGTCCCAGAGAACGGAATTCTTCATGTAATACATTCAATTGATCTACTGCCTCATTGACATTTTCCAGATCCAATAGCTTCTCTGCACGGTCACAAAGTAGCGTTTTTGCCTCTAGATTTTTCTTTCTGTCAAGCTCCTTCAGTTCAAACTCTATACTCATCTGGTCATAGAACAGATCCAATAAAGCGCCATAGGTTTTATAAAGCTCATCTGCATTTGCATGAGGTACTGCTCCAATGGTTTTCCACTTCGCCTGCAGCTCCTTAACCTTTGCCATAATCCCTCTGTGATCTTCCGACTCCATCAACGCCTTAATCTCATCGATAATCGCCAGTTTCGCCTTAAGGTTATTGTCTCTGGTCTTCTGCATTTCCTCAAAATGCTTCTTCTTACGCTCCTTTACGGCTTTATAAGCCTTAAAGAAAGCTTCGTATTGCGAATCGTGGAAGTCGAAACCTTCGTCATTTCCTTGCGCAGCTACATACTCCTGTTTGGCAGCCTCTTTCTCCTCCTCATGGATATGGTCTATAGCTTCCTTAATCGATCGTACCGATCGCTCCGCAGCAACCACATCCGCATGATGTAACAGCTTGTCAGCCTCTTCCACCAATTGCTCCTTGGATAAAGTAGTATAGTCTACCGTATCCTCGTGTAGTTCCTCCACATTGTGCTCTTCCGAAGAAGCCTCCACATGCGTCTCTTCTTTTACCTGTTGTTCAGCAGTAGGATTTACTGCCCCCTGTTCTTCTTTATGCGTCTTCTCAGTTTCCATTTCCTTGTTATTTAACCAGGACCCTCATCAATCATTCAAAGGTCCATTAGGATGAGTACTTCGCTAGTCAATGATCTATAACATTGACAGATATTGTTCAAATGAATTGATTCAAAAATAATAAAATCTTCTAAAACTGAAATGAAAAAAGCGGTTTTGTACTAAAACCCCACAAATATCCCTTCAATTCATACGAGGTTCAACGGGATAATTGGACATTACCTTGTACTTCCCTCCCATCGCTTGTAGGACTTTTCGCCAAAGTTGCTCGGAGGAAATCGTAAATATGGAAGAAAGGTTTGCGTGAGTAATCACCCAGGAATGTCGCGTCAGTTCTTCTTTGAGTTGCATTCCTCCCCAACCACTATACCCCATAAAAAAGCGGCAATTATCTTCCTGTAACTTCCCCATTAAAGCATACTCCTTAATTTGCTCGAAGTTCCCTCCCCAAAACACGCCATTTTTTAAAGGTATTGCTCCTTCCAGTTCCCCAAAACGATGTAAAAAGTGTAAGGTATTGTGTTCCACCGGTCCTCCCACATATAACGTTTGCTCCACCGAAAGCTGGTCCGTTACTTCATTAATCTTAAGGTTGGAAGGCCTATTCAATATCAGTCCAAAAGATCCTTTCTCTTCCTCATGTTCGCAAACTAGGATAACCGACCGGGCAAAATTAGGGTCTCCCAAAAAAGGTTCGGCCAACAATAAGTCTCCCCTTTTCAGAGCCGTATTCTGACTAAAACTTAAATTAAATTCCATAATACTCTCTTTTTGTAGTGAATCGCAGCAAATAGAACTATCCTACAAAGAAGCAACTGACCAACACACTTTTTGGACTTTTCCTAGCTCACTCTATAAAACCGTTCTAATTAATTAACAATCATTTCAGCAACAAGTTGGAAACTTCTTATTTAATTCCTGAAAAAGACGAAAATATTCACACCCACTCCTGTAAAACTTAGAATCCTGCAAGGAGATTACTAAAAAATCCAATCACTAAAATCCAATTCTTTCATTTCCAAGCCCCCTGATTCCGCAACTTTCCCTTCTCAGAATACAGGCATTTCCCTATTTTATCCTCAAAAATTACGTAATTTGCCCAAGAAGGTAAAAAGTAATAGGGAATAGGTAAAAAGTGATACAATCCTTTAAAAAGAAACTTCAGACTCTTCTTTATCTCTTTTCCTCCTCGTTTTATTGTTTTTCACCTTACCTTACAGTTTAGAATCGAAAATAGCGTTTTAGCATAGCAATATATGGAATACTTGGAAGGCCTTAACCCTCCACAACGAGAGGCCGTGGAGTACAATGAAGGACCAATGATGATTATCGCCGGTGCAGGTTCCGGCAAAACAAGGGTACTGACCTATAAGATTGCCTATCTTATGGACAAAGGCACAGAGCCTTTCAATATCCTGGCCTTAACCTTTACTAACAAGGCTGCCCGTGAGATGAGGGAACGTATTGAGGAAGTAGTGGGTAGTGAAGCTAAAAACCTATGGATGGGAACTTTCCACTCCATTTTTGCCCGTATCCTTCGTTATGAGGGAGAAAAGCTAGGGTATCAAAGCAACTTCACCATCTACGACACCGAAGATGCCAAGTCCGTGATCAAGGGGATCCTCAAGGACATGGGACTGGACGACAAACTCTATAAGCCCAATACGGTATTGGGACGTATCTCCAGTGCCAAAAACAACCTCATTTCCTGGAGAGCTTATGAGAACAACAACGACCTGAGAATCGAAGACGAGGCGTCTGGAAGACCCAAGATTGCCGAAATCTATAAAGAATATGCCGTTCGATGTTTCAAGGCCAACGCCATGGACTTCGATGATCTATTATTCAACACCAATGTACTTTTCCAAAAGCATGTGGATGTATTGAATAAGTATCAAAATATCTTCCGCTATGTAATGATTGATGAGTTTCAGGATACCAATATCTCTCAGTATGTCATTACCAGAAAGCTAGCCGCTCGTTACCAAAATATATGTATTGTAGGGGATGACGCACAAAGTATCTATGCCTTCCGTGGGGCCAACATCCAAAATATCCTCAACTTTGAAAGAGACTACCCTGACTTGAGGGTCATCAAATTGGAGCAAAATTACCGTTCCTCTGAGAATATTGTAGAAGCAGCCAACTCGGTGATTCGTCACAACACGCAACAGCTTCCTAAAAACGTATGGACGAACAACGATCCGGGAGCATTAATCGAGATCGTTAAGACAGCAACTGATGCTGATGAGGCGAAATTTGTAGCCAACTCCATCTTTGAGGAAAAAGTACAGCACGGGTTACAGAATGAGGACTTTGCCATTCTATACAGAACCAACTCCCAATCAAGGGCGATAGAGGAAGCCCTTCGACGAATGGGCATTAAATATAAAATTGTCGGTGGTCTTTCTTTCTATGCTCGTAAAGAGATCAAGGATATGGTTTCCTATCTTCGATTTGTGACCAACCCGGCCGATGAGGAAGCTTTCAAGAGAATCATTAACTATCCTAAACGCGGGATTGGCTTGACTACGGTCAACAAATTGCTGGTAAGTGCGCATGAGAAGAAAATTACCCCTTGGGAAGTAGCCTGTAATATCCGTCATTTTATGGGGGGACGTGCTGCAACTAGCATAGAGAACTTCCGAGATATGATACGGGCATTCCAGATTACACTGGAGCAAAAGGATGCCTTTGAGGTGGCCAGTATGATCGCCAAGAACTCCGGATTACTTCGAGAGCTTTACGAGGATAAAACGGTAGAGGGAAAAGTACGGTACGAGAACTTGCAAGAATTGCTAAATGCCATCAAAGCATTTGTAGAAGACCCTGAGAAAGAAGACAAGTCTCTGGATGCTTTCTTACAGGAAGTCGCCTTAATTACTTCTGCTGAACAAAATGACTCGGATGACGCCGTGACCTTAATGACGATTCATATGTCCAAGGGATTGGAGTACCAGAACGTCTATATCGTTGGTATGGAAGAAAACCTCTTCCCTTCACAAATGATGATGGAAAGTCGTGCCGATCTGGAAGAAGAACGTCGACTATACTATGTAGCCATCACCCGTGCCAAGCAAAAGCTCCATTTAAGTTTTGCCTTGCAACGTTACCGTTTTGGAAAGCAAATCATTTGTGAGCCTAGCCGTTTCCTTGGGGAGATCGATCGCAAGTTCCTCAACATCCATAGTGGTGTGGCTGCAGGAGTGCTGGAAGCGAGAAGAGATTTCAGTCACTTCAGTACAGAACCTATACGCAATAACCTTACGGTCAATACCCGTAAAACGCATACTCCTCCTCCAAAAGGGGTTAAGGCTCCGGCCAGCTTCCAGCCAAGCCCTGCCGAGGAGCTCCGAGAAGGGCAACGCGTTATGCACCTGAAGTTTGGAGAAGGAATCATTCTGAATATCCAAGCCTCTGGCAGTGACCGACGTGCCAAGGTCAACTTTGACAAGCATGGGGAGAAGAACCTTATACTTACTTTTGCAAAACTAATGATTATATAATGTTGAATCGTTGATTCGTTGAATAGAGCTTCGCTCGTTGATTCGAGTTGAATCGTTGACTGATTCAATGTTAATTTGAATCATCGATCAATAAACAAATCAACTCGAATCAACGAGCGAAGCTCTATTCAACTCACCGAAGGTGAAATTCAACGATTCAACAACCAATAAAAAAGACCATGAAGAAAATTATCACAAGCGACAAAGCGCCCGCACCTTTGGGGCCTTATAACCAAGCCATCGAAGCAAATGGCACCTTATATGTATCCGGACAGATTGCCATTGATGCCAGCACGGACACACTAATAACAGGTGATGTAGAAAAAGAGACCATATTAGTCATGAAAAACATAGGCTATATCCTGGAAGAAGCAGGGTATACCTACAGTGACATTATCAAGTGTAGCATCTTTATCAAGGATATGAATGACTTTGGTAAAATCAACGAAATCTATGGCAGCTATTTTGGAGAAGATGCCCCTGCAAGGGAAACAGTGGAAGTCGCTCGACTGCCTAAAGATGTCAGTGTAGAGATTTCTTGTATTGCCGTGAAGTAGTAGAATTTGTAGATTTTTGGGGATTTAAAATAACATATTTCACTCAAAGACTGTTTACTGAGTAGGAATAACACTTATTTTTCCAATGCGATTGATCCCCAAAAAAAATATTACGATTGTACTCCCCTTTCCAGCTCAAGAGGTAAAGCATCGTTTACACAATGCTACTTTACCTCTTGGGCATCAGCCTTTGCCTGGATACGAGCAACATTTCACGTTTAATGGGACCGTCCAGCACTATAACTTCCGCATCTCCAAGATCATGCGATCCCCCCAGGATTTCGCACCTATTATTGAAGGGAATATAGAACCTTGCCAGCATGGCGCCTTAGTGTTTGCCACCTTCCACCTTTTCAAAAGTACCTCCTTGATGTTTTACTTTGGTATGGCAGTCTGTCTTACCTTGTTGTATCTTTTTCTGTTCTTACTGACCAACTGGGTGTATGTCGGCTTGACCTTACTGGCTATGGGACTACATATTTGTGTCATGCACCTTAGCTTTAAAAAGCAGGTGAAGATTGGCCGGAAAGCATTGGAGGATGTGTTGTTTTCTAATAATAAGGAACAGCAGCGGCTTTAGGAATTTTCAATTATACCACTAGTGAATCGATTATTAATTAAGCATAGAAGTTTCAAATTCCCGTTCGCACACAGTATGTCTGAATAGATAATATTATGGAAGGCTAGCTATTCACAGTTAGCCTTTCTTTTTCACCCATTGTCAGAACAGGGATCTTAAAAATTGGAACGATTTAAAGGATCTTTATTCTAAGAATACGATGTATAGATACACTCGACGGGAGTGCACTACGAACCATACAGTTCATTCCATACAGGTACGTACGTTTTTATGATTTATACGTTTGTAATAAACCAATAGATCGGTGCACCTCTAGAGAAGATCACCCCCGTCGGGTGATCCTACAATATTACCCCCACCCTGTCCGTAAGGGCATTCCTTCAGGAAATAAAAAATGACCTCCAACACCAAATGAAAAATTTCTTTTCTCTGCACCCCTATACTTCTCTCCTATCTACAATGTACCTAAAGTCACATTCCACTTTCATTAACACCTATTAGAGAATTATAACAGTCTGATAAAGAAGGGTATTCGTAAACATTAGTAAAAGGTCATTAAAAAAGTGAAATAAATATCATTTAAATTTACACAAATTCAGACTATCTACACAGTTGACAATTACTGTGTCATTAAACCATAATATTTAAAACCACTTATTCTAATGGCCAAATCCCTTTATATAAGTACTGCTGAAGCCAACAGTGGAAAAGCACTTCTTTCATTGGGAATCATGGAAATGCTACTGAGAAAATCCTCCAAAGTGGGCTTTTTCAGACCGATCATTTCAGACCCGGAAGATGGGCGAAAAGATGAAGACATTACCTTGATTCTGGAACACTTTCAATTGGACATGACCTACGAGGAAGCCTATGGGTTTCACCGTAAAGAGGTGAATGATCTGATTGTGGGTGGAAAATATGACTTGGTACTAGATACCATCATCGGAAAATATAAGGAACTGGAGAACCGCTTTGACTTCGTATTGGTAGAAGGCTCTGACTACCAAGGAGAAGGAACAGCATTCGAGTTCAACATCAACGCCGCAATTACCAAGAACCTTGGGTGTCCGGTATTGATTCTAAGCTCTGCCAACAGCGAGTCGATTGATGATATGATCACCCCGGTACGTCTATCGTTGGAATCCTTCCAAACGAGAGACTGTGAGGTCGCTGGTATCATCATCAATAAGGTAAAAGAGCCGTATCTGGATTCCTTAATGCAGGAACTAGAACGCCAATTTAGCCAAGATGTTAAAGTATTGGCGGCATTGCCTTATGACAAGAAAATTGGTAGTCCTTCCCTAAGGGATGTTGCTGATGTACTGAAAGCAGAAGTGCTACACGGTGAAGACAAGTTGGACAATCAGATGGAAATAGCGACCATCTTAGCCATGCAAATGGATAATGCGATGGGCCGTATCAAGGAGAATAGCTTGATTATCACTCCTGGTGACCGCTCCGAGATTATCTTGGCTTCTTTGCAGGCACATCAATCAACCAACTATCCAAATATCTCAGGAATCTTACTTTCTACGGGGCTGAAGCCTTCGGAAGACTTCGACAAGCTTCTAGGAGGATTAAGGGATGTTGTGCCAATTCTTTCAGTGAAATCCAATACTTATGAAACGGCCTCTGCCCTGCAGAATGTAAATGCTACGATGCGTCCAGAGGACACTGAACGTATCCTACATGCCAAGCAGCTATTTGAAAAGTATGTGGACACCACTACGTTTGAAGAGAGAATTCTGAGTATCAACATCAAGGGTATGACTCCTAAGATGTTCCAATACAACCTGGTCTCTCAAGCGAAACAGAAAAAGCAGCGTATCGTACTTCCTGAAGCCATGGATGCCCGCATCCTGAAAGCTACTTATATCCTAACGGACCAGGAAATTGCTGACATCATTCTATTAGGCAATCCAGAAGAAGTCAAAGAGGAAGCACGTACCAACAATATTGACATCGATTGGGATAAGGTGCAAGTGATTGACCCTGCCAACTCTACGTATTTTGACGATTATGTCAATACTTTCTATGAGTTGAGAAAAAGCAAAGGTGTCAATCTGGAGATTGCCAGAGATATTATGAAGGACGCTTCTTACTTCGGTACTATGATGGTTTACAAAGGAGATGCTGATGGTATGGTATCGGGAGCTGTGAACACCACCGCCCATACGATCCGTCCGGCTTTACAGTTTGTCAAAACCAAGCCAGGGGTCTCAGTGGTTTCTTCTGTATTCTTTATGAGCCTTCCAGACAAAGTATTGGTATACGGGGACTGTGCCGTTAACCCTACTCCTAATCCGGAACAATTGGCTGAGATTGCGATCTCTTCTGCAGAGACTGCCATTGCTTTTGGCATTGAGCCAAAAATCGCAATGCTATCTTATTCTTCTGGTGCTTCAGGATCTGGAGAGCAAGTAGAGAAAGTTAGAGCGGCTACTGCTGTTGCGCAGGAAAAACGTCCTGACCTGAATATTGAGGGACCTATACAGTATGATGCCGCCGTTGATCCAACTGTTGGTGCCAAAAAGATGCCAGGATCTGCTGTAGCAGGTCAAGCCAATGTACTGGTATTCCCAGACCTCAATACAGGGAATAACACCTACAAGGCGGTACAAAGAGAGACAGGAGCCATTGCCATTGGACCTGTACTTCAGGGATTGAACAAACCTGTGAATGACTTAAGCCGCGGGGCTTTAGTTGAGGATATCGTCAATACGGTAGTCATCACCTCTATTCAAGCTCAGAAAAGTTAATTCCCTACGAACATACAATTAAACCAATCAGTGAACAGTGAGCCCTTGACAAGGCTCATCAAATACAACTTCAAGGTTATTAAATAGAAAATTATGAAAATATTGGTCATCAACTCAGGGAGCTCCTCTATCAAATACCAACTTTTCGAAATGGCTACCACAGCAGTACTGTGCTCTGGTCTTGTAGAAAGGATTGGATTGGAAACGGGCTCTATTACCCATAAAGTCTTTGATGATAACGGTAATGCTGAAAAGCACTCCCTAAAACTAACCATCCCAGATCATAAGGTAGGACTATCAGAAGTCGTAAAACTTTTGACCGATGATAAAATTGGTGTAATCGCTGATCCTACGGAAGTAAGTGCTGTAGGACACCGAGTAGTACACGGGGGAGAATATTTCAACGAAACTACGTTGATCACTCCTGAAGTAGAGGCCAAAATTGAAGAGGTAATTCCATTGGCTCCACTGCACAACCCTGCCAACCTACAAGGCATTAAGGTATGTACAGAGATCTTCTCTGATGCCAAGCAAGTTGCGGTATTTGATACTGCCTTCCATCAGACGATGCCTGAAAGAGCTTATCGTTATGCCATCCCAGAGCACCTGTATCAGGAATTTGGTATCCGATCATATGGTATGCACGGTACATCACATAAGTATGTATCCAGAGAAACCATCAAATACTTAGGATTGGAAGGTAAGGAAAGCCGTATCATTACTATTCACTTAGGAAATGGTTGTTCCATGTCAGCGGTAAAAGATGGTAAGTGTATCGATACCTCTATGGGCTTCTCTCCTTTGGATGGCTTGATTATGGGTACGCGTTCTGGTGACATCGACCCTGCAGTTATCTTCTTCCTAGAAGAAAAATTAAATATGACTCCTCCTGAGATCTACGACCTTCTAAACAAGAAGTCGGGTATGCTTGGTGTAACTGGTGACAGTGATATGAGAGATATCGAAAGCCGCTTTATCGAAGGGGATGAGGCTGCCAAGAGAGGTCTTGACATGTATACTTATCGTATCAGAAAGTATATCGGTGCTTATATGGCTGCCCTGAATGGCTTGGATGCTATTGTCTTTACGGCCGGAGTAGGTGAGAATGACGCTGGGGCTCGTCGCCTAACTATGCAGGGTCTTGAAAACTTGGGTATCAAACTGGATCTGGAAAGAAATAATGTTCGCCCTGCCGACATTACTGAAATCCAATCGGATGATTCCAAGATTAAAATCCTGATCACTCCGACTAATGAGGAACTGGAGATCGCTCAGCAAGCTATGAGCGTGATTTAGCAGTGAGCAGTGAGCAGTGAGCAGTGAGCAGTGAGATTGATACTTTACTTGTATAATTGCTAGCCTAGCAGCTTTTAATTTTCAATTATTAATTTTCAATTTCTTACTGCTCACTATCTACTGTACATTGTTCACTGTACATTGATAACTGTTCACTGATAACTGTCTACTGATTACTGCCTTGTGGGCATCCCACTTCAATTTTATAGGTTACTGCTGCCGCCGTCCCTTCTGCAGTATAATACTCTCTGGAAACCCAAGCATCATCTTGCAGTACATCTCTTGTCCTGCTGTCCAACACCTGAATTAGTGTCCCTTGCTCATTCTTTTCCATACGATATTTACTGATTAATCGATGTTTGGCAGTATTCTCATATACTAACTTATAACTACCTAGTAATGCATCGATCACTTTCTCTTCTACTTCTGTAGAATCTGAGTTATAGACGTATTCTATCTCTTCATACACTTCCTCATTAAGATACTTCACTTCTTCCTGTATCCGATCCTGTTCATCGAGTACGTACTCATGGGTGTAAATATCTCCATCTCCTTTTTCTGTTCTGATGATTCTCCCCTTCTCATCAAAAAAGGACTTATACACTAACATTTCCTCTACTCTATAGCTGGTCAAGGTAATTTCCTTTAATGTAATCCCATCGTCCCAGTATACTCTTTCTCTCGAGCTTAATAATCGTCCTCTCGGTGTGAATAATTCTTCTTTGACAGGCATCGCTTTTTCATTATACGTATACCCCATCACTTCAGCATAATCATTCTTATTCCCATTACGAAAGTAATAAACAGAATCTGCTCCAAAAACATCCAAGTAGGTGGTGAGCGGATACCCAGAAGTATTAATCTCTTCTGCAATACTGACACAGTTCCCTGCAAACAAATTCAATCCAGCTTTTTCTTCTAAAGCACCAATAAGATCTTCGGTTGAACAACCCAGGAAAATCCCTGAACCCCAAAGGAAAAAAACGATATAAGTAATTCTTTTCATATAATGATTAGGTTTTCGATAGTAGTGGTAAGTGCCTGTATGGAAATAGGTACTCAGAAAGAAAATCCATATTTCAGACAAGCCCTAAGGTATGGATTTCTACATTCATTTGCATAAATTAACTTGTATTACGAGTATAATACAATTTTTTCATGCTTTTAGCATTGATACAATAAACTAACAGAACCAATAAGTTCTCAAACAAAATCAGATTACGACAACCATGAGATCACCTAGACCTTGGAGAAAAATCATTTACGATGTTATTGATAACGAGAAGGATATCTACACACGCATTTTTGATGCATTTATGATGGGGCTTATCACCCTAAACGTAGTGGCTATTGTTCTTTCTTCTTATCAGTCCCTTTACAATACATATAAAGCAGAGTTTGAACTGTTTGAAAAAGTCTCTGTCATTATATTCACCATAGAGATTATCCTTAGGGTATTGGTCGCAGAGTATCATTACAATGAAAAGCGAACATTTCGGGCGGTAGCAAGGTATCTGGTATCCTTTGGATTCATCATTGACTTCCTGGCGATCCTACCGTTTTACCTGCCAATGCTTATTTCTATCGACTTACGTTTCTTACGAATGCTTCGTCTACTGCGTATGATTCGTTTATTCAAGATCACCCGCTACAGCGAGTCGGTAAGATCATTGGGAGATGCCATTTCTGAACGAAAAGATGAATTGCTGCTAACCGCTTTTCTAGGTTTAATGATGTTATTCCTTTCCGGTACCTTGATGTATTTTGTGGAACACGAAGCTCAACCGGAAGCTTTTCCGGACGTGCTCTCTTCCTTATGGTGGGCAGTCGCTACCCTTACGACGGTAGGATATGGAGATGTATACCCGATCACACCTTTCGGTAAATTTATAGCCGGCGCCATAGCCTTTCTGGGAGTCGGACTAGTGGCTTTGCCTACGGGTATCTTAAGTTCGGCCTTTATGGAAAGTCTAGCCAAGAAAAAGGCCAGACAAATGCAGAAAGAGCAAGAAGCAATCTTTGGTCAGCAATGTACTTGCCCTAATTGTGGGGAGAAAATAATGCTTGAGGAGACACCTGAGTTCTCCCAAAACTAGGAGAATAAGGATGAAGGATAAAAGTAATAGGTAAAAGAGATGAGGTAGTTTAATTTTCATCCTTTATCCTTTATCCTTCATCCTTCATCCTTCAACTTGATTGAAAACAAGCAGCCATCAAGCTAAGCTACACCACTTATACCTTGATGACAATATTCTTCTTATACAGATACCATACTGGCAAATACATCAGTACAATATAACTGATCGAGTAAGCGAAAGACGCTTCTGTTGGGGCTAACCAAGAAGCATATATATTTTGATAAATAAATGTCTTAAAAGCTACGCCATCTACTTTAATCGTCAACATCAGTCGAACGACTAATCCAGACAATACATAGGCCGCCATTGGATTCAATCCAAATGCCTGAAAAGGCTTGATCCATTTTAGTCCAAGCTTTTTTACATCAATCAGCCAATAAGTGGTTGCTAAAGAAATCAAAGCCATACCTCCAGCATAAACTACATAAGAACTTGTCCAAAGGCTTTTATTGATCGGGAAGAAATAATCCCACCAGTTGCCTAGCGCCACCAATAATGCACCAGCGACAAACATCCAAGCCACTTTTTCTTTCTCGTCCTTTTCCTTCTTGATCCAGGTACCTGTCAACGCACCCAATAATCCTGTTCCAATTGAAGGGAGCGTACTTAACACACCTTCCGGATCCCAAGTCTCTTTCCACATATGCCCTTTTAATAGCAAATGATCTAACCATCCCGCCAAGTTTTTATTGGGATCTGACAAGTCAATTTGATCTACCCCAGGTACAGGGATTAAGGTCATCACCGCCCAATACGTCACCAGAATCACCAGCAACGCATTCAACTGCGCTCTCCAGGAAGTTTTCAAAAACAAGAAAGCTACAATGAAGAATACGATACCAATACGCTGTAAAACGCCCGGAACACGAAAGCTAGCCAGTCCCTCTAGTGTAGGAAGATCTCCCTGCAATAGCGTAAACAAAGCTTTGAACACAAAAGAGGATAATCCTAACAATAGCCCAATCGCTACTAGCTTAAAGCTTCTCCAGATTACTTTCCTAAGTACTATAGGATGTTGTTCTTTTCTATCTTTCACTCCAGACATAGAAAAGCTAACCGACACCCCTACAATAAAAAGAAAGAAGGGAAAGACCAGGTCAGTAGGTGTACAACCATGCCAGGAAGCATGTTTTAGAGGAGCGTAAATATGGGACCAGCTGCCGGGATTATTCACCATAATCATACCCGCTACGGTGAGTCCCCGGAATACATCCAAAGAAAGTACTCTATTCGTAGTTTTCATATCATTGTCGTTTATTCGTTAGTTTTAGCGAAATAGTATTACCACCAACGCTGTGTTTATGAAAGCAAAATAGAGGGTCGTGAGATATAAAAAAAATAGCTTAGACGAATTCCCTGTTTACAGGGATAGAAAACAGGAAATCAATTATCAATAACAACCCTTCTGTTTTCGGGATAATTTACTTCGAGCAGAATTTATCGCTGACTGCTCACTAGAGTATTAATTATTTTTGTTTAATTATTTCTCTAAATTGTCTTAATCAAAAAAGTACCCTATTACTATAAAGTATAACAATATTTTTCTCACAACACTACTATCTACATGAATACCCTTCACCTATTTCGCTCAAGTTTCTGTATCTATTTCTTGAGTATTTTATTCATCAGCTGTCAACAAGAGCAAGACACCATCTCCATCTCACCAAAAATGTCTTCCGAGCTCCTTAGCGTTGGCTCACATATCGTAACACTAAAAAGCCAGATTGAAAATAAGGAACAACAAATCATCTCCGATCTGGGAGTTTGTTGGAGTTCCTCTCCAAACCCTACCATTTCGGATCACACCGCTAACAATGGAATATATGAAGAGGATTATGTCTATACGGTAATTGAAAGTCCAGAGATACAACCCAATTCAACTTACTATATAAGAGCATACCTCATTACCGGAGAAAACGTCATTTATGGCAATGAAATAGCCTTCACGTCAACAGAAACCGTAACAGACGTTGATGGCAATGTTTACCCCACAGTAAAGATCGGGGAACAACTATGGATGATGGAAAACCTTAAAACTACCAAACTCAACGATGGCACTCCCATTGAATCACTTAATTATAATTCCGAATGGCGTAAGGCAGATATTGCCTTTTCTTGGTATAACTATAATAAGGCTTACGGAATTCTGTACGGAGCACTATACAATGGAAAGGCTATTCAATCAAATAAACTTGCTCCTGAGGGATGGCATGTCCCAACAACCGATGAATGGAACATTTTGATTGAGCAATTAGGGGGTGAACAAATGGCGAGTAAGTACTTGAAATCTCATCGTGATGTAGCCTACGACACAGATATATCTCCTACTCATAACTACAACTTAAACAGCAGTGGGTTCAGTGCCCGTATGGGAGGTTCCTCAGCACCTCGATTAGGAACATTCAAAGAAGTAAAGCAAGCAGGATATTGGTGGGCCTCAGATATGACTATTACAAAAGAAGACAAGCTTCTGCACTACTTTTGGATGCTTAATGGCAACTCCGTTGTATTTCAAAGTGGCGCGTCAGAGAATTCCAGTTCTATGGTATATTTCTCGGTGCGTTGTGTTAAAAATTAAAAGATGATATAATCATCAACATGAGGCTGTCTCAATCTGATAATTTGTAAGACAGCCTCATTTACTTTTTCAATACTAAAACAATCCCAACTACTTATGAAGACAATCACTCTCCAATACCTAAAAAGCATCGCACTAAGCATCATCTATTTAACATTAAGTATCAATGTGTTATTCTTCTCCCCTCATAAAGTCCCTCCCTTAGAAGAACTGCAAAGGGTAGAAATCGCCGGTGATGGTATTGCTTGTGTAAAAAGTGTAAAGAAGAATCCAAAGTACACCAAAATCCAAGGCACCTTTGATGAAAAAGAGATAAAGTCTTACGAAATGGGTACGGAGCGCTGCTTGCAAATATTTGATATCACCCCTTATTTCATTCGACTATCTCCCCAGCCAGACTCTTATACTGTTTATTTAGCAGAAGATAAAGCACGCATTTTCGGAGAGGGATACACGATCTATCAAATAGAGGCTAATGGTAAAATACTCCTTCCTTACAAAGAATCTGCCGAGGCTATCCAAAAGCAGCTCGATCTATTTTTATATATCAGTATCGGCTTTTTTAGTTTAATGGGAGTACTCTTAGTTGTCAATTTAAAAAAGTGGCTCTCAGAACCACCGACACAAAAGGTTATTCAATAACTATAGCATAGTAGTTAAGACGCCCATGCTGGGCGTCTCTACAGATAAATACTATCGCCTATTCTTCTTCTGCTTCACCACCTCCTTCACCATTTTCCCAAACTGCTTCTGCTTCTTACGCTTCTCATGGTTACTCATCTGGTAATGCTCTGCTTCCCGCTGTAGTTTCAGGTAACTTTGATAACGATCCTCAGAGATCTTGCCTTCAGCAACCCCCTGCAGTACCGCACAATCAGGTTCATGCATATGGGTACAGTGCTTGAAACGACAATGCTCAGCCAGTTCGCTCACTTCATAAAAGCTCTTTTGTAGCCCTTCTTCATCTGCCGTCACACCAAATTCACGCATCCCGGGAGTATCTACCAATATCCCTCCTTCCGGTAAAAACAATAATTCTCTACTTACAGTCGTATGCTTCCCCTTACTATCGTAATGGCTTACCTCCTGTGTCACTTGCTGCTGACTTCCCAACAGACTATTGATTAAAGAGGACTTGCCTACTCCTGAAGAGCCTACAAAAGCAAAGGTCATCCCTTCTGTAATCATAGATTGTATTTCCTTCACACCACGGCCATCCACAATACTTGTCACCACGATAGAAAGATCCTGCTGTATTTCCTTAAGTTGGTCCAGGTAAGGCTCAATATCAGCTACCAAATCCGCTTTATGTAAAATCACCACCGGCTTCACCTGACTGCTATAGGCCTGTGTAATATACCGCTCCAGTCTTCGGGGACTGAAGTTTTCATTCAAGCTCTGCACAATAAAGAGTGTCTGAAGATTGGTACAGATCACCTGCTCACTTCCGGATGCACCGGCAGATCTTCGACTAAACATCGTTTCTCTTTCCATGACTTCATGGATCAACACCTCCTGTTCATCCATAGGGCTAATCAAAACCCAGTCGCCTGTCTTGGGCAACTCAGAGGGAGTATCTGCCATAAAAAGCAGCTTTCCGATCAGTTGCCCTTTAAATGTTCCCTTTTCAGGAAGGATGATATCATAGTGATGCTTATGAGCCGCAATTACTCTACCTACCTGAAATCCTTGTGTATCTTGTTGTTGGAAAAACGTATTCCAACCCAATTGTTCTTTGGTGTAATTTTCCAATGTATTGAATATTTTCAAGCCTTTCATTTACCCATCACACTACCAACTAACTTTGTTGAATCGTTGAATCGTTGATTCGAGTTGAATTGTTAACTGAATTCGATAAACACCGAATATATCATGTGATGGATTTAACCAACCTGACGGTTATTTATTCAACCTTAAGAAAGGCGTGTATTTTAAAATAAGAATAGATGTCATGTATGGACACGACAAAGAGGCACAGTAAAAATACTGTGATATACTAGGAAGGATGAGGTTATCTCATAACTGTCAGAAAAAACATTCTCAAATGGAGAAAGGATGAAGGATAAAGGAATACAACCCTATATCAAGATTAATATTCCTTCATCCTTTCTCCTTCAACGTTAAAAACATACATCCTTGAATGAATGTCTTTTTCACCTGAAGCATGAGATAGCCTCATTACGCAATAGCGGACTCGATATGTAGCATAAAGAATGTCATATACCCAAAGATATATTTTTATGATTTTTTACAGAAAAAATAAAACAGAAAAGACGTTAATATAGTATTACACACTGATTCCTATTGGTAAATACTAATAATATCCCTACCTTTGCACGCTAATAATCTTCTTTCTGGGCATATCTCTCAGAAAATGCAAGGGTTATTAGCTTTAATGTTTCACTAAAATCTCTGTGTTATTGGCGCGGACACCGAGAGTAAGATAGCGCTTAAGCATATTATAATGTCAGAAAATCAAGATTTCAACTGGGACGAGCTAGAAACTTCAGGTTTCGGCGATGGCTATTCTGATTCAGAGAAAGCCAAAATGCTTGAGATGTACGAAGGTACTCTTAACGATGTAGAAGAGAATGAAGTAGTAGAAGGTACTGTAGTATCGATCACTGATCGTGAAGTAGTATTGAACATTGGCTTCAAATCTGATGGTTTGGTTCCACGTAACGAATTCCGTGACGTTGAGGATCTAAAAATCGGAGACTCTGTACAAGTTTACATCGAGAACAAAGAGGACGCTCAAGGACAGCTTGTTCTATCTCGTAAGAAAGCGAAGATCGTTAAGGCATGGGAGCAAATCCAAGGTGCATTCGATAACGACGCTGTAATCGAGGGTGTAGTGAAGAGAAGAACTAAAGGTGGTTTGATCGTAGATATCTTCGGTATCGAGGCGTTCTTGCCAGGTTCTCAAATCGACGTTAAGCCTATCCGTGACTTCGACGTATTCGTTGACAAGAAGATGGAGCTTAAGGTTGTGAAAATCAACTACGCAAACGACAACGTAGTAGTTTCTCACAAGGTTCTTATCGAGAAAGACCTAGAGGAGCAAAAACAACAAATCCTGAACAACCTAGAAAGAGGTCAGGTATTGGAAGGTGTGATCAAGAACATGACCAACTTCGGTGTATTCATCGACTTGGGTGGTGTAGATGGTCTACTTCACATTACAGATATCTCATGGGGAAGAATCTCTCACCCAGACGAGGTATTGAACTTGGATCAGAAAGTGAACGTAGTAGTTCTAGATTTCGACGACGAGAAGAAGCGTATTTCTCTAGGTATGAAGCAATTGACTCCACACCCATGGGATTCGTTGCCTGAAACTGTTGACGTTGGAGCTAGAGTGAAAGGTAAGATCGTAAACGTAGCAGATTACGGTGCATTCTTGGAGATCACTCCAGGTGTAGAAGGTCTTATCCACGTTTCTGAAATGTCATGGTCTCAGCACCTAAGAAATCCACAAGATTTCATCAAAGTAGGTGAAGAGCTAGAAGCACAAGTATTGACTATCGACCGTGAGGAAAGAAAGATGTCTTTGGGTATCAAGCAATTGACTGAAGATCCATGGACTCAGAAAGACCTTATCGAGAAATATGCAGTAGGAAGCAAGCACAAAGGTATCGTTAGAAACCTTACTAACTTCGGTTTGTTCATCGAACTTGAGGAAGGTATCGACGGTCTTGTTCACGTTTCTGACTTGTCATGGACTAAGAAGATCAAGCACCCATCTGAGTTTACTAAAGTAGGCGAAGAGCTAGAGGTAGTTGTTCTTGAAATCGATCCAGAGGCAAGAAGACTTGCACTAGGTCATAAGCAACTTGAGGAGAACCCATGGGAGCACTTTGAGACAGTATTCGTTCCAGGTACTATCCACAATGGTACTATCGTGAACAAAACTGACAAAGGTGCTATCATCGAGCTTCAGTTCGGTATCGAAGGATTCTGCTTGAACAAATTCTTGAAGAAAGAAGACGGTTCTATGCCAGAAACTGGAGAAACTGTTGAGTTCAGAATCAGCGAGTTCTCTAAGGATGACAAGAAAATCGGTCTTTCTCACGTAGCTACTTACAAAGAGGAGAAGCCAAAAGCTCCTAAAGCTGCGAAGAAGCCAGCTGGAAAACCAGCATCTACTCCAACTGAGCAAGCATCTACTACACTAGGTGATCTTGACGCGTTGGCAGAGTTGAAAAAGAACATGAAAGACGGTGAGTAATCCCTGTTGATCATTTCAATATAAAAAAGCTGTTCGGGTTTATCCTGAACAGCTTTTTTTTGTTCATGATGTTTAATTGAGCTTCGCTCGTTCATAATGTTTAGTTGAATAATTGTTGAAGCAGCTTACGCTGCTTGTTGAATTGAGCTTTGCTCCATTACATGATACCTTAATAAGTATGATATATCGATCAACAAATCAACTCAATACGAAGTACTGAAATTCAGCGATTCAATAGCTCAACTAAACACTATGAACGAGCGAAGCTCAATTAAACAACATGAACAAAAAAAGCACAAACCTCTCCATTTCACGAAGACGTCTGTGCTTATCTATTAAAACAACCTATTTATCACTCCCTCTTAGTTCAATGAGAACGAAGGGATATTGAAGGAAGATGACTGCTGCATGAAAGCAAGCTCATGAATCTCATAATGCAAATGTTCCGTAATCTCTAACCCTCGCATAATATCCTCTACCTCTTCCTCATCTTCTGCTTCGATTAACACCCACACCCTTTTCTGATCGGCAGACATGGAGTAGCTGTAAATCACTTGCTCGCTCATCAACTGCTGTACCTTCTCCAGATCATCTGGAATAAGGTCCATCAAGTTTTCTGAGAGTACTTCGGGCATTTCAGCTTCTATAATATATTGCATAATTCTGAATCGTTTATTTGATAATCTAGCCTAATCCTGACTCCTTGGAATATCCAACTTTTCAGTTAAATAAATCAATTCTTCTCTTTCTTAGTTTAATGCATTAGGAATCATTGAGTAAAAAGATACACAACTCTCCTATAAATCAAGAAAAAGTTTCATTTTTTTCTTCTTTTCCTAAAAATATAGGTCTGGTGAATTGATTACTCGATAAACCTACAGTTAGCAAACAGTTTAAGGAGAAAGGAGAAAGGAGAAAGGAGAAAGGAGAAAGGAGAAAGGAGAAAGGAGAAAATTAAATTACCTTGTCCCTTTTACCTATTACTTTTTACTTTTTTCTTTCTTCCCATTTAAGCTTCCTGATAAGCCTTTCTATTCCCAGAATATTATTGAAAATCCGGCCAAAAAATTGTATTTTCGTGAGGTTCAAAAGAATTGTATATACATATCAATAACACTGTTTTTTGAGTATCGGAAAATGGCTGAAAAGTTACTTCTATGTTGAACAATAACAAGAAAGTTATCAGAACAACAAGGGACTCATAAACAGGACAAAAGACACTATGGAAGAAAACAAAGGTAATTACTCCGCCGGTAATATCCAGATCCTGGAAGGACTGGAAGCAGTAAGAAAGCGTCCTGCCATGTATATTGGTGACGTTGGGATCAAAGGTTTGCACCACCTAATCTGGGAGGTTGTAGACAACTCCATTGATGAGGCAATGGCTGGCTACTGCGATACCATTGAAGTGAACATCCATGAAGACAACTCCATCTCTGTCAGTGACAACGGACGTGGTATTCCAACAGGAATGCACCCCAAAGAGAAAAAATCTGCCTTGGAAGTTGTTATGACAGTATTGCACGCCGGAGGTAAGTTCGATAAGGATACGTATAAGGTTTCTGGTGGTCTACACGGTGTAGGGGTTTCTTGTGTGAACGCACTTTCGATCGATACTAAAGTTACTGTACACAGAGACGGTAAAGTATGGCAGCAGGAATACGAGATCGGTAAGCCTAAGTATGATGTAAAAATCATTGGGGATACAGACCGCACAGGAACAACCGTGCGTTTCCTTCCTGACAACAGTATCTTTACCGAAAGCGTTTATAACTACGAAACCGTAGCAACTCGCTTAAGAGAGCTTGCATACCTAAACAAGGGGATCCGCATCAAGTTGACTGACTTAAGGGTACAGGAGGAAGATGGCAGCTACCTAAGTGATGAGTTCTTCTCTGAAGGGGGGCTTCCTGAGTATGTAAACTATATTGACAGCACACGTACTCCTCTATTGACTCACCCTGTATATATGGAAGGTAGTCGTGACAATATTGCGGTACAAGTTGCCCTAAAATACAATACCTCTTATGCTGAGCATGTATTCTCTTATGTAAACAACATCAATACTCATGAGGGAGGTACACACGTAGCCGGGTTCCGTAGGGCCTTGACACGTACACTAAAAAGCTATGCGGATAAATCTGGATTACTGGATAAAGTAAAGATTGATATCTCTGGAGATGACTTCCGTGAAGGACTGACAGCTATCATCTCAGTAAAAGTGCCTGAGCCACAGTTTGAGGGACAAACCAAAACCAAATTGGGTAACTCTGAGGTAATGGGGGTTGTTGATACTTGTGTAGCAGATGTTCTTTACACCTTCTTAGAAGAAAATCCTAAGGATGCTAAGACCATTATCCAAAAGGTGATTACAGCAGCACAAGCACGTCATGCTGCCCGTAAAGCCAGAGAAATGGTACAGCGTAAAAACGTAATGGGTGGATCAGGTCTTCCAGGTAAACTGGCTGACTGTTCTGAAAAAGATCCTGCAGCTTCTGAACTATACCTTGTGGAGGGTGACTCAGCAGGTGGCTCTGCAAAGCAGGGACGTGACCGTCACTTCCAGGCGATCCTTCCATTGAAAGGTAAGATCCTTAACGTAGAGAAAGCGCAAGAGCACAAGATCTATGACAATGAGGAGATCAAGAACATCATCACTGCACTAGGGGTATCTTTCGGCACAGATGAGGGTGATAAGTACTTGAATATGGAAAAGCTACGTTACCACAAGATCATCATCATGACCGATGCCGACGTGGATGGTAGCCACATTCGAACATTGATTCTTACGTTGTTCTTCCGTTATATGAAACCATTGATTGAGAACGGTTATATATACATCGCTCAACCGCCTCTATACTTGGTAAGAAAAGGTAAGCAAGAGCGTTACTGCTGGTCTGAAAAGCACCGTATGGAAGCTATTCAGGAATTTGGTGGTGATGAAAATAAAGTTCACGTACAGCGTTACAAGGGTCTTGGTGAGATGAACCCAGAGCAGCTATGGACCACAACCATGGATCCTGAGTTCCGTAACCTGAAGCGTGTAGACATTGAGTCTGCCGCAGAGGCAGATCACTTGTTCTCTATGTTGATGGGTGATGAGGTAGCTCCTCGCCGTGAGTTCATTGAGAAAAATGCAAGATATGCTAATGTAGATGTTTAATCACAACATTTGATAGCACATATGATAAAGTGCCACACTATTGGCTAGGTGCCGCGCCATTGGCGCGGCACTACTCATTTATACGGGCGCCAAAGCTTGAAACGGCTGAGCCACTAAACACTCCCACGACTTTTCCCTTACTTACCTGATTCATTGGTATTATGTTAGTAGGCACATTACTTACCGGAGCGGCAAATAATCCACCTGTTGTCATATTTCTTTTTAGTTCACTCAGGAGAAAATAGGATGTTTCCGTTAAAGAATGTAGCTCTATATAAATAGAATCCCCATTACTATAGGCCTTCTTTTGTCCTAGTTGATCCGTTTCTATAGCTGGATTAACACCATATCTTACTGGAGATAAAAAAGTAATTCCATCCAAGGAAGGATTACTATTATACTCCTGACTAACATCATGGATTAAAATCATCTCCTCTCCCATATTCAAGAACTCCTCGTTCTTCCAGGTCTTTAACCAATAGAAATCGTTTTTCCCTTTGAAGTCAGTCGCCCATACCTCTGCCAAGATACTTTCTGCATAAGGTACACCGGAACGTTCCCAAAGATATTTAAGCGAATCTAACCGAGGAACCCGCTCCAAGGAGGTGTAGGCCTCAAAATGATAAGGTCCATGCTTGACTTGTAAGCGATACTGCTTGTCATAATTGGCAGAAATCACATCTTCCTGATCTCTATTATTTAGCTTAAAGCACTCTTGTCGGTTGGTTGGCTTCCAAGTATATACACCATCTCGATCAGCATCTGTAAATATCCGCACACTACCTGTACCGACCGTCTCTACCAATACCTCTGCATCGAATACAGGATCTGCAATTGTTTTTTGTAAATAAGGCTTGGTATACGTCAAGCGTATTTCTTGAGGCGCAAGTTCATTTGTAATAAAAGCATCTACCACATATTGTGTCTGTCCTTCTTCCAAATCAACATCAATCACTTTTTCACAAGCAACTCCTCCCAATAAAATCAATAACCCAAAAGTAGTATTCAGTAATTTCATAGCTGTACGTTGATGGTTTTAGTCGGATTAGAATCTAAAATTATAAGCCACAGAAGGGACAATTGACCCTATTAAAGAAAACTGTATCGCCTCATTATTACTTACAATACTTGAAGACAGTCCATTCGTATTAGGTTGAAAGCTGACTGAGAAAGGGTTTTGGCGGTTATATACATTATAGACCGAGAATACCCATTGTCCATCCCACCTTCCTTTGGATATCGGATCATAGGTTAAGGATAAGTCCAGTCGATGGTAAGAAGGTATTCTATAATTGTTTCGTCGGTTTTCCGGATTATGGGCTGGAGAATAGCCATGTAGTTCATAGGTATTGGAAGGGGCTGTTGTAGGTGTCCCTGAAATAAATGAAAAATTGGCTGAGCACTTCCACACTGGATTCCATTCATAAATCCCAACGACACTTAAATTGTGGGTTTGATCAAAACGAGCAGCATACCATTCATCTTGATTTATACCTTCTGTCTTCCGCTCCGAACGGGAAAGCGTATAACTTATCCAACCATTAAATTTACCTTCCGTTTTTTTCAATTGCCACTCTACCCCATATGCCCTGCCAATCCCTTCCAATAGATCTCCCTCTAAATTACTATTCAGCAAAAGATCAGCCCCGTCAATAAAGTCTACCATCTGCGTCATATGTTTGTAATAAAGCTCTACAGAAAACTCATACCCCTTTTGAGGTACATCCCGTTGATAGCCTAAAGAAAATTGATCTGCCAATTGGGGACGAATATTATTCGTACTAGGGTACCAAATATCCAATGGAGAAGAAGCCGCTGTATTAGAGATTAAATGAACGGATTGCGTCATACGATGATAACTTACACGTATCGACTGCTCTTCTTTCCATTGATACGTAGCGGCTATTCTAGGCTCCAGATTTGGATAATATTGAATCAACTGTCCTGCCGTATATACTCGTTCCTCTTCTGGTATAGGAACCTTTCTCTGTCCTTTTTCTTCGGCTTCTCTGTATTCTTTTGCCACTCCTGCCCCTACATAAGCAAAGGATGAAAACCGTATTCCATAATTTAAAGACCATTGCTCTGTCAGCTGCTGCTCATTCCCCAAAAAAACACTTCCTTCCAAAGCATTCATCTTTGGCAACTCAAACGTGGGAATCGTATTACGGTAAACAATGTTTTCAGCCTTTCCCGGATAAAAATTATAGCGTGATACCTGTCCTCCAAAAGTGACTGTGTTTCGATCGTTCAAAAAATAACTGAATACCGAACGACCACTATAAGAATTCACCTTGGCACTCCAATCAAAGGCATCCTTCTCATTCCCAAAATGAAAAGCATAACGGTAATCGTTCCAATAAGTTGTTGTCTTGAGTAGCAATTGATCACTAAATAAGTGCTTCCATTGAAGACTTGCACTTCGATCTCCCCATTCGAAACCAATAAAACCAATGGCCTCAAAAGTGTCTTTCCCGGCATACGTTGTAAAACTCAGCTCATTTTTGGCATTAATCTTCCATTGCAATTTTGTTGTCAGATCATAGAAATTAAACGCGGTCCCCTCCTGATCTCCTAAAAAAGGTCGTGCCAGCCAGTCAACATAAGAACGTCTTCCAGAAACCAGCAATGACACCTTCTCCTTCGCTATCGGCACCTCCAAAGTCAATCGACTAAAAATAACGCCTATACCACCTTGACCAGCAAAACTTGTATTATCGACTTCTTTCGTTTTGACATCCAGTACAGAAGATAATCGTCCTCCATACTCCACCGGTATTCCTCCTTTCAGCAAGCTAACACCATCAATCGCATCTGGATTGAATACCGAAAACAAACCAAATAAGTGGGAAGTATTAAACATAGGTACCTCGTCCAACAACGCCAGGTTTTCACCGACACTTCCTCCACGTACATTAAACCCTGAGGCACCCTCTCCTACACCACTGACTCCTGGCAATAATTGAATGGACTTAATCACATCCGTTTCCCCTAATAATGCCGGAATACTTTGCATCTCTTCCACTCCTATCCTTGCCACACTTGTACCTTCCGGACTCACCTTCCAACCTACTTGCGTAGCCTGTACAACTACTTCTTTCATTTGCTCAATTTCAGCTTCCAGATAAATGGGAATATCTTTATCTAAATCATCACTCATGATAACTACTTCCTTATAACCTACCGAACGAACAATAATACTATACGCTCCTTCTTTGGGCAACTTCAGTTCATAAGCACCAAAAATGTCTGTTGTACTTCCATCATTCAATTCCTGAATAAAAAGGGTTGCACCGATAATTGGCTCTCTGGTTTGCTGATCATAGATTTCACCTCGGATGATTCGGTATGATTCCTGCGCCAAGCCCGACATGACACAGGTATACCATAACAAAAGGGATAAAGGTAACTTTAGGTTATTCATAGCTGAAGGATTGGATATTTCGAATTTGGATAAAGTAATCAGATCTGTCGCTTAGACAAATAGAATTTGAAGGATTACCCTATGTACTATCCTTTGCACTCTCGCAAATACAATAAAACGTCTCCAAAGTGGGTTGGGATTTCGTTATAGTATCGCTTCAGATAGGTACACTATTACTTACAACCTCTCTTTGATAAGCAGGGTCTTTATTTAAACTCAACTAATACTCAAAAACAATGAAGCAAACTTTTACCCTACTCCTTTTTTTAATAATAAGTCACTACTCATTTAGCCAGGTAAATCATGAAATCAGGTGGACTATTGGAACTTCTGAGCCATATATTAAAGGTTCATCAATAATGACTACATCGGATTCTCATATCAGCTATCGTATGAAAAAAGTACGAGAAGCAAGCCTAAAATACATCACTCAGGTAAAGGATCATACGTATCTGGAAACGGGAATTACTTATTTACAAGGGAATGTAACCATCGATTATGTAAGTTGGGGGGAGATCTATAAAAGATCAAGCGGTACACTTCAACTACTTTCCATTCCTTTTTTTCTTAACAGAACCTTTGGGAAATATTTTTATATAAGTGGAGGTCCTACTTTTGATTTTCATTTAAACGACGAATTTTCTAAAGATTATTCCGGTATTGGTGCTGTTCTTGGCGTTGGAGGAATGTATCGTATAAAAAACCTCACTTTTTATTTGACTCCCAAAGTGGGGAAAAAGGCATTATGGCGACCTGACATTAATAAAGTAGAAAGAAAACTTACTGAGCTGAATATTGAGTTTGGCTTTGGCTATAGACTCCCATCTAAACAATAGAACCAATGACAAAACACATACTGTTTTTAATTTTCTCAATGCTTCTATCCCTGAAAGGGTTTTCTCAAACCCATTCTGAACTAAGATTATTTCTAGGGTCTGCTCATCTTGTCTTAGTAGAGATAAAAAACGTTACATCACCTGAATTTGAAAATATTGAAACAAGAATGATCGGTGGAAACTATCTTCACCCTTTGGGTAAGGACCTTTATTTAGTATCAGGATTTCGATACCAATATGGGGTGGTAGATATTACTGAAATTGGTGACAGCTATTATCAACACAAAGAAGAAACCTTTCAATTGATGTCCATCCCTTTACAAGTGGAAAAATCCTTTTGGAAGTACTTCTTTGTCCATGGAGGACCAAGTATAGACTGGCAAATGACAAAAAGTAGATTTGATCAGCAATCTGGGATAGGAATGGGTATAGGGTTGGGCGCTTCTTATAGACTGAACAATTTTTCTTTCTTTATTAATCCTCGTTTCAAGATGAATGCCCTTATTCCATTTAGGGAAAAACCTTATAAGCACAACCTAACAGAACTAGGCCTGCAATTTGGTTTGGGATATAAATTGTAATTTATCAATAATGGAAAAGAGAGGGATTTTTAAATATACATACCGCTTACACTACTTAAAGAGTTCAGATTTTATCGGTTACTAGAGTTTTAAAAAGGTAGAAACTGGTTGTAGGATCAATGCTGTCAACTCATATAATTGTAACACCAAGTAAAAGTACAATTTATTTTCTTACTTGGAGAATGTTCAACAGGAAAGAGTAAGGCTTAGTCAACAAAGTATGCAGTCACCTGTAATACAGTTCTTAAGGGAATCCCTTTCCTGTCTATTCTTTTAGAACCGGAACAGTACCTAAGGACACAAGTCTATCCTTGTGATCCAGTATCAACGATGAGTAAAGGTGCAGGAAGAATAGGAACATTACAGATGTAAAACTTTAATAGTGTCTTATCATGAGTGGCAAGTATTCTTTGGGAATAGATATTTCTAAAAAGGATTGGCTTTGTTGCAACGATATGAAAAAGGCATGAAAAAGTGGTAAGTTTAAGTGCGAACCAAAA
>NZ_BAABJX010000056.1:0-46139 GCF_039543525.1 Algivirga pacifica
GTGAACCGTATCGCTCAGCGCTCCAGACCCATCAGCTACCTTGAACACCAATGTATCCAAGGGACTTCCGTTCAAGTCCGCATCCGGCGTATAAACCAGCTTGCCGATATCTGTTGCACTGATCAGCGTATCCACCGTGCTGACCACATTCCCATCATAACTCAACGTTCCGTCATCAGGGAAAACATGCAGCTGAACCTTACCCAGCGCTTCATTCTCTACATCGCTATAATCCTTGTTGAAGTCTGATAACTCGAAGGTGTAATCTGAATCCTCATCCAGTACCGTGCTATCGCCAGATACCGTCGGTGCATCATTCAATGGCGTCACGTACAACGTGAAGTGAACCGTATCGCTCAGCGCTCCAGACTCATCAGCTACCTTGAACACCAACGTATCCAAAGGACTTCCGTTCAAGTCCGAAGTCGGCGTATAAACCAGCTTGCCAATATCTGCTGCGCTGATCAGCGTATCCACCGTACTTACCGGATTGCCGTCATAACTCAATGTTCCATCATCAGGGAAAACATGCAGCTGAACCGTACCCAGCGCTTCATTCTCCACATCGCTATAATCCTTGTTGAAGTCTGATAACTCGAAGGTGTAATCTGAATCTTCATTCAATACCGTGCTGTCGCCAGATACCGTCGGTGCACTACTCCCTCCACAACCAGTTGTCTGCGTATAAATCGTATCCTTTACAATACTATAGGAAGCATGATATTTATCATTAACCAACTGTATACTGTATATCCCTGCCTGCGTTACAGAAAGTGTGGTATCTGCTGTAATATTAGCGATGGTTGTCGTATCTCCACTTCCCTCCTTAGTCCATTTGATCTCCCAAGGTGCGGAACCGGAAAAGTCCAGTCCCAAGTCGACCGAGCTTCCTGAACATATAGAATCCGGTGCAGAAATCACGATGGAGGGCTGTGGATGTATTTCCAGCTCTACTGACTTAGTTGTTGAATCATTATAATGTTCACATAAGACAGGGCCTAGCTTCACTGCTTTGACAATAATCTTTGTCGTGCTACTCAACACCGCATTGGTCGTCAGGGTTAACGCAGCAGTACTAGAAGCATATTTAGGAGCACTAACTACAGTACTATCTGTTTTTGTCAGTGTATAAATAAACCCTTCTTCTGGGTTCTCAATAGTCACTTCTGTTCCTTCCGGTATCTCCTGATAGAAATCCGTAATGGAAGCTGAGATTGTTCTGTCCGTTATATCCGCACAAGCTACTGTCATCACGTTAGACGGCTCACTCTCACAAGTCCCTCCATTATCGAACGTGAAATACACTTCTGCTCCTGCGTAAAGTACTTCATTAGCTGACAAATTACCTATTGCTCTTATGTCAATGGTATTCTCGCCTGAATTAACAGTAAACTTAGCAATTGTCTCGGATGATGTTCCTCCATCAATATACATCCATACAGCACCACTACTCGGTGCTTCAACAATAACCTGTGTATCTCCCTCTTTCAGTTCTGTTGCAGGTGATACTAATTTCAAAGTAGGAGCAGTAGCAGGTCTTGTCCCTACTGTAACAGAAGAGGAAGCATCACTCTCAATATACTTATAAGTCGTATTGTCCGAGCATTTCGTATTATTCCAAGCGGTCGCATAAATACCCGTTACTCCTGTTAGGTCTACATTATCAATCACCCAGCCTCCTTCTGTGGTTACTGTAGTAGTTCCTTTTTGCGTGCCAGACTGATCATATAAGATAATTGTACTTCCACTTGCTGCAGTCGCACTTCCCATTACCGACACACCATTTCCTTGACAATAGGTCCCTACGATAGAAGGGGTCGCTGTTTTTTCTTTAATGGGCATGGAAACGTCAGGGGTTTCTGAACGTTCCTTTCCTGACTCAATTTGATACGCCGTAATAACATCGCAAGAAGATAATCCTGGAGAAGTAATCGACCAATTCCCAGAGCCATCTACCACAGAAGTTCCAATTTCCAAATCATTAAGAGCGATAAATACTGTTGCTCCTACAACACCTGTACCTGTAATATCTGACGCTGTATTAATGATGTAATCCTGAGATTGATCTGTATCTGTTTTATCAATTGTTGGCTTTGCTGACACCCCTGTCAAGTTTAATTCAAAAGAAGTGAAAGGTGATTCACACTTACCTCCTGACACATCTTCTGCTGTAACTAAAACAACATCACTAAAACATTGACCTGTTTTACATAATTGAATAGACCAAGAACCATCTGCTGCAGCGACTGCTTCAACCTGGCATTGCTGTCCACAACCTGAAATATCAGTTGACGTATAAGGTTCTCCTGTTGCTTTGTATGCCCTGATAGTAGCTCCAGCTGGAGCAGAACCAGCTCCTCCTTTAACACCTTTATTTCCACTTACTGCTGTTAAGCTAATAGGCACTGTTGTTTGCTCACCATCACATATAGCTTTCGGTGTCTTCACTAGAATACCTGTACAACTCCCCGAAAAAGCCTTACCACTTACATCATCGGCTACTGCAGTCAAATAATCTCCTACCGCAAGTGTCAAGCTAGCAATGGACCAACTACCATCTCCAGCGGCTGTGGCTGAACCAATTTCAGTCCCATTATTGTATAAGGTAACTGTTGCTCCTGCCTCTGCTGTTCCAGAAACTGTCGTATCATCACTATCTACCGCATCAATCGTAGGGCAATCTGCCTTTGTTAACTTGCTGTAAGACTGCTGTGACGTTAAATCTGTCATCGATACGGAAGGAAACACACACACCAATTCCTCCAATATATTATATATATCCCCTCCATAGGCCAAATCATCCACACCATTCAAATCGGATACCGGTGGGTTTCCAATCAGTGGTTTATGGTTCATGGTCGTTACCGCTACAAAACGCATAGGTGTAGAAGTCGTAATAGATACTCCCGATGCTGTAGCCGCTGTTTGTAAATCCGTAAAGGGAATATAGAAGTCGTAAAAATAGTCATCTGACCCATCCACCGTTGAATTAGCAATCGACTTCTGCGCGTACTGAGCATAAGGTCTACTAGTACTAGCAATGACCTCAGTTGCCTCAGTCTTTCCATTCACATTATATAGGCCTATACCAAAATGAGATTCCAAGGTCACTTCAATCTCAAAGCCTGGGTTGCCCTCTACCTTGTTGCCTTCCGCATTAGCACCTAACGTACCCACCTTACCATCGGTATCAATCAACACGGTATATCCTTTAGCAGCCTTAGCGGTATTACCCATTCTAAAACGGAAGAGTAGGTTCTCTCCATCAAAATACATGTAGAAAGACTCTTTGCTTTGTGCCGACCCAACATAGTCCGTAAACTTGGTCTTAGGTCCTCTAAGGATATCCTCACTGGGGTCTGTAACCTGAAAGGAAGAGAATGGTATCTCAAATACCTCATCTCCTGTAAACGTGTACCCATCCCCATTAGGATCAAGTACTAGTGTGGTACCGTCGCTTTTTGTTCCCGTAGCAGTCTTGTAAATCAAGCCGGGAGTTTGCCCCCATACCTGTTGTAAGGGAAGCATCAACCATAGCAATACCAGAGGATAATAGTAGTTTTTATGCTGCATACTCTGATTTAGTTAATTGGATAAAATAGTTGGCGGAATTAATGGAATCATTCTTTTTATTGACCCCGGAAAGAGGTTTATATCTCCTCACTTAAGACAGTATTCCCCTAGACAAACAAAGACACAAACGCCTTGACCTTTAATCTTTTCAAAGATAAGGAAAGTACTCATTTACAAATATTTGTAAATATCTTAAAACGCACGTTTAAATGTACTAATTGTTTGGGCAGCTTGTCAGTTTAGTATGAACCTCAGTCCATCGTCATCTATTTTGTCCTGTTCTAATATTTGTTTTTAGTTTTCGTTGTTAATGAAGCATCATCAACATGTTAGTTTTGGAACTACAAAGAATGTTATTTTTCCTTAAGAATGAAAACATTCTTAAGGATAGCCACCTCTTTTCTAAGAAAAATCCAATATCAAGCCTTATATATTCCATAAAAGATCCCTTTGCAAACATAAAGAGTTACAAATTCAATAAGCTCTAATGTAATTTTACAAGGGCTATCTATCTTTTAATGAAATTGAAATACTTTTCATTAACTTATCGGCAAGAAATTATTTTTTTTATTAATATTAGGACATAATTAACAGGGTGACATTATTGTCATAGCTATACACAAGTTCAATTAGCTATTTTTTCACGTAAACCAACATGAATTCCTATGTACCCTACCCGAAAAAACTAAACGCTCAAGCTTTTTACGATTGATCATGGAACTAGAAACAACGGCTAACAAACCGATCACTAGCTATTTTATTGCGAATAACGATATTTTTGAGGCGATGCGAGAGTTGAACGTATCGGACAAATCCTTTATCCTTTATATGTTTTACTTGGCCGTAGGAGATGAAAACGGCGTAAGCCAATACACCAACTCCTATATTGCTCAAGAAATGAGTTGGAGTAAACGAACTGTTATACGCATGAAAATGGAACTTTTACAAGCTGGATTGATCAGTGTAAAGTCCAACTATATAGACAAGCAGCAAACAGCCGATTACGTAAAGGCCTTTTACCTAAAAGGCCCGCAAAATCTTATGGATATTACAGAGGAAGAAACAGAACACACCGGCCGATTGAGTGCATTTTTAGGTGCCTTCGATAGTACCGACCTGAGGGACAATCTCAATGAAGATGAATTGGAGGATGATTTCCCAATCGGAAATCTTATACAAGCCGGAAGAAAAAACACGGAAGACGAAAAGGATATTGTCTATGCTTTTGAATATATCAAGAAGCAATTCATTATGTTAGGGAAATCCGTAAACGACTGGTTACTAACCCCCCATAACCAAAAGCAACTGGAACATTTTCTAACGATGTATTTTCTATGGGGAGAGCAAGAGACCATTGCTCACACCATTAATAATCTATTTGTCAAACATGAGATTTACTTAAAAGAAGCACGTTCTATGGACAACTTCTTTAAGATCACAGGAGTATTGCATAGTCTGGAAAGCTTTGGGAAAGCCGTAAAACAATAGACTATAGTAGTTGAGGCGGCTTGCGCCGCTAGTTTAGTGACACTACGTGTCGTTGAGTAGCCCTTCGGGCTGTTGAGATTTTACAGTACAGTTCTTTCTCAACAGCCCGAAGGGCTACTCAACGAAGCAAAGCTTCTCTCAACGGCACACAGTGCCGCTCAACAAAGCCATTTAGTAGTATGAAAGTTATTGTCTATAAGCGATAAGTAGCATAGTATTCCGTAGACAACGACAAGGTGAACCTGCAAGCCTAAATATCATGAAATGGACCTAACGGGCAAAGATACTTGTTAATAGGATAGATGAACATTCAAGACCACTATCCACTACAATATCATGAAAACGAAACTCTTTGCCCTTTTCATTCTTCTGTTATGCAGCTGTAATCTATACGAAGTAAGAACAGACTATAATAGTCGAACAAATTTTGCCCGATACAATAGTTTTGCCTTTGTTCCACCACAATACCGTCTGCCGGTTAACGAGATAGACATCGGACGTATACGTAACGCCATTACTTACGAACTACAAAACAAAGGATATGTAGAATCCTCTACTCCTGAACTATTAATCTCCTTTCAAGTCACTCAAGAAATGCGGGAGCGCATCACGACCTACGATCCTTACCCTTATGGCGCCTACGGCTGGGGTGGTTGGGGCGGATGGGGTCCCTATGGTTGGGGTGGCTATGGATGGGGATGGGGTGGTTACTGGCGCCCCTATCCTTACTTTGGCTACTATAGCAGTGAGGTCGAACAATATGATGTAGAACGTATTGCCATTAATATTCGAGATGCCAAAAGTAATGAGTTAATTTGGCAAGGCATTGTCTCTTTGGGAGATCTGGATGACTATAACAACCCGAACAAAAAGCAAAATGTGATCAACAATTCGGTTAGTAAACTAATGGAGCAATATCCTCCAGAGCAATAAGGATCTATTGTGAGAAGTTCTTGTTCATGATGTTTAATTGAGCTTCGCTCGTTCAAAATGTTTAGTTGTTATTTCTTTAATTTCAACTAAACATTTTGAACGCAGTTGCAAAGCAACTGCAATTAAACATCATGAACAAACTTATAAGCTCATGTAATAAGCAATACTTTCCTTGGCTTCATCCCAACTCACCACATAATCAAATCCACAATCACCGGTAGCTTCCAACAAAGAACAGTTGATTTTCTCACCTTCATTTTTCTTGTCCTGTAACATATAATCCTGCAAGTGAGGAATATCCGCATCGGTTAATTCCACTTTTCCGTAAACCTTTAGAATATAGTCTTGGATACTATCCAACTCACTTTCTGGAAGCCCTGCCTTCTTTACCGATAAATATGCTTCGCAAATCATACCTATGGCAATAGCTTCTCCATGTAGCAATTTTCGTCCAGAAATATCCAGTAAATAGCTTTCGATCGCATGCCCTATCGTATGTCCAAAGTTCAAGATCTTGCGTAGCCCTTTTTCTGTGGGGTCATTTTCTACCACATTTTTCTTAATGGCTACCGAACGTTGAATTACTCCTTCCCAATCTTGTTCTAACAATGACTTGGATGATAAATCTTGCCACTCTTCCTTATTGGCAATCAATCCATGCTTGATTACTTCTGCATACCCAGAGCGCAGTTCATTTTGTGGCAAAGTCTCCAGGAAGTCTGGGCAGATCACTACATGATCAGGCACTCTAAAGATTCCGATATGGTTTTTCAGTTTTCCAAAATCAACCCCTAACTTCCCTCCTACACTAGCATCTACCTGAGATAATAATGTAGTAGGCATTTGCCAGAAGTCAATTCCTCTTTTGTAGGTAGAGGCACAAAACCCTCCCATGTCACCAATTACTCCTCCACCAAGATTTAGAACAAAACTTTTGCGATCAAAACGGGCATCAGTCAAAGCCTGCCATATCTTAGTACAGGTTTCAATGGTTTTATTTTCCTCTCCACTTTGTATCTGAATGACAGTATGTTCTGGCAACCATTGCTTTATTTTGGGGTAGCAATGAGTTACGGTATTCTCATCCACGATCACAGCCACCTTAGTATACCTTTGCAGTTCCTCAAAAACGGCAGCGTCTAGCTTTTGTTTGAAGCTTACTCTGTTTGTTTGCATGTTGTTTCGTTCTAGTTTCTGGCTGAGAGCTTGTTAAAAAATATAATCATTGAAGGATATACGTTTATAACGTCAAAGGAGAAAGAATGAAGGACAAAAACCTTAATAAGAACATGTTTGGAACCACATCTTTTGGTATAAAACTCCTCAAAATCTGGATTACAAACATGTTCTAAGAAGCTTATCTCCTTTATCCTTCCTCCTTTATCCATTTGAAAATGATTCTATCTAACGATTATGTGATAGCCTCATCAATATAGTTACTGAAATGTTTTCATTAAACATTTTCTTTCTCAGTGTTCACAATTTTAGTCTGTAGCCTGATCGACTCATCGTGGATCAACTTGAACATTTGCTCTACAAACTCTTTGCTCAAACCTAGATCAGAAGCTGCTCCTGGTCTCGACTGGAATACGTTGATCCAACGATCTGCTTGGAAAACCGTAAGGTTGTGATCTCTCTTGTACTCACCGATTTGATTTACTACACCCATTCTTGACGCCAATGCATCCAGGATTTCGTTATCGATACGGTCAATTTTTCCTCTAAGATCATCCAACTGATTAGCATCCAAATCAGATGGATCCAATTGACGCTGCTTAATTTTCACTTCATTCAAGATCTCAGCCAAACGTGCCGGCGTCACCTGCTGTGCTGCATCAGACCAAGCTTCTGTTGGATTGTAGTGTGTTTCGATCATCAAACCGTCGAAGTCCAAATCCATCGCTTTCTGAGATACCGGAAGGATAAGGTCACGGCTACCACCAATGTGGCTTGGGTCACAGATCAATGGAATATTTGGAAGATCTGTTTTTAATTCAATCGCCAATTTCCACATTGGGATGTTTCTATACTTTGTTTTCTCGAAAGAAGAGAATCCTCTGTGCAAGGCAGCGATATCACGGATACCTGCATTGTAGATACGCTCAATTGCTCCTTTCCAAAGTGCCAAATCCGGGTTCAATGGGTTCTTGATCATTACTGGTACGTTGGTTCCTTTCAACGCATCAGCAATCTCTTGCACAGTAAATGGGTTTACCGTACTTCTTGCACCAATCCAAAGAACATCCACATCATGTTTCAAAGCTAGTTCTACGTGCTCCGCATTGGCTACCTCTACCGTAATTGGCATATCTAGCTCTTTTTTCACGTTCTTGAACCACTTTAGACCTTCCTCACCTACTCCCTCGAACGACCCTGGTCTTGTTCTAGGCTTCCATACCCCTGCACGGAACATTGTAATATCAATATTTTCTTTGATTTGCTTACAAGTAGCCATCAACTGCTCTTCGGTCTCTGCGCTACATGGGCCTGCGATAGCAATAGGTGTATTGTTTTTTACTACTGACCACTCGTTTAATGCTCGGATGTCTTTCATAGTTCTAGAAATTTTCGTGTTTGTGTTTTACTAACAACCTGTTTAACAAAAAGGATTAACCGGTATAGAATTATTAAAGAATTAATATGAATTGCCGAAGACGAAAACCATCCAAAGTTCATTAGTCGAAGTCATCTGTCAGCAGCTTAGTTATTTTGGATTCCTTAATAAAGAATAGGAAAAAGGTAAAAAAAAACCTGATTCCTTCTTAGCAAGGAATCAGGTGTCTCATCAGCTTTTAATTTTTGGTATAAGCTATTGCCTGCATTCCTTGCTGGAACGAGTAAAATAAAAAAACCAAAAATAATAATATGTAGTGCTGAAGATATTCATATTTGCTTTTCTCTATGCCGTAGTGTTTTAATGATGAAACAAACATACAATAATAATTCAATTAATTCCAAACATTATTTTATTTTTTTCAAATAATTCCATTAACACCACTGAAATATTAAACGAATAACAATTATTTAAGAACTTATACAATATTTCACATTAAACGCCTTCTATAGAATTTGGCTTGTAGCGTTTATCGCTTATTGTTTATTACTTATTGTTTTTTCATTACTGCTTATCTAAGCAAAGCGATGAGCGATAACTGACAAACATATCTTACACGCTTTCACAGCATTGCCAAAATCAAAGGGAAATCCATAGAAATTATTTTAGACTCTAACTCGAAAAGTGTACCTTTGTCCTTGGAAAAATGTTAATTTTCATAGATTGAAGGTTATATTCTAAGAATTAGAAGTCTTATCTTTAAGGCTATGTAATTAATTGTCTAAGAAATAAGACATTCATGCTCAACCAGAAACATTAACCGATTTTTTGATTTAAAAGACACATAATCGTGGAGCAGACACCAAAATATTTACCTAGCATTCATACCATCGCTGTTATTGGAGGAGGAAGCTGGGCTACTGCATTAATCAAGATATTTACTGAAAACGGTAATACCCGTATTAATTGGTGGTTACGTAACGCTGACGACGTGGCCTATATCAAGCGATATCGTTCCAATCCTCGTTACCTTACATCGGTAAAACTAAATCCGGAATTGGTTCGTCCTTTTGAAGACATCAAGGCTGCTGTAAAAGAAGCCGATGCTATATTACTTGCTGTTCCTGCAGCCTTTATTACTTCTGCTCTCAGTACACTATCTGCTGAAGATTTTGAAGGAAAGTATGTCATTTCCTCTATTAAGGGCATGATTCCTACGCATAATACACTGGTGACAGAATATATAGAAGAGCACTTTCAAGTTCCTCATAAAATGGTAGCAGTCATCGGAGGACCTTGTCACGCAGAGGAAGTAGCTATGGAAAAACAGGCTTATTTAAGTCTTGCCTCTTCCAGTAGCAGATACGCCACTGCCTTGGCCGAAATGATGCACTGTCGCTATATTAATACGACTGTCATCAAAGACTTATATGGCGTAGAGTACTGTGCCGTCATGAAAAATATTATTGCCATCGCCTGTGGCATCGCCCATGGCTTAGGCTACGGAGACAACTATCAAGCAGTGCTGGTATCCAATTCCATGCAAGAGATTAAACGACTCCTTAAAGAAGTATACAAAGTCAAAAGAGACCTAACAGCCTCTGCTTACCTAGGAGACCTACTGGTCACGACTTACTCTCAATTTAGCCGAAACAGGACTTTCGGTAACATGATTGGAAGAGGTTATACCGTGAAAGCAGCTCAAATGGAAATGGAAATGGTCGCTGAAGGATATTACGCAGTGAAGTCCATCCACCAGATTCATACGCAATATGAAGATCTAAATATGCCTATTACCACAGCGGTATATAATATTCTTTACAACAAGGTGTCTCCTTCTGAGGAGTTCTTGTGGCTAAAAGAACAATTACAATAGATCAAAAGCACAAGAGCTTGTTTGGAATACGGACTCCAAACAAGCCCTAAATGGACGCTTATAAAAATTTTCTCGAACCTCCTACAGGTCCAAAAGGTTACTACTATAGTTGGTAACCTTTTTTTTATAGCCATAGCTATATCCATTATAACCTATGCTATTTTCCAACTAACTAAAAGTAGATATCTATGAAGATCAATGATACACTCGCCGTACAACGTACTACCATGGCCAATGACAGAACCCTATTAGCCTGGGTAAGAACCTCCTTGGCCATTATCGCCTTGGCGCTAGCAGTATTACACTTTGGTCCTAGTCATAAAGGAATCACTGCCGGTGCATTTATCTTAGTATTTGCTAGTGGGTATTGCTTCACTTACGGACTTAGAAGGTACTTAAGAAGCCGAGCAAGGTTGTACAAACAACTCAATCGACTTAGACAAGCCCAATCCTTTGAACTGGAAATTGCCCGACGTAAAGCTCAGGGAAAGGCAGAAGGAGAATTTAACCTGTAACCTTTTTACTTTTTTTGTAGTATAATAAGATGATGTGTACCTTATTTACGGTCATTAAACATTCTATTGTTTATCCATTTTAAACGATACACTTAAAAAACTATCGCACTGTAACTACACATTATACTGTCAAATTAATTAATTACTGATTATATGAAAGATACCATCATACCTTATTATCTAGGGAGTACACTTCCTTATGAGGTTGTTACTAAAGTCACTGAACTTCCTGAAGAAGCTCAGCAAGAATTCTTAGGCACCTTCCATTACATGAAGAAATCCCCCATTATTTCTTATATTCTACATTTTTTTCTGGGAGCTCACCATGGGTATATGGGGGAATGGGGCAAGCAAATTCTTTTTTGGTTAACAGGAGGAGGATTTGGTATCTGGTGGTTAATCTTAACCTTTACGATTCCCAGAAACATCAGAAGACGAAATCGTGAAATATCAAAGGACGTCTTGAAGGATGTTCTATTAAGGTATAGAAAAAGACAAAATAAGGCATTGCACAAAGAACCTGCCCGTGTCGCAAGCAAGCGTACCCTTAACATTCCATTTGATCCTACAGATTTGCGGCTGGAAAACCTTGAAAAAGGCTTTATGATTGATTTTGAAACAGAAACTTGGGAGGTTTTAGAGAAGCAACAAATGGATTGGCAAAATGACGAAAGCCATTTCTTTTACCATTTGATACACGGTAGTCAAGAGCGTTACCTATACTTGCATAGAGGTAGGTACTTTACAAAACACTACCTTATGAAAAGTGTCAATAAGTTTATCCTACACGAAAATTTGGAAGCCCTTGTTGCTGGACATAAAAGACCTCCAAATATTCTGGAATACGAAGGTGCCTCTTACTATAAAGAAGCTCACCACTATGGCTTTGGGTTTGATCATAATCACCCTTCCGGCATTAAAGAAGACAGTTGGATCTATTATGACGAACAACAGCAAAATGTCTTATTGATTGTCTTAAAAGGAAAATCGGAAGTCAAAACCTATGCGGGAAAAATCAAAGATGCTGAAGAGTTTATTGATATTCTTCCTAGATAGATTAGCGCTTGTTTGAAATACCCTCGCCATCAGGCGAGGGCCTACAGAAATCCCTTCCTCCTTCCTCCTTCCTCCTTCCTCCTTCCTCCTTCCTCCTTAAAATGACCTCTTTTTCAGGAACACTATAACTTTTTACTACAACCCTGTGTCTTTTGATTAAGAACCAACAAGAAACTATACTTATGAGCGCTAAAACAATCATAGGAATATTCCTCTCACTAATTTCCTTAAGCAGTTGCCAAAACTCATCTCCTGAGCCAGCCCAGCTCCTTCCCATCGACGGTAATCAGCGAACCGTTATTGAGGCAAATAATGATTTTGCTATTCATCTACTAAATACGGTGGGAAAGGATGAAAAAAAGAACTTTATCATTTCTCCTTATAGCTGTAGTATGGCACTAGGAATGACTGTCAATGGAGCTAAGGATGACACTAAAGAAGAAATCCTTTCCGTATTGGGCTTAGAAGGTTTAACCCAAGAGGAGGCAAATCAGTCTTATGCAAAGACTATCAACACACTGCAAGAAGCTGACCCTGCAGTCAAGCTACTGCAAGCCAATAGCGTTTGGTATCGAAATTCTTTTCAAGTCGCTACTCCATTCAAACAAGCTGCAGAAAACTTTTTTGGTGCTAGCGTTGAAGGTCTTGACTTTACTAAGTCTGAGGAGAGTAAGCAATTCATCAATGATTGGGTGGAAGAAAAAACGGAAGGAAAAATCAACAACCTTATTCGTGAGATACAAGACAAGCACGTAATGTTCTTGATCAATGCGTTATACTTTAAAGCCAATTGGTCTACACAATTTAAGAAGGAAGACACTTATACTGCAGACTTTTTGGTGGAAAGTATCGGTCAAAAGCCAGTCGATATGATGCGAAGCGCTGACTACCCTATCGCCCACACGGAGAATGAAACGATTCATTTTATCCAAATCCCTTATGAGAATGGACAGTATAACTTGCAGATACTCCTACCAAAACATGAAGAAAAGATTCATAATTTAGTTGCAAGTATAGACTATAATAAGTTAACAGAATTGCAAAATTCACTTGTAGAAGAGGAAGTTGACTTCCATATGCCCAAGTTTGAGATTACTTATCAGAAAGAATTAAAGGGGCCTTTACAACAAATGGGTATGACAAAATCTTTTACTCCCGAAGAAGCAGACTTCAACAACTTGTTTGAGCAGCAACGGGAGGATTATCATCTCACAGAGGTTTTCCAAAAAGTTTATATCAAAGTAGACGAGGAAGGAACAGAAGCCGCAGCAGCTACTTCCGTAGGTGTAGGAATTGAAAGTGCCCCTATGCCACTGATTATCGATCGATCTTTCCTGTTTTTCATCACCGAGAAACATAGCAATACCATCTTATTTGAAGGCATTGTTTGGGATCCTAGATAAAGTAAGAGGTAAGAGGTAAGAGGTAAGAGGTAAGAGGTAAAGTTACTTTTGAATGAGAACAGATCAAATTTAATTACCTTTTACCTCTTACCTTTTACCTTTTCTTATATTTTCCCTATCGGCATAATTTCTTCCCCATATACTTCATTCAATATCTGGGCAATACAAGCATATAATGCTGACAAACCACACAAAACCCCTTCAATGCCTGCCAAGGTATGGATCATATGACTTCCAGTGAAGTTGGCAGCTGCTAACAAAAAGAATAATACGGTCAGTGAGCCAAATACAACTTGTAATGCCTTATTGATACGAAGTGTTCCGACAAACATTCCGGCCGTAAACAATCCCCATAATCCTAGGTAGAAGCCCATCGCTACAGCGCTGGAAGCATTGGCATTCAACCCTGCAGAGGGCAATAACCAGGTCGCCACCAGTGATAACCAGAAAAATCCATAAGCAGTAAATGCTGTTGCGCCAAACGTATTGTTCTTCTTCCATTCTTGTACTCCGGCAATTACCTGGGCAGAACCTCCCATAAACAATCCCATTCCCATAATCATGGAATTTAGTTCAAATAAACCTGCATTATGCAAGTTGAGCAAGATGGTGGTCATCCCAAATCCCAATAATCCCAATGGAGCGGGATTAGAAGTAGTGTCAGATAGTGTTACTTTCGCCGTGGTAGAGTTTGCTGTAGTCATCGATGTCTATTATTTGATTTAAATGTTTGCTGTGCTTTTTAAAAGCCTGCAAAGATAAATGAATAGTCCATCAAGAATCACTACAGTATGTTAATAGGTGTTCATACCGCTACACGGCGTATGTTAATTGAGCTTCGCTCGTTCATAATGTTTAGTTGTTGAGTCATTGCATTGCATTGCGCTTCGCTTCATCCTTCATCCTTCATCCTTCATCCTTCATCCTTCATCCTTCAATAAGGAAAGACTTTTTATCCAAACCGCTCCAGTGATATGTTCCATTTCCCAATTTTCTATCTTCAACTTACAAAAAGGGCCTTTCCTTAAAAAAGACGCATCAAAAAACCATAATGTTGTTTCTTCTTTTGCCTGAGCATTTTTGACGACACATACAATATAACCATACAGCTCCTTCTCCACCCCTAATAGTTCTGAAAAATGCAATCTAGGCACAAACTGCATCCCTAGTAATTTATCCCCTCGCTCAAACGTATAACTATCTTCAAAGGTCATTTCCTCTGTATTCTGTCGAAGAATGCAAGGAGGCAATTCCTTCTCCGCTAATTGCAGGATTTTATCAGGAGCAGCCATCCTATAGGAAATATCCTTATATAACTCATAAGCATCTTTCATCAGTTGTTTCCCTTCAAGACCATAGCTTTGCCAAAATAAATAAGGGACCTTCACATTCGTTGTTCTTTCTTCTTGATAATAAGTACAGTAACCCAACTCCCAGGTATGCGCATTCCCTTCTTTTCGCCAATCCTCTGCCAATAGACTTTCGGACACTAAATGGGTATACTTATCTGCAAATACATACTTACCGATTTTCCCAATATCCATACAGTTAATTGCACTGCTTCCTACCTTAGTTACTGTAGTACTATTCTCCCAATATTCTTCATCATACTCCCGTACCCATTCACTATAAGGGGTATAATTTCGATGTTGTACATGCAATACCTTAGCTGTATTTTCAGTCGTCAATAACGCGTGTTGTATTTCTCCCTTAATAGGTTCCATCATAATTCGAGCCTCAACCCTATGCGGATTGTTGATCAATGCTGCCTTCTCTACCGCATAAATCACAGACTCAGAAGTGTGTATTTGCAGGTTCAGTTTTCTAAGAAAATCATCAATCAACTCACTCTGAGGGAAAGGATTATTCAATATGAATTTTTCATAAGGTATTACCGACGAATCAATAAGCAATAAGTGCTCCTCGGCATCAATTACCTGATAAAGCTGCCTTTGAAGTTGCAAAGGCTTCCCCCATTCATCCATCAACAACCATTTTTGCAAAGCACCTTCTCCATTCCAGCGATATAGGTAAGCTCCTCCCCCTTGATATAAAAAAAACTTGATAAGTTCTTTTAGCTTTCCTTTGAGAAGGTGTTTCCAGCTTTTCTTCCAAGAGACTTTCCCTAATACTTTACTTAGTATGCGATACCAATCTGTTATACTGTAGTAATCAAGATACCCATAAGCATACGACTGTATCTCTTCCTCTATACTTTCTATTAACCCCTCTATGGTACAAGTATCCAGCAAAAATAGTATATCCTCCAAAGCCTGCTGCTCCTCCGTTTCGGCCTTTACATGCGTAAAGTAAAAAGCGTTTTCACGATCAGCATAGGCTGGATAGAAACAGGTATTACAAAAAGGAAGTAAGAGCTGGTCTAGCACATGAGTATACCAATCGGAAGGGCTTCCCACCGAATCAATAGTTTCTAAAGTATAAGGATTGATTTCAAAAGGCCTTCCTTGCTCCGCAGTGACCAACATCCGCATCCGGTCTCCTGTGCGATACCTAAACGGTATCAGCGTACCGTTAAGGTAATTTCTAACGCCCAAGTTACTAGCAAACACATATCTCCCATAATGATTAGGAGCCTGTATTTTTTCAAACAGTTTTTGACAGGCAGTTTGGATGCTGCGTTCTGTTAAATGCACTTTATCCGGAAGAAAATCAAGACGTACGATTTTTCGCTCCCTGTTCAGTTGAGAAGTATTAGGATACAGCTGTTCTGAGCGACTAGTAATACTTGTATTAAAAAATAGATGACCTTCTATATCCTGAGGGTATACCCCTTCTATTCTTGTTACAAAGGGTTGTTGCTGGTTATTCATTTGGGTTGACATACTATTTTCATATCCCTTATGTGTTGGGTTTACACAATATTAACAAACACAACCCTGTAAACCAACCTGTAAACAGGTATCACCTTCAAATCTCTATAGCAAGTAAGATTCTTTCCTATTTTGCAAAAAACCTCACCAAATCACCTGCTTTTGCTAAAGCTCCTTCTCTCAAGGAAAACAAAGTAACTGACGTGTGTCCTATGATTTGCCACCCTCCTGGCGTGTCCATAGAATATACTCCTGTCTGCTCTCCAGCAATACCCACTGCCCCAGCACGAACAGATTTACGAGGAACCGCTTTTCTTGGACAAGCAATCTGAGGGTTCATTCCTCCCAAATACATAAACCCTGGTGAAAACCCAATCATATACACCCTATACTCCGGCTCAGTATGTCGGAAAATGAGTTCTTCTTTTGTCAATCCTGTGTACTCCAAGACTTCCTGAATATCCGGTCCCTCATAGCGTACTGGTATCTCAATCAGTCGCCCTTCCGGAAGGGTAAGCACATCGATGGCCTTAATCTGCTCTTCAAGCAATTGCGATAAATAAGTAAAATCTACCTTGCTGGAATCATAATGAACAGTCAAGGATGCGTAAGCTGGAACTAAAGCTTTCAGCCAACTAAACTTTTTGGTTAATAATAATTGCTGTAAAGCTAAGACACGATCATTTAATTCCGGGGTAATCTTATCTCCGAATGAGATCACGATCGCTTGTTCTCCTAAGGGGTATAATTTGTTCATATTGTTTAATTGAGCTTCGCTCGTTCATGTTGTTTAGTTGTTGGCCCGATGTCCTCAACTTAAGGAAACAGTGCATATAGAAAGAGTAGTGTAAACCCGCTGCAGGTCGTATCATTACATGACGTGCGGAACGCTACGAGCAGTATCTACTCTCACTTTGACTCCTTAACTTGACAGCATTGGACTGGAGCCTAAGACCAATTTCTAGTTATTTATCAAAACCCCGAAGGGGTAACATCACATAGAGATGGGATTATTAAGTTTGAATATTTATCCGTCACACTACCCAACAGGTTTGTTGAATCGTTGAATTTCAATACTTCGTATTGAGTTGAATTGAGCTTCGCTCGTTGATTCGAGTTGAATCGTTTATTGAATTCAATAAACGATTCAACGTTTCAACAAAGCCATTAGGTAGTGTGACTGTTATTTTTTCAATCCTTGGATTCACGAATCAATAACACAGGGCAATGCCCTGTGTGAAAAAAGAGAACAACTAAACATTATGAACGAGCGAAGCTCAACTAAACATCATGAACAATTTACCTGGTCAATCGCATCACCACTGCTTTTGCAAAAGACAAGGACTCCGGATGATCCCCATGAATACAAAGTGTTTCCGCTTTTATTGGGATTTGCTTCCCTTCGATGGTATCAACTACTCCTTTGTGTAGCATATGCTCTAGCTGTTGTAATGCCTCTTGTTGATCATGAATGACCGCTTGGGGATTACTGCGAGGGACCAAACTACCATCTGATTGGTACCTTCGATCTAAAAATACCTCATGTACAAATTCCAGCCCTATATCAGCTGCTACTTCCCCAACCAAACTACCGGAAAGTCCAAATAACTTCAGTTCATTGTCCACAGCAGCGATTGCCTTCACGATAGCCTGAGCAATTCCTTCATCTCTTGCCGCATCATTGTACAAGGCCCCATGAGGCTTGACATGGTGTAGTTTTCCTCCCATTGCTTCTACCATACCCTTCAAGGCACTCACCTGATACAACATCAGGTTAAATAAGGACTCATGAGTCATTGGAATATGCCTCCGGCCAAAGCCATGCAAGTCTGCATATCCTGGGTGCGCCCCTATATTGACTCCTTGCTTTATTGCCAGCTCTATCGTTTCTCTCATGACATCTGGGTCTCCGGCATGAAAACCGCAAGCGATATTACAGGAAGAAATCAGTTGTAGTAGCTCCTTATCATTTCCGATAGTGTAAGCGCCGTAGCTTTCTCCTATGTCGGCATTAATATCAATCATATCGTTTTGTTGTTGAGGCCGTTTGTGCGGCTGGTTGAGTGACATTTCGTGTCGTTGAGCTTCATCTTCGGTGAGTTGAGTTGCTTTTTGTATATCGGTGATTATTTTGAGCGTGGACGCTCAAATTTTGCTTTGGGTCTGGGCGTCCACGCCCAGACCAGACAATGGAACCAAAAGGAGGGCGACCACGTGGGATCGCCCCTACTTTTACCTTTTACCTTTTACCTTTTACCTTTTACCTTTTACCTTTTACCTTTTACCTTTTACCTTTTACCTTTTACCTTTTACCTTAAATAAAGAAACTAAATAAGTCAGATCTTTCATTTACTAACTCTGCCTGAATACCTTTTTCCTGCATGCGCTGCTGTAATGCCTGAAAATCCTCTTTGCTTTCTACTTCCAATCCTACCAAGGCAGGCCCTTTCTCCCGGTTCGTTTTCTTGGTATACTCGAAGTGTACAATATCATCTTTGGGGCCTAATACATTGACTAGGAAATCCTTTAAGGCTCCCGCTCTTTGAGGAAAACGTACCAGCATATAATATTTTAACCCTTCATACAGTAAAGAGCGTTCCTTAATCTCTTCCATGCGAGTAATATCATTATTACTCCCACTAACTACACAAACGACACTTTTTCCTTTTAAGGTATTTCGGTATAGATCCAAGGCGGCAATGGTTAAGGCTCCGGCCGGTTCTACGACAATAGCCTCCTCATTATAGAGCTTTAAGATCGTAGAGCATACTTTTCCTTCGGGTACGGTGATTACTTCATCCAGTAATTCTCTACAAATCTCAAACGTATTTTCTCCTACACGTTGTACAGCTGCCCCATCCACAAACTTATCAATCTTCCCTAAGGTCACAACCGTTCCTTTTTCCAGAGATAACTTCATGGCAGGTGCCCCTTCTGGCTCTATGCCTATAATTTTCGTCTTGGGGCTAATTTGCTTGAAGTAACTACCAACTCCTGCGGCTAATCCTCCACCTCCTATCGGTACCAATAAATAATCTACTTCATCTGTTACTTCTTCCAGTATTTCCATTCCAACAGTCCCCTGCCCTTCTATCACTTTTGGATCATCAAAGGGATGAATAAACACACTGTGATGTGCCTCTGTATAGTCCATCGCTGCCGCATAGGCATCATCAAAAGTATCTCCGGTAAGGACCACTTCCACATGTTGTTGGCCAAACATTCGCACCTGTCTTACCTTTTGAGAAGGTGTAGGGCTTGGCATAAAAATCACTCCCTTAATATTCAGTTTTTGGCAGGCATAGGCGACCCCTTGTGCATGATTCCCCGCACTAGCACAGACCACCCCCCTGCTCATTTCTTCCTCTGTCAAAGAGGAAATCTTATTATAGGCTCCCCGGATTTTATAAGAACGTACGACCTGTAAATCTTCTCTTTTCAGGTATACTTTGGCTTCATACTCCTTGGATAAATTCAGGTTATACATCAAGGGAGTTTTGGTGACGGTATCCCTTAACCGCATTTGTGCTTTTACAATGGATTCTACACTAGGCAAAACCACCTTTTGCTCTTTTTCAATTGTTGCTTCTTTTGTCATTTTGTTGGTAGTTTATATATGGTTAGTTAATCAATACGGTAAAAACCGAAAAGGCTTCCTCTTACTCGGGGAAGCCTTTTCGTACCTATTGCATACTCGTATCTGGAAAGCCGCTCGTTTAAGAAACTAACTCTGCTGCTTTCTTCTGATCAAATTCCTTTAGAATAGTACTTACATCTTGTCTTTCTTGTGTCAATGCAATTCTTCCGGAACGGGCAAACTGTAGCAACCCGAAGGGCTTCAACTGGTCATACAATTCATGAGTCTCATGCTCATGTCCTGTCTTCTCAATGATCAAGTGCTCTGGCCTTGCAGCCAAAATACGAGCACCGTGCTGGCGAACAATGCGTTCCACCTCATTGCCTGAGTGCAGACCTACTGTTGATACCTTGTATAGCGCTATTTCCTGATAAATAATCTCATCATCCTGATAGCAATAGCACTTGATGACATCAATTTGCTTTTCAATTTGCTTTCTCACCTTCTCAGCCATCACCTCATCTCCATAAAATACTACCGTGAAACGGTGTACGTGGTCAATCTCAGAGGCAGAGGTTGTCAGGCTTTCAATATTGATCTTCCTTCTCGTAAAAATCAGGGTAAGTCTGGTCGTTAGACCAACCGTGTTTTCCGTAAAAATCGATAATGTGAATCTTTTCTTTTCCATGGTTCTATTCTAGTCTAACGTTAGCAACAGATTCTCCTGTAGGAATCATTGGGAATACATTGGTTTCTTTTTCTACCACTACCTCCAGCAAGAATGACTCCTCAGAGTCCAGCATTTGCTGTAATCCGGCATCCAGATGCTCGCGGTCTTCTACTCTCAAGGCATTGATCCCATAGCTATCCGCCAACTTAATGAAGTCAGGGTTCACCATCTCTGTAGAAGCATAGCGCTTGTCGAAGAACATTTGCTGCCACTGACGTACCATTCCCAGGAAGCTATTGTTCAGGATCAATATTTTCACTGGCAACTTCTCCTGCATGATGGTTCCTAGCTCCTGTACGGTCATTTGGAAACCTCCATCACCAGCAATCATCACTACTTCTCTATCAGGTCTTCTGAACTTGGCACCAATCGCCGCCGGCAATGCAAAGCCCATCGTCCCTAAACCTCCAGAGGTAACGTTACTGTCTGTTTCCTCAAACTTATAGTAACGAGTCGCTACCATCTGGTGCTGCCCTACGTCCGTTACGATTACTGCTTTTCCTTCCGTTTTTTCAGAAAGCATACGAACCACTTCCGCCATCTTTGGCTTAAGGGTATCTGCTGCAAAATCACGGGCAAAGACAATCTCTTCTTCCTTCTGATCACAAGCCTTGAATTCTTGTACCCAAGCCTCATGGCTATTTTCCTGTACCTTTTCCGTCAAGCGAGGCAAGGAATCTTTCACATCCCCCAATACAGCAACATCCGCATGGATATTCTTATTGATTTCTGCAGGATCCAGCTCCAAGTGAATTACTTTGGCTTGCTTGGCATAGCGGCTCAAATCACCTGTTACCCTATCGTCAAAGCGCATTCCAATGGCGATCAAGACATCACATTCATTGGTTTTGACATTCGGACCATAGTTTCCGTGCATTCCAAGATAGCCTACGTAATTTGGATGACTCGCAGGTAGTGCTGAAAGTCCAAGCAAGGTACTCGCTACAGGGATACCTGTTTTCTCTATAAATTGCTTAAACTCTTCTTGTGCCTGTCCCAACAATACGCCCTGCCCCACTAAGATATAAGGTTTCTTAGCTTGATTAATCAAAGCAGCAGCAGCATTCAATGCTTCTTCCTGAGGCGTTGACTTAGGCACGTAGCTTCTTACCTTCTCGCATTTCTCATACTCAAAGTCAAATTCTTCGAATTGAGCATTCTTGGTAATATCAACCAGGACAGGTCCCGGTCTACCACTCTTTGCCAAGTAAAATGCTTTGGCGATTGCCCCAGGAATTTCAGAAGCCTTAGTCACCTGGTAGTTCCATTTGGTCACTGGCATAGAAATACCGACCACATCCGTTTCCTGAAAGGCATCCGTACCCAAAAGGTGCTCTGCCACCTGCCCTGTGATACAGACCATAGGCGTAGAGTCGATCATCGCATCCGCAATACCCGTAATCAGGTTCGTAGCTCCCGGGCCAGAGGTTGCCATACACACCCCTACATCATTAGAGACTCTGGCATACCCTTGTGCCGCATGTACCGCTCCTTGCTCGTGTCTGACCAGGACATGCTTCAGTTTATCTTCATATTTATACAGTTCGTCGTAGACAGGCATAATAGCCCCTCCAGGGTATCCGAACAGAACATCCACCCCCTCTGCCAATAAAGACAGAACTACGGCTTCTGCTCCTGAGACCCTGCGTTTTTCAGGCTTTTCAGCACTTTGTTTCTCTTTAGCAACAGTCTTGATCATGCTATCCATATTTACAGTAATCAATTGAAGTCTGGGTTATTTTCCCATACGTAAGTTTTTACAGTTTATCGGTCATCATCAAAATATATACTTTGATGATGACCGATAAACTACAGTATTAAAATTCGTCAGTAACACATCCTTCGGATGCAGAAGATACCGTCTTGATATATTTATAAAGCATTCCTCTATTCGCCTTCATTTCTGGGGCTACCCACTCCTTTCTTCTTTCTGCCAGCTCCTCTTCAGATACATCCATGTTGATACGGTTATTGATCGCATCTACGGTAATGATATCTCCATCTTTAATCAAGGCGATATTTCCGCCTTGTTGTGCCTCAGGAGTAATATGACCTACCACAAACCCGTGTGTTCCTCCAGAGAAACGTCCATCAGTAATCAGAGCTACGTCTTTACCTAGACCGGCACCCATAATCGCTGAAGTTGGCTTCAACATCTCTGGCATACCCGGGCCTCCTTTTGGTCCCGCATAACGAATCACTACTACCTGTCCTTTCTCCACTTCTCCATTCTGTACCCCTGCAATGGCTGCAAACTCATCATTAAACACTTTTGCAGGCCCAGTGAATAGCTCTCCTTCTTTTCCTGTAATCTTAGCAACTGATCCTTCCGGGGCGATATTTCCATAAAGAATCTGTAAGTGTCCAGTCTCCTTGATAGGATTATCCAACGGTCTTAGCAAGTCCTGATCTGCCGGAAGAGGCTGTACATCTGCCAGGTTCTCTGCCAACGTTTTACCTGTTACGGTCATACAATCACCATGTAGCATTCCCCACTCTAGCAATTGCTTCATTACGGCAGGAACACCACCCATATGGTGCAAGTCTTCCATCAGGTATTTACCGCTTGGCTTAAGATCTGCCAGGAATGGTGTTGCATCACTAATTCTTTGGAAGTCCTCCAAGCCCAATGGAATATCTGCTGCTTTGGCAATGGCAATCAAGTGCAATACTGCATTCGTTGATCCACCCAATGCCATAATTACTGTCAAGGCATTCTCAAACGACTTTTTCGTCAGAATATCTTTTGGTTTCAAATCGTCTTTCAATAATTGACGCATCACACGTCCTGCCGCCTCACACTCTGCCAATTTCTCTGGAGAAGTCGCTGGATTAGAAGAACTATACGGCAAGCTCAATCCCAAAGCCTCCACTGCGGAAGACATCGTGTTGGCTGTATACATACCTCCACAAGCTCCTGCACCAGGACATGCATTCTTGATCACTCCCTGATAATCCTCATCAGAGATCGTTCCCGCGAAACGCTCTCCCAAGGCCTCAAAAGCAGAGACAATATTCAGTTTCTTATCTTTATAACACCCTGCGGCGATTGTACCACCATATACCATAATAGAAGGACGGTTCAGACGACACATAGCCATCACTGCTCCAGGCATATTTTTATCACATCCTACGACCGTAACCAAACCATCGTAAAATTGTCCTCCACATACCGTCTCAATAGAGTCCGCAATAATATCTCTGGAAGGTAACGAATACTTCATCCCTACGGTACCATTGGTCATCCCGTCACTCACACCAATCGTATTGAAGATCAGTCCAACCAAGTCTGCCTCCGCAGTTCCTTTTTTCACATAGTCCGCTAGGTCATTCAAGTGCATGTTACAAGTATTCCCTTCGTAACCTGTACTCGCAATACCCACCTGTGCCTTAGACATATCATCTTCTGTCAAACCAATACCATAAAGCATGGCTTGGGCGGCAGGTTGTGTTTCATCTTGCGTAATCGTTCGGCTGTATTTGTTTAGTTCTTCTGACATACAGAGCAATTTTAAATTTCGTTGACTAAAAAAATTGTTTGTTTTCCGGCTATTGATTGCCAGCAATGTATTTTTCACAAAGGATGAGGTATCCTTCTGGTTATTCCAAGATTATGGTTATTGCTTACCGTTTATCGCTTATCATTTATTTAACACGCTTTAATTAAACGACAAGCAATAAACGATAACCTTTACTATATAATAGAATACGTATCGTACTCATTCTGAGCTACCTTATGGCCGTATTGTTCAGCGATCAAGTAGCCTAATGTAGCTTTCCAAGGCTTGTTCATATTTCTTCTGTGGATCGATCGTATTCCAGTAATCTGTGCTGCCGTACCCGTAAAGAACGCTCCATCAATATTCGACAGATCTGCTGGCTTAAACTTCCCTTCGATTACCTCAATGCCGTGGTCCTGACAAATTTCCATCACCACTTCTCTCGTGATTCCAGGAAAAATATGGCCCTTTTGAGGGGTATATAGTTTGCCATCTACCTCAAAGAAGAAGTTCGCTCCTGTTCCCTCTGCCAAAAAGCCTTCTACATCCAACAACAAAGCATCATCAAAGCCATTCTCTTTAGCGGTTGCTGCCGCTACAATACCGTTGGTATAGTTTCCAGAAATTTTCGCTTCTACATCTCCAGACTTAGGGCTAGGACGTGTATAGGTGGAGATCTCGATATCCAACAAGTCTTTTCCTAAGTACTTCTCCCACTCCCAAGTGGCAATAAATAAATTTCCTTCTCCAGCTGGTGTTAATTCCATATTGGCACCAGAGTATAGCAACGGACGGATATATGCATTAGAGAGATTATTTTTCTCCAAAAGCGTATAGGTAATACTGATTAGCTCATCAACCGTATAGTGTACTGGAAGATGCATACGCTTTGCTGATTCCAGAAATCTTGTATAATGTTCTCTTGCTTTAAAAACATGCGCTCCCAAAGGCGTATCATAGGCACGCATCGCATCAAAAATGCCATTTCCGTAGTGCAAAGACTGTGTATAAAGATCTGTTACCGCATTTTCTGCTTTAATAAACTTCCCCTTATGAAACACCACCGTTTCCTTGTCAAAATATTTCATATGCAAATGTGTTTTCTCCCATCATCAATTAGGTCCAATGGGGAGTGGTTTAGTAAATAGACATTCAAGTTGTTAGTAAGGCTTATAAAAAAACCGGCTATTGTCGAGTGTGTATAGACAATGGCCGGCTTCTGTTAAATATTAAGATATAAGGTTCCGCCATTGTCAGTGCACGAGCACTGCAATAATGACAAGTAGACGGACGATATTTTGTACTTTTCTTAACATATAACGAAGTTCTTTTAAACAAAGATAAAGTAGAGATGATTCAAAAAACAAATGTTTTGAAACATTTTTTAATAAAAAAATTCTACAATTTATTACCCTCTTAATACAATTCCTCAAAGCAACTTTTGTATACCGAATAATATTTGGATTTAAAGAGATAAGCAAGAATCGAGTATAAAAATCACTGATTTCAGTACATATTATTTTGTCATTAACTGAAAAAGGGGATTCAAAAAAATAGAACTACCTTTAGCAAAGAAATATTATTTCGCAAAACGAACAAAGATCATTCTTTTGAAGGCTTTCCTTATCTAGGCATCTGGTCACCTTCTGCCGATGCCCCATTTGTTTGCATAGAGCCTTGGTACGGCATAGCAGATCATAAGGATAGCACACAGGTATTTCAGGAAAAAGAAGGTATTTTGTCTTTGGAGAAAGGAGAAGTGTTTGAGGCGAATTATACGGTGAGCAGTGAGCAAGTTATGTTGCTATTTAAATCGATTTGTATTCAGGACCTGTTTATAAAAATAAGAGCAACTTTACAGCTATTGGCAACGCTGTTCTTTCGTGACCCCTCGCGTCACGCGAGGGGCTACATTGCATCATCTTTTGTAAGCAAGTCATATAGTTGCAGATAAAGGTCTTTGATGAAGATGGTTAACTTCTCCCCTTTTTCGTTTCAATTCCTTATAGGTGCAGATGAAGGGTATCGGGTGCGACCTACAATTGGTATACGACAAGGTTTCAATTCCTTATAGGTGCAGATGAAGGCTTGTTAATTTTCATATTTTCCCTTGTTTAGTCTTGGTTTCAATTCCTTATAGGTGCAGATGAAGGTTATCAACGACTGTTTGTAACGTTTCTGTACCATGTTTCAATTCCTTATAGGTGCAGATGAAGGCAAAGAATCTTAGTGACAAGTCACGTTCATAATAAGTTTCAATTCCTTATAGGTGCAGATGAAGGCTTCTATTCAAGTATTCAACCGTTGTTGCGGAGCTAGTTTCAATTCCTTATAGGTGCAGATGAAGGTGAGATGAATTGCAACGAGGTACGTTTGATGAAGAGTTTCAATTCCTTATAGGTGCAGATGAAGGAACAGCTTTTCTAGTCTCATTTTGTTTTAGGTTCAGGTTTCAATTCCTTATAGGTGCAGATGAAGGTAGCAAATTTACTCGCTTCCTTATTGATGTTTCGGAGTTTCAATTCCTTATAGGTGCAGATGAAGGCAAGGGGTTCTTTCAAACTGATCCATCAACCTATAAGTTTCAATTCCTTATAGGTGCAGATGAAGGGAACAATGATCCTCATTGAATAGATGTAGTCCTCATGTTTCAATTCCTTATAGGTGCAGATGAAGGTGTTTCTAAGTGCGCTTGTGCATAAATGGTCATTGTGTTTCAATTCCTTATAGGTGCAGATGAAGGCATTCCTTTGCAGTTCTTCAATGAATTAGCAGTAAGTTTCAATTCCTTATAGGTGCAGATGAAGGAGGCTTTGATCCTTGAGGACACTTGTAAGCACTAATGTTTCAATTCCTTATAGGTGCAGATGAAGGTCAGAGCTGACTCTGAATTATAAGACACAAAAAAAGTTTCAATTCCTTATAGGTGCAGATGAAGGCGGAGCACCTCGCCAGACGTAACGCTCCGGAAATACGTTTCAATTCCTTATAGGTGCAGATGAAGGCCTTTTTTTATACCTAAAATTTAAAAATATCAGATAGTTTCAATTCCTTATAGGTGCAGATGAAGGAGGATTTCAACAAGCTGAGGGAAGCTGCAAAGCTGAGTTTCAATTCCTTATAGGTGCAGATGAAGGAAGTAATCGTGCCACGCTCCGTACTCCTCTGCAAAGTTTCAATTCCTTATAGGTGCAGATGAAGGAATTGTACATTCTCCCTTATCTGCGTTCGTTCCGTAGTTTCAATTCCTTATAGGTGCAGATGAAGGCCAACAAGCAATCATGTAAGATGACTTAGGATCTAGTTTCAATTCCTTATAGGTGCAGATGAAGGTTGTACTTTTTAAGAACTGCCGCTCCTTCTTCTGAGTTTCAATTCCTTATAGGTGCAGATGAAGGAAAGAAGATATTGATTATTCAAGCCTTACTTTTGAGTTTCAATTCCTTATAGGTGCAGATGAAGGCTGGAGGTACATGTCATAGAGGCGGTCCTGCGGCATGTTTCAATTCCTTATAGGTGCAGATGAAGGCTTGTCTAAATCTGTCACTTTTAGCTTTGTTCTAGGTTTCAATTCCTTATAGGTGCAGATGAAGGATCCGTCGTTCCGCGTTAATATCCCTTTTCGATCGTGTTTCAATTCCTTATAGGTGCAGATGAAGGCTTCGCGAAAGAATTAAAATTGGACTTTTAAGAAAGTTTCAATTCCTTATAGGTGCAGATGAAGGGGGAGAACGGTATTAAGGAAAGTGGGATTGAAGAGGTTTCAATTCCTTATAGGTGCAGATGAAGGTTTTGGGTTGACAGGTGCGTAAGGGGGGTTGCATCTGTTTCAATTCCTTATAGGTGCAGATGAAGGATCCCCTGGTCCACATATTTCAACATCACTTACCGTGTTTCAATTCCTTATAGGTGCAGATGAAGGGTCTCCTTCACAAATAGATGTATTACCACCAACCAAGTTTCAATTCCTTATAGGTGCAGATGAAGGTTCCCCTTATACCTTACCGACTCCAGATATGCTTCAGTTTCAATTCCTTATAGGTGCAGATGAAGGAAGTACCCTGAATCTTTTGTAGCATTTCTGTATTGTGTTTCAATTCCTTATAGGTGCAGATGAAGGATTCTTCAAGAAAATCAAAACTAAATTAGATGCTCTGTTTCAATTCCTTATAGGTGCAGATGAAGGTTGGATCGTGAAATACACACGATTTCCAAAATATGTTTCAATTCCTTATAGGTGCAGATGAAGGCGAATGCTCTGGATGATACCATTGAGCAACTGAAAAGTTTCAATTCCTTATAGGTGCAGATGAAGGTGTATTTCCAAGGAGGACGTTTTGCGTTATTGTATAGTTTCAATTCCTTATAGGTGCAGATGAAGGTTGTAAGAGGTGACACAGGAGGTAGTGATCGTATGGAGTTTCAATTCCTTATAGGTGCAGATGAAGGCTCAATTTGATCAACTGTCGCCCAAGAAACCTCTTTGTTTCAATTCCTTATAGGTGCAGATGAAGGCTACAGAATCATTGTCATGCACCCTTAAATCGAAGTTTCAATTCCTTATAGGTGCAGATGAAGGTACGGGAATCAAGTAGCTGGGCATCTTGGGGATTGAGTTTCAATTCCTTATAGGTGCAGATGAAGGTTACATACTTAGTGAGGTATTGAGACAAGCTTCTAGTTTCAATTCCTTATAGGTGCAGATGAAGGCATATACTCAGAGCCTAATGCCTTACCTTCTACCTAGTTTCAATTCCTTATAGGTGCAGATGAAGGCGTATCGAAAGGAGCGAAAGCCGGCGGACTTTCCTTGTTTCAATTCCTTATAGGTGCAGATGAAGGGTGGGGTCTGTCTTCAAGTGTACGTACTTCTTTTTGGTTTCAATTCCTTATAGGTGCAGATGAAGGGTGGGGTCTGTCTTCAAGTGTACGTACTTCTTTTTGGTTTCAATTCCTTATAGGTGCAGATGAAGGGTCGGGCCAGTTTGCAACTCCAACTCCAATTGTGCATGTTTCAATTCCTTATAGGTGCAGATGAAGGAGGAAATTGCTTTTGATTCCAGACAGCGAAAATAGTTTCAATTCCTTATAGGTGCAGATGAAGGTTTGCCCTGTTCTTCGAAATGTGATTTCAAACATCAGTTTCAATTCCTTATAGGTGCAGATGAAGGAATGTTCCTGCCTTAGAAAGTAATCCTTTACGCATGTTTCAATTCCTTATAGGTGCAGATGAAGGCTATAGGAACATCAAAAGACTGTTCAAATCTAACATGTTTCAATTCCTTATAGGTGCAGATGAAGGTCAATTTGGAATGTAATATCTCTTGCCGTCACCTCTGTTTCAATTCCTTATAGGTGCAGATGAAGGATTCACCGTTTAAACGCCCTTTGGAATAGAATTTTAGTTTCAATTCCTTATAGGTGCAGATGAAGGAAAGTTTGAGTGTCCACATTAATTATCTTCTTCGTTGTTTCAATTCCTTATAGGTGCAGATGAAGGCCGTTATAAAAGCCATAAAAACCTCCCCAAAGATAGCTTTAAAACGCTATTGGTCCCAATACTTTTCTTGAAATTATCGTCTACCTCTAATTATACGATTAAGGTGGGGGCACGACAACCCTCATAATATACTGACTCTGTAGGGTTTAAGAAAAAATAAATACGTCAAAGAACTTTTCAATCCATAAAATCAGGGGATCGACGACTTAGAGCTTGTTTGGAATCTAGATTTTGAGAATAAAACTTCTATAAATCTGAATTCTAAACAAGCTTTTAAAGAAAGTTGTCGATGGAGGCACGCTCCTCTCCTACCACTTCCTTGTCCAGCCATTTCTGGTCACGATTTTTGAAAATAATAAGGGAATCCTTTCCACTCATCAGGGCTTCTGCTTCGGATTTAAGTTGTTTTAATTGTATGTCTGTAAGCTCTCCTTCGAAGACAGAATTCTGAATCCAGCTTAGGTAACGTCGGCAAAGCTTAAGCATCTTCCCGACCCGCTTGCCATCCATATCATACACTAAAATTACATACATTTCTTCTAATTTTTTATTACCACCATGCTTTAAATCCTTGGTAAGGCTCTATATCCATCAGCTGTTTGGTGAGTTTGTAGCATTCCAACTTAATGAGGTGTTTATAGCTCACATTTCGTCCTAGTTTACGGTGTTTAATGGTGTCACTCAGCTTCGTATCCCAGGCCTTCAGTATGTTTTTTCGGCCACTTTCTTTCAGGATACAGGCATTCACTTCGGTCTTAAAGTCTTTAGGCTGTATGATTTTTTTATTCACCAAGGAGAAAATCATCCGGTCCACCAATAATGGTTTAAAGATTTCTGCTAGATCCAATGCTAAGGAAAATCGACGTACTCCCGGTTCATGCAAAAAACTGATCGTCGGATCCAACTGGGTATGGTAAATCATATCCAAGCAAGCTGTATAGCAAAGCATATTACAAAAGCTAATCAGCGTATTCATGGGATCTGTGGGTGGCCTTTTGATCCTTTTTTCCAATGGAAAAGTGGCACATATATCCGTAAAGGCAGCATAATACGCCTGCCGTATATTTCCCTCCAACCCCATCAGTTCTTCCACATTGGTGGTCACAAAAATCCCCTGCCGATATTCTTCAATCGCCTCGACTGCATCCTGTATCTCACGTCCCCGGTTATAGTAATACTTCAAGGTTTTTAGCATATTAAAAGAAGCCGCATCAATCAATGGTTGCGCCAATGCCATCCGCTTTTGGGGATCCGCATAATGCAAACTTTGCTGTACATGCAACTGTCCTGCCTGTAAATACTCCTTGGGATAAAAGGAACCAGTATAATGCTCATAGAAATCAAAAAAATGCACCCCTATCCCATTCTTTCCTAAGAAATTATACAAAGCTGAATTGGCATCCAAACTACCAAACACATAGAGGTTCGTAATTTGTTCTACGGGAAGATAGCGGGGCTGCCCTTGATTCCCCTCTTCATCTTCTGGAACAAATTTCAGGGTATTATCTTTTCTACTCAGCCGACCCGGGTTAAATAAATAATAGGATTTTTTCATAGGTATCATCAGTTATTCCTCTCCACTCCAACAGAAGTCAAAGTAGGAGCATTTTTTACATTTCGTTTTGGGGAGCTTCTTGGGACACGATCCCTGAAGAATTGCCTGCGCTTCTCCTAACCATCGCTCTACGATTTCTTTGTCGGTTTCTCCATCCCACTCAACGGCTTCCGTTATACGGAGTTTGGGATACTCCAGCACACCACGAGGATTCTCCACCCCCATCTTTTCCAAAAGGTATAAGTAATACTTCACCTGTGCCCGATGCGCATCTTCCTTTTTATTGGACTTCTTCACCTCATGTACCGTATGGGTTTTGGGATCAAAAAAGTCAATCTTGGCAATTCCAAGATCTAGCTCCTGCCATTTGGCAGCCCGCTGTGGATAGGTCGTTTCTCCAATCAATTTTCCTTCAGCGACCAGCTCGGAGCTGCTTTCCATGCGTAAATGCTTCGCATGCAGCCACATTTTTCGGGGGCAGAGGTGGAGGTAGGATATTAGGGTTGGGGTTATAGTCATAGCTTTTAAAAAGTCACTTAACTTTACTATGTATAGGATAAAACATTTTAACCGCAATGTAAAAGCTGTTGCGAACAAGCATTTACATTGCGGAACCTATTCAACACAATAGTTACTTAAGGTTAAAGTGCAAATTCAGGCAATGCTTCATAAGCATATGAAGAAAGAATTTCAATTAATTTTTCTTCTGCATCATCCATTGCCTCAATACTTTCTGTAGTTGTTGCAACATATCCGGCAGCGGTAGGAGTAACAAAAGTATCAATCCCTTTTACTTGTTCTTCTACAACAGGTATAGCCTGCTCTGAATTCTCTTCAGATAGCTTTGCTCTAATAGCTCCTGCTATTTTATTTGCATTACCCCCTATAGACACTGCTAAAGTTTCCATTAAGCTAAATGTACGAGCCTGATTGGACGTAATCTTCCAGTTAATAATAGCATATGCCAATATAGGTATTAGCTTTTCCCTTAGTTTTACAGGAGCGATAAGGCATCTTCCAAAAACATTCTCACCCTCTACCCAACCGGACTCTCTGAGTTTCTCTTCTACTTCCTGAGAGATTTCAGGCTCAAAGTCATCAAGTCTTATAGAGAATAAACGACGTAAATCAATAGCTATATCCTGAATAAACAAGCCTGTTGCTTTATTGGAAGCCGGAATCCATTTACGGGTTAAACTCCTATCTTTACCTTCAAGGATCGTATTTATCTCATCTTCATTTAACTCTTTTCCATCCTCTCCTCTTACAATAATTTTATTGTGAGAATGTCCACTACGATCAAAGGAAGCACTGTCTTTATTGACTCCTGCTAATAGCGGATGTAATGGCTTCATTGCAGAAACCGAGAGAGGACTTCTACGCTTTAAAGTTCTGCTTCCTCCTCCTTTTGAAGCTTTCATCCAACCTCCTATCAGTTGATCAGGATAAGTAGGATCACAAGTACCAAAAGCTTCCCCCTCTTTTAATTCCTTCTTTTTATTAAAATCCCAATAAAACGTTGTTGGCGATATTTTTATATTTCCTGCATCACAAAAAGAGTCTAATAAAGATCTTTTAACCTGCTGCCCACTAGCATAAGGTAACATTCTTTTAAATTGAGGGTCATAATATGTTTTCTGACCATCTTCTACGCAAAATACAGTGTGTTCTGCTCTTTTTAGCGTTCTGATATAGATTGTATGATTCTGCATTTTTATAGTTTTAGATTAATTGTTACGTTCTTGAAAAGAATAATCAAATTTTAATAGCGTATTGAAGTAGCCAAACTCTTCATTGGTCATCAGGTGCACTTCATCTCTCAGTTGCTTAATAGGTTGTAGATATTCATCACTTACACTTCTTATTATCACCTCTAATGCTTCTATAAACTTTTTCTTTGAAGGTGCCGCAAGAAGTTCTTTTTCCAACAGGTTTACTCTGTCTGTTTTACGTCCTGCAGAACGATATTCGTGCAGCATTCTTGCTAATTCTGTAGTATAGTCAGTGATTTCTTCTTTGTTTCTTGATAGCATAGCAATTAACCAGGTTTTATAAACTTTATATGTTATAAACTTACTTTGATAGGCAGCACTATTCTTATCTACCCGATCTTGATATTCTTCTTCTGTTTCACCTTTTTTGGGCTTAAGTGTTTTTTTATCAAGCTTTAATGAACTCTCATTAGTGAAATACTCTTTCAATTTCTCTGGGCGAAGTGCCTGTAAACCAATACTTCCCAGTTTAGCTACTTGTAAAATATGCTCTCCGAAAAGGGCTTCTACCACTTTTATATTTGCGTAACTCTCTTTTGGAAACAATTGGTCATATACTTTTTTAATTCTTCTTCCTGCCTTCAATTGAAAAGGCACAAAACCTACAGTTGTGTTACTTTTATTTAAAATATATAAATAACTATTCAAATGTTGATTTGGTAAAGCATACGATAAACTAAAAAATAACCTAGGCCATTCTATTAATCTAATTACAATTGTTTTTTCATCCTTTTCTTCAAAAAAGCCAAAGTTATCCAAACTCGCATAATCATAACTTGGATCAAAATCTTTACCTGTACAGTATGTAAGCCATTGTCCATTCCAAGAATTGATTTTATTAGGTGCTAAATTGGTATTTAATGGGTCATCTAATAAGTTTCTATAGACTTTCCATCCTTCGAGTAATTTTAATAATATGTATGAGTCATCAAATAATATTGAAATTCCTTTGACTGTAACTCCTAAACAAGCTCCAATCCAAGAACAATACACTTCCTCTTCCGAAACATCTCTTTGCAAATCAGTCACTAAACCTGACGTAAGGTTATACCCCTTTTCATCACTTGCAGAATACCCAATTGCTATAGATGCATCTCGTTGTCCATTAATCACTTTCCTGTGAAATTGCTGTAGTAAGTTTAATCTCTCACTCTTATTATAAAAAGGTTTATATTTAGGTGAATTAGGATCTTTTTTACTTATTCCTTGAGTAAATGGCGTGTTTTTTTCCCAAAAAAGATACTTTTCAGAATCTAGAACTACTGGAAAAAATACTTCCTCAAAAAACTCCTTTGCAGATAGATTTTTTGAATGCTTTTGGTTGTAAACAGTTATTAATTTTTTACCTGCTACTGCTGTAATCATAAGCTTATAATGAGTTATAGAAATTGCATACTATTTTGCGTTAAATTTTCCGGCATAAGGCCATATTCCGAATAAGCCTCATTCGGGATAACATAAGGTTCTGTTCCAATCTTTTTTAGTTGTTCCAAACCATAAGTTTTTGCCATCCAATAGGCCATAGGTATTTCCAATAAGGTTCGGGTTTCATAATCTCCTTCCATGTATTCAATACGATCTGCATCCACAATACAGCTTACCGAATCTATCTCTAGCAACTCTAATAAAACGGCTCTCTTATTATGCATCAATAGTCCTGTATTCCATTTTCCACTTTCTTTATATTGTGCGTGATTTTCAATACTAAGCATATCCAGTTTAGGATATACAACATCAATTTTATGCTGTAGAGAAACTTGCTTTAACACCTGACTATTGGGTAGTACTTCGTAACTCTTTTTTAACACCCCCAAATCATATGGAAGCGCTTGCTTTTTATCTTCTGGAGGACCTATGACATAAACAGGTTTATAAGTACCGATTGTATTTAAGGAACGCTTTCGATGCACTCTCCCAAATCGCTGAATTAAAGCATCTAAAGGAGCTACTTCTGTAATCATCACATCAAAACTAATATCGAGGCTAACCTCTACAATTTGAGTAGAAACTACTAAACAAGCTTCTTGAGCTGTATTAAACCGCTCTATAGAATTCCCCTTTTTATCTACTCCTATAAGTAATTGCTCTTTCTTATTTCTATCTCCCCTTTTGAACCTGCTATGTACAAGCATCTTATCTACAGAAGGATATCTATTTTTAACCTCCTTATAAACCTTCTGAGCATTACCCACTCTATTACAGACTATTAAAATTTTCTCCTTCTTTTCAATCGCCTTATCAATCTCAGAATAAGCAGTTTCCCAATCTTGTATTTGATGGATAACGTGTCTATCAAACTGTTCTTTGATCCTATCATCAAGACTTACTTCTAACACATTACCTCTACCTAATACATTTAATATTTTATCGTAAAGTACTGTAGGTATAGTTGCTGTTCCGATATGAATTCTACAATCCAATGAAACTAATACTTGCACTATTTTTAAAACAATCGCCTGAGATACTCCTGTATATGTATGTACTTCATCAAGAATAATATCACACCCCTTCAAATCGAGAAGCATAGCCTCGTACCCTTTTAAGGCAAAAACAATCCCTGCCATTTGATGAGGTGTAAGTACTTTGATACTAGCTCCTGCCAGACCTTGCAACACCTCTTCCGATTCATTCTTACCAGTTTTAACGACTTTAGAGCCTGCATGCAACACTCTTATATCTAAATTAGGATTATGGTGTTCCAAGTCGTTCTGTACTCTATAAAACATCGCATTGATAGAGGCCTGGAAAGGCAAAGTATAGAAAACTCGTCCTTTACACCTTCTAAATAAATAATCCGTTTTTCCAGCACCTGTAGGTGCTATGACTATCGTATGTGGCTTTGAACAGTTTTCAACCTCTAATAAAGACAAAGGATAAAGCTCACTTCTACGGTCGTAAAATGATAACACAGGTGACTTAAACTTATTTTTAAGTGCTAAGTATGTACCCTTACCAAGAGCAGATGCAAAATGATCCGCTGCCATCAATAAACCTCTCCATTGTGAATACCCTTTATTTTTCCATTTACGTTCACAATAATCAACCACATACTCAAAAGCTTCTTCTGCTTCTTGCTTACTGATTCTTCGTACAGTAATTCCAAAAGATGATAGAATACTCAATGCTTCAACTTGCCATCCTTCCCAGCTCCCGAGATGATAATCAATAATTTCTTCATCATATTCATCCATCAAATCCAAAATACCCTTTCTTCCTGAGTCGGATTTTATCGACTTATGATGCGCTACACACATCTCTATTAGAACTGGCCAAAATTCTTCTGAAAAAAGAGGTAAAAAGAATAAAGAGGCTAACTCATGCCTAAAAGGTTTTTTAGGTCTTACACCTTCTAATTGGTGTTGAAAAATAGGGTGAGCCTTTCCTATATCATGTAGAACTGCTCCATATCCAGCTAATGTTTTATCCATACTCCATTCATTAGCAAAAACTAATATGGCTTTATAGACATGATCAAGATGATCTAAAAGCAATGTATTTTCAGGGTTACCTTTAGCTTTTAATTTTGGTTTTTCAGTCATAGAATTCTTTAATTGGAGTACCTACTATCCTAAGCCACCCGTACATAGGACTTGCTTCATTAAACCGGTTATACCCCGTTAAAAAAGAGCTCTCATTTTTTTCAAAAACCAATTCAAAACCACTGTACTCCTCTGATGAATTGAAATCATCTACAGTAGTTCGCATGATCTCTCCTTCCGGATATAAAATATCTTCATTTCTAGTTAAACACAGATGTTGAGTAGCTGCCTGCTGGGCATCCTCTTCATTATCAAATACTAAATATAGTACAGGATTGATCAATACTCCTCTCTTCAAAATAGACGTTGGTCGTTCATATAACTTTCTGTTTTTCGTACCCTTTATATTATATCCTCTAGTTTGCACCTTTTCCTGCTGCTCTCCAATAGCATCATAGGTTAAACGATAACCAGTAATTTTTTGAATACCATAAGGTTCTTTTAATAGCTCCGGAAACAACTTTCTTTCTATTCCAAAAATCATCGACTCTGTTAAAAACTGTTGACTGAATGTCAACTCATCTCTCACTGCTGTCCATGGTTTTATAAAACCAAAAAGCCCTGAATACTTCACTAAATATATCTCCATAATATTTATCTGATTGCTCCAAAACCTGTACCTGTAGAGTTCCCAACACCCACATTCCACGCATACGCAATTGCCTCAGGGTTACCCGAAATAATTACAGGACAAATACTACATTTATTCTTCACCCCATTGTAAACAACAACAGTAGTATTTGCTCCTTGATATGACCTGTCAAAGGTTATCTGTATTTCATCTGTCAATCCTACACTTTTTAATTTTCGTTTCATGAGATTAGTCATGATTTCATCAGCTTCAGGATCTTGAAATGTTAAATGATCTACGCCCCTATTTTCTGTTCGTTTTTTCTTCACTAAAATCGGACTATCTGCTAGAAAACGAACTTCTTTCTTAAACTCCGGATCTTTCAAAAGCTGAATTTCTTCTACTTCTAATCCAAAAAACATAGAAGGATCTTCTTGAATACCTCTTATCACTCGCTTAATAAAAGCAGTATCAGGAGAACTTATAAACCAAAATGCTCCTTTGGGGTATGTTAAAAAATCTTTTGAGAAAGAGACTCCTCCATTCAGCTTAGAAAATGAAAAAGCTCCAAGTTCTCCATGGTAATCCCTTCCCCCAATCCATTTATGAATAGTTCCTTTCAGCTTTTTCAAGTGATGTCTAGGCACCTGTTTATTACTAGTTGATGATGTTTTTATTTTTACTCTCATAGTTTATATGGTTCAACAGTTCACAATAACTAGTTCTTCACTCCCTCAATATATTTTCGTAGATCGTAAAATAATTACGTACTTCTCAAAATCATTGAATATTAACAACGTGATCTATTCTTAAAAATAGAAAAGAATTGTGCAGTCTATCTACACAGACTTTTATCATGAATGAAATAATTTATGGTTCTTGTTATTGAAATATTCTATTCCAATGAAAAAATTATCTAATGGGTATCACTGATTTAACAGAAGTAAAGATAACATTCTTATGCCCAATTTCACTGTGCACTTAAAGAAATATGTCCTCTGAAATCAACTTTTTAAGTTCTTCTTTAAACTTTGAAGGCTGGATCTCCCCTATGTGTCTTGACAACCCAAGTATAAAGCGCCCCACGGCCTCTACTCCTGCCACAGGCCCCTTAAATTGGTACTCTGAATCAAAAAGTAACCCTTTCCTTAACTTCTGAACATATTGCTTAGCCTCCTCAAATTCTTCACAAAGCAAGCGATAGGCCGTTTCACTCATATGAAAAGAAATATTTATTTCCTGACCAGCATCACATGACCATCCAAAAGCATCATGAAACTTGTCCTGATATAAATGTTGTTCACTGCAGGGAATTGTGGTGGGTTCTAAACTACCGACTCTTGAAAGCTTATAGTTTTTGCATATCCCCGCCTCCACATCCAATGCATAGAGTTGCTGGTTGGCTGTCGTTAGTTTGATGGGCTCCAAAAGGTAATCCTTGGGCTGGTCAGAGCTATTATGACGATAGTTATACAACTGAATGCGACACTGTTTACGGATAGTATATTGTATATGATCTACGAAAAAGAAGCTATGGTGTGGCAATAGTGCCGTATCATTGATCAACCATTCCATCCTCTTTCTCAAACGCTCATAACGAATAGGGTCCTCCTGTTTCAACGGTTCAAGAAACTGCTGCATCAATGCCATATCATCTCTGATGGCTTCTCTTTCTAAAGCTTGCTCACTACGGGAAAGAAAAAATCGCTTCTGACGTCCACTCTCCACCTTAGAAATAATCGTAGCAGGCAGGTATATTTCTGCGATCATTTCCCGATCCTCTATAAATTGGTTTCTATGTCGACCATACTTTTCGGTATACTCTGCTGTAGTAATCCCTTTGGTATTAAGCAAGTGAATCAACTCCACCATACGGTGAATGTATTTTTTATGATTGGCCATAACATTAACTTTTTCACCTTATCTGACTTTTCTGATTATTATAAGGCTGTTGCATGATATATGTTTATCGCTTATCGTTTCTAAACAATAAGCGATAAGCGATAAACACTATAGTTATTCAACTACACTCGTAGAAGAATACTTCTCCAAAGGCAGCAAAATTTTATCCGTTACCTCTTTTCTTGCATCCCGATGGTTTCTCATATCGTCCAGAATTGCTTGGTAATTTTGCTCAAAAAGCTGCAATTGCTCAAGGATACGTTGAGGGTCATAACTGATTTCTACAGGCACTTGCTCTGCTGCAAATACTCTGTCTGAGAGTAACGCCCACCAGTTTTCACGTGCAATTTCAATTTTCATCAAGCCGATCACCTCTTGGAGTCTTTTAAAAGCTCCCACTTTACCGTACAACAACTCCTTTTTATCCTTATACGTTTCAGAATACGTAATTTGAATCTCAATGGTACTTGACAGCGATTGTGCTGGAATAGAAATACTCGTCATCAACTCATGACCATCATAGTTCCATTTTTTGGGTGTCTTGTTTTCTGCATACCCATATTCCTCACCATTTACTTTCACCATGGCAGGCGGAAAACTGACAGGCAATTGAATTTCATAACTCCTAGCTGTTGGCATCCCCTCATAAGTTCCTTTGGTCGGGGCTATGGTAATCATTTTGCTATTTTGATTTTCAGATTGCGCTAGTTGGGTAAAAGCAAAATCACCTGACTGATAACCTTCTGTATCTCCCTGATCTTCATACAAATTAAAAGAGCCCCCTTCCCCTGGAAATACCTTTACGATTAAGTGATTGGGGATTTCTTGTAAATTAGAGATCTTGGGATACATAGGGATAATGGAGCCTGCCTTGATGTAAAGTGGCAACTCCCTGAGCATATAATTCTTATTAATTACTTTTCCCCCTTCATGCTTTTCTCCTGTCGACCATTGGTACCACTCCCCTTCCGGAAGCCACACTTCCTGCTCTACAATTAAATCCTCTCCGGTTGGCTCATATACTGGTGAAAAAATCATCTGCTCACCATACATGTATTGATACTTGAATGCATAGGCATTTTCCTCTTTTGCATAATCATAATACATCGGGCGGCAAAGGGACACTCCATCATCATAGGCCTTTCTCGCCATCGTATAAGTATATGGTGCCAGCGCATAGCGAAGATGAAGTAACTCCACCATATGTGGCAATTCATTCGGGAACATCCAAAACCTTCTTTCTATAGAAGAAATCTTGGCACTATGCGTTCGCAGTATTGGACTGAATATTCCAAACTGTAACCAACGGGTATACAACTCAGGATCCCTATCCAGCTCTCCTGAAGCATGTCCTCCTATATCGTGACTCCAATAGCCATACCCGACATTAGATGCTGTTGCGGTAAAGTACGGTTGGTACTTTAGCGACTCCCATGAAATCTTATAATCACCAGAAAAACCGATTTGATAACGATGATTCCCTAAACCTCCCCATCGATGAAAAATCAGTGATCGTTTATTAGATCGCTCTGACATGGAGGAGAAGAAGGTGTGATTTAGCCACCAAGTGTTACTCAACCCATCGACCACTTTACTATTAGGGAATTGTTGCCAATCCAGCCACCAAAAATCTATCCCCCACTCCTCATAAGGTTTTAATATGGTCTCAAAGTAAGTATCCGCCCACTTCTTCTCTGCCATACGGTAAGGAATCCACTCCTGCTCAGAAGTATCAAAGCCATAGCTTTTAGCAAATTCCTCGTATTGAGCTTCCAAGGGTGCAATACCCGATGCAGGATGGAGATTGAGCGCTGTCTTTAGCTTCTCCTTATTGGTCCACTCGATAAACTTTTTAGGCTCCGGAAATAATGCTTTGTTCCAGGTATACCCCGTCCAACCCAATAATTCTCCAAAGGGATCTTTTTGTGGATTCTTAATGTTTTTCAGCCCTCCGTGCGTAAGGTGCCAATCCATATCGATGATTAACACATCAATCGGAATATCATAGCGTCTGAAATCAGCGACCAACGCCTTAAATTCCCGATCAGAATACGCCCAATATCGAGACCACCAATACCCGAAGGCATACCTTGGCGGCATGGGGATTTTTCCGGCTATGGTTGTATACTGTTTGAGTGCTTTTTTATAATCATAGCCATAGGCAAAGAAGTACCAATCCTGTTCAGAAGCATTTTTTGTTTCCGAAACCCAATTTCCTTCCGAATTATCAAACAAAAAATTGGGAGAATCATCCAATAAGAACCATCCCTCTTTAGAAATGATACCATCTTCCAAAGGGATAGGGTCTCCATTCCAGGTCTTTCCTCCATTACAGCCATCCAAGGTACGGGTGGTTCCCAAGAGGTTTCCGCTATTTTCCATGCCAGGAACCCAGTGAACCTCATCTCCATCCTTATGGAAGGAGATGCTTAAATTGGTCTCGGAAAATTGTCCGGAACCTTTTTTGTAACGCAGTTCCATAGCTTCTGTCTTGATGACCAGCCATCCCTTCTTTTCTTTGACCTTAAACTTAGGAAGCGTCGTATTTCTATTGACAACCGTAAAAGAGGCTCTGTCTTCAAATTCACCCTCTTGGTCCCACTCAAGGCGTATCATCTCAGGAGCCAGTACCGTAAAACGTGCTTCCCCTGAAATAACCACTGCATCAACATTCGCTTTCGGGTTTTGGGCAAAAGCATGCCCCTGTATCAGCAGCGTGATTAAAAAAAATAGCAGTTTGTTTGTTGGTAATTTCATCGTATTAATTTTTGAATTGGATCGTTTTATTTAGTTCAGCACTTTTCTTGGCAGCTTCCAAGATTTCTACGACCAGCATATTATTTTCCAAGGCATTCAAATCATAGGCATCTAGTTGTATTTCATTATTGACAACCGCAGCCAACAAAGCAAAAGGATCATCGAATGGAGCCGGACGTTCATCCAGTTTCATCACTTGCTCTTCATAGCCGTCATACCCTTCCGAAATACGCATGCGGAGATCGTGTCTATTGTCTGCATAAACGACTCCATTCACCCCATAAATTTCCATATCCTTTCTACCGATAGGCCAGTTCCAAGAACCCTGAATTACCGCTACCATGGAATCATATTGCAATAAAATGATGGACTCATCATTGACTTTAGGATTATTCTCAGGCTGTAGCTGTTGTGTAATAGCCGTGACACTATTGGGCTTCTTCCCCTCCATAAACCACGTCAATAGATTTACTCCATAACATCCAAAATCCACTTCTGCTCCACCCCCATTTTGCTCAGGGTCCGTAAGCCACTCTAAAAACTCTTGATTGACCCCTATTTTTTTAGGTCCCTTGTGCCCATCATGCACCATGATCTTTCTAATTTCACCAATTGCACGCTGTTCTTTCACCAACTCATAGGCTTTATGCGTGGTTGGATACCAAGTGGTTTCGTAATTGGTCAGCAAGTGAATATTGTGCTTTTGAGCGAGTTCCTTCATTCTCTTAGCATGTGACATACTCACTGCCAGAGGTTTTTCCACCATCACATGAATCCCCCTTGGTGCAGCAGCTTCCACAACTTCCAAGTGCTCATAAATTGTCCCGAATGCCGTGACTGCTTCTGGCTTCACCTCCTCCAACATCTCTTCCATAGAACTATACACCAACTCCATAGAGAATTTATGTTGCTCAGCATACTTTTGCGCAAGAGCTCTATTGGGCTCTACAATTCCCACAATTTTTATATCTCCCCTTGGTTCACTGCCGAATATCCAATGCACATGGGTATGCGTTAGTCCAATTACCCCAACTTTTAATGGTTCCATATTCTTCTGACTATAAGCATTAGTAATCAAAAAATTCACTCCGAGTATTAAAAAAAGTAACTTCTTCATTGGTGTTTATCACGGTTAATTGTATATGAATAAAAACTACTGAACTGCTTCTAGCGTGGATTAATTTTCAATGATCAATTTTCAATTTTTAATTAAAATGAATCATCCAAATAGGCTGCTGAGCTAGCTCTAGAGTGTATTGATCATTGAAAATTATAATGGAGTTATTGATAAAAAAGCCTACAAATCAAAAAGTCCCAAAGCAACCTCCTACTCGTATTGGGCTACGCAAAAACGCATATCAAGCCGAGTAGAACATCTGAACTTTGGGACTAGCCTTTTTTAGTTTTCAATGATTAATTTCCAATTTTTAATCACTCCTCATCACTGTTCACTGCTTACCGTTTCTTCCAGCTTTTCTGAATGTTCTGTTTTCGATATATCAGAAGAACTTTTTAGTCTACGGGACGAAAGATGGTGCTCAGACTGACAGCGGTGGTTTTCAAAACCAGTGCTGATCAATGCTCCTCCTTCTTTTGTGAACTTATTCTGCATACCATGTATGTTATTCAGGAAGGTATGGTCAACAAACGATACTTCACTGAAATCAAGTACTATCTTTTGGTTTTTTGGTTGATTGTCAATCAGTGACTTAAACTTGAAGTAATTGATGAAAGAGGCTACTCCTGAAAACTTCACGACCAGACTATCCTGACCCGCTGAGATTTGCGTTTTCAGTTTAAATACTTCTTTGACTTTCACTCCTTGCACAAATTGTATCACAATTTTCAAGGCAATTCCGGCTGCAACCCCTACCAGAAGATCCGTCATCAAGGTTACAATCAGCGTGGTCAAGAACTGTAGCAATTGATCCGCTCCAATGCTACTGATTCTTTTAAACTCCTGAGGAGAGGCTAATCTAAATCCTGTAAAGACAAGCATAGCTGCCAGGGCTGCGTTAGGGATCGTTCTAATCACAGAAGCTGCTAGCAATACGAAAAGGAAAAGGAAAAGACCATGGTAGAAGTTACTCATTCTCCCCTTCGCTCCTGCATTGATATTGGCAGAACTCCTCACGATTTCTGAGATCATCGGCAATCCTCCGATCAATCCGGCAATTGTGTTTCCAACACCGACCGCCACAAGGTCTTTATTCAGGTTGGTTTCTCTTTCTTCTGGATCTAGAGCATCAATTGCTTTTGCACTCAATACAGATTCTATACTCCCCACCAAGGCAAACATGATGATGTATTTTATAGAAGTATACGTCAATAGCTGAGAAAAATCAGGGAAGGTTATTCCTCCTAAAAAGCTATCCGGAAGCACTACCAAGAACTGTGAAGGATCAATCGTATAATCGAAAGCTCCCAAGCTATAGCTATGCTCCTCTGACAGGTTAAAAACAAAGCCTAACGGAATCGCAAGCAATAAAATAAGAAGTGGCGCTGGTAATTTCTTTATCGTTTCATTTTTGAAAAGCGGATGAACAAATAACAACAGTAAACTCAGCACCCCGATTACGGTCACTTTAGGATTTAGGTGCATGATACTATTGGGAATTTCAGCCAACAATCCCATTGGAGATTTCGCTTCTGGAATCACCCCCATGATTACGTGAATCTGTTTGCTAATAATAATCACACCAATCGCTGCCAACATCCCTCGGATTACAGAAGTGGGAAACATTTCGCCCAGTTTTCCAAACTTGGCCCACCCCATAAGGATCTGAATCAAACCTGAAACGACAATAACGGCCAGGGTAAGTTTGTAACCAAGCATAGGGTCGTTACCCCCCAGTTCATAAACGGCACTAACGGCAATAGCGATCAACCCTGCTGCAGGGCCCTTGATGACCAAAGGTGCACTGGATAAAAAAGTAACCACAAGTCCTCCGATAATGGCCGTGTATATTCCGGCAATCGGTGGGAAACCACTTGCTTTGGAAATCCCCAGACAAAGCGGCAGTGCAATTAAAAAGACTAAAAAGCCTGATATAAGGTTGGATTTGGTGAATTTGTTAATCATTGTTTACCATTAATAGGTTCGAAATGATCGTAAATTCTGAAATCCACCCCAGATAACTACCACAAAGAATATTAATATATTTTATAAAAATAATTAAAATAATTAATAAATATCCCTTATGACCTCGTTTTCGATCACTTACCAAAAATACGGTGATAACTCTCACCAAAATACCCTATAGCACATTAGCCTAGCAGGTGAGCTTCATCATCCAATCAAAACTCAATTTAAACAACATCTTTTAAACTTTTGCCCACTCCCACATGGACAAGAATCGTTTCGACCTGGTGCTATTACTTTTTTAAACAGGTCCTGATCGATCACTTCCGTGGTGTCCTGATTGAATATTGTGGAAAGCTCTTTAAACAGCACCGGATGCTTTTTCTTTAACAGATGCGGGCGTTCAAAAAAATATTCGCTGGCTACTGCGAAGAATTCCTGACGATTCGTAGTGGCATACTCATCGATATCCGATTGATTATGCATAATCTGTTCGGTCTTTACCCGCATAAAGTCTATCCAAGGCAACGAATAGGCTCTGCTGTCATAACCAGGAGGAATGCCATCGATGATTCCATCTTCCTTATCGAAGAGGTGTACAAACTCATGGATTCCTACATTCCTTTTGTCATTAGAAATATCGAAACCAAGGTGCAAGGAAGGTTTTGACAGGATCATCTTGCCTTCCATCGGACCGTTGCCCACCATACCCGTGATGATTTCCTCCTTACTTCCTATGGTAAAGTTGCGGTCAAAGGAAGAGGGATAAAGAATGACCTCATTGAGGTAAGTGTAGTTCCATTCAGGGAATCCAAATAACGGTATAACCGCACTACTGGCTACGAGCAGACGATCCTCCAAGGTCACCTCTACCTGAACGCCGGTAATTTTAATTTCCCTCAAGAAGTTCTGTATATCGGACTCAAACCGAAGTCTTTTTTCATCATTGAGACCTTTATAAAAAGTCACCTTCTCCAGCAATATCTTTTTCCACTTTTCAGGGGTTTTGACTTCTTGAGCTTTTTGCTTGGTTGTTTTTTTCCGACGGTTCCAGGTCAAGGAAATATAAAGAAAGATACTTGCCGTAAAAATAGTAAGGTAAATCATGGTCGGCCCTTATTTATTAGTTAAAAAAATAGTATTTGTGTTAAAGGTATGAGCTAATCTAAGCTATTTTTTAATCCCCTTTATTCCTGTAGCACAGCCAAAAAAGTGCTGTACATACTCCACTTCAAAGCCTACTTCTTCCAGCATCCTTTTGAATTGTGATGCGTTTTTAAAGTTCTCAGTATAGTAGCCCAACATCCTGTAACTTTCCAAATCATCAGCAAAGTGCTTCCCTATTTGTGGAATGATATATTTTAGGTAAAAATGCGAATCAAGGGTTAAAACCCCATCAAAATAAAAAGGGCTGAAGCAAATTTT
>NZ_BAABJX010000057.1:0-67863 GCF_039543525.1 Algivirga pacifica
CCTGCTACCAGGATGAAAACCTGGCGTCCTAACCCCTAGACGAACGGAGCAGTACCTTTCACCATTTATAGTCCGTGAACAGACTTGGCACTCCGTAGGGGATTCGAACCCCTGCTACCAGGATGAAAACCTGGCGTCCTAACCCCTAGACGAACGGAGCAGTACCTTTCACCATTTATAGTCCCGTGAATAGACTTGGCACTCCGTAGGGGATTCGAACCCCTGCTACCAGGATGAAAACCTGGCGTCCTAACCCCTAGACGAACGGAGCAGTACCTTTCACCGTTTATAGTCCCGTGAACAGACTTTGGCACTCCGTAGGGGATTCGAACCCCTGCTACCAGGATGAAAACCTGGCGTCCTAACCCCTAGACGAACGGAGCAACGTTTCTCGTTTTTGCGAGTGCAAATGTAGTAGGTTCATCTTAAAATACAAAAGATGATGAGAAAAAAACTATATTTTTTTTTGTCGGCACGAACTTAAGGCCTTGTTATAGGGAAATGTTTCGGACAATATTATTAATTGCATAATTTCAACGATTTTTTTAATTATTTTTGCTGAATATTTAAAATATTTGTCATTCTTCAGATAAAGCAATCAATCAAGGAAGTTAATCTCCTGAAAACATATAGCGGAAATGGATAAAGCAATCTTAGATAAGTACCAACTGGTTGTTGGTCTCGAAGTACACGCACAATTACAAACCAAATCAAAGGCCTATGCCTCAGACTCTACAGAGTTTGGGCAATTGCCAAATACCAACATCAGTGTGATCACCCTTGCACATCCAGGGGCATTACCTAAAATCAATAAGACTGTAGTAGAATATGCGATTAAGATGGGACTCGCTTGTCATTCAGACATTACCCGTTACAACATCTATGACCGTAAGAACTACTTCTACCCTGACCTTCCTAAAGGGTATCAGGTAACTCAGGATAAAACACCTATCTGTGATGGTGGGTACGTTGAAGTCGCACCGAAAAATGGAGAGCGTCGCAAGATTCGTCTGAACCGTATCCATATGGAAGAAGATGCGGGTAAATCAATGCACCTTGAAGGAGAAACAGAAACCCTGGTTGACTTGAACCGTGCAGGGGTAGCACTTATCGAGATTGTATCTGAGCCGGATATCCGTACCTCTGAAGAAGCGTATTCTTTCCTAACAGAAGTTCGTAAGTTGGTAAGATATTTGGACATCTGTGACGGTAACATGGAAGAAGGTTCCCTTCGTTGTGATGCCAACATTTCTGTGATGCTTAAAGGAGCTACAGAGTACGGTAAGAAAGTGGAGGTAAAAAACATGAACTCCATGCGTAACGTACAGCGTGCTATTGAGCACGAGATGGAACGTCAGATAGAGATTCTGGAAAATGGAGGTACTATTGACTCTGAAACTAGAACATTTAACGCTGTAGATGGTTCTACTGCTGGAATGCGTAGCAAGGAGTCCTTGAACGATTATCGTTACTTCCCTGAGCCAGACCTTCCTCCTTTGATCGTTGAAAAGGAATGGGTAGATACTATTCGTGCTTCTATGCCAAGTCTTCCGGCAGACCTATTCAAGAAGTTCACAGAAGAATTCAAGCTTCCTGAGTACGATGCGCAAGTATTGACTGATCGCAAGGGAGTAGCTCTATTCTTTGAAGAGCTTTGTACGAAGACCAGCAACTATAAGGCCGCTTCCAACTGGGTAATGGGACCTGTAAAATCTTACTTGAATGAGTTGACTTTACATATGGCACAATTCCCATTATCAACGGATAAAATTGCGGAACTTATCCACTTGGTAGAAGATAACAAAGTCAGCTTTGCAATCGCGTCTAAGCAGTTGTTCCCTAAGTTGATTGAGCACCCAGAAAGAAATGCTGAAGAGCTAGCGAAAGAACTTGACCTTATTCACGAGAGCAATGATGATGCGATCATTCCAATGATTGAGGAAGTGATCAATAAATTCCCTGACAAAGTAGCGGCTTATAAAGCCGGTAAGAAAAACCTACTAGGTATGTTCATGGGAGAAGTAATGAAAATGACCAAAGGGAAAGTTGATCCGAAAAAAGCGAACCAGCTGATTCGAGAAATACTTGAAAAATAAATTATCCTAAAAGGCTGCCCTTCATCTGGCAGTCTTTTTTTACAAGATTACTAGACAAACACTTATTATGAAGAAATTACTAATCATCCTATTGAGCATCGGTCTTTTCTCAGCTTGTAAAGAGGCTAAAAAAGAAGCGAAAGACGTTCAATTCCCTATAGAGATTACTCTTAAAGGCACTACTACCACTCCTGAAGAGAACAATACGATTTCTATTATGATCCCAGAAAGTGGAGAAGAAATTGCTAACTTTGAGGTTGGAAAAGATGGTAAGTTCAGCCAAAAAATCACGGTTCCTTCCCCTAATCTATACCGTGTCAATGTATTCAATCAAAAAGGAGCGATCATCATTCTTGACCATGAAAATGCAACAATAAGCTACCAGCCTGAGCAAGACTACTATACGGTAGGTGGTTCTGACCAAAACAAAATATTGGCAGAATACCTGGATATCTACTATGAAAAGCAGCAGGAAAGAAATGAGCTGGAAGAAGAGATGCAGACTAATCAGGACGAAATGGCAGTACGTCAAAAAATCGATGCTTACCTGAATAAAGCTCAGACAGACTTAATGGCTTTTGCTAGAAAATACCCTTCTTCATTGACCAACCTAATCATTCTAGAGCAAATTGGAATGGGTGAAAACGTAGAACTGGCTGATTCTATACAAACAGCCTTAGCCGATGCTTACCCTAACCACAGCGGCATTCAAGAGCTAGGCAAGCATATTGAAGGACTAAAAGCTACAGCGATTGGTAGCACAGTTCCTGATATCACACTACCTAACCCAGACGGAAAAGAATTGAAGCTTTCTGATCTAAGAGGAAAAGTAGTTATGATTGACTTCTGGGCATCATGGTGTCAACCTTGTCGTCTAGAAAACCCTAATGTGGTAGAAGCTTATAAGCAATACAACGACAAAGGTTTTGAGGTATTTAGTGTTTCTTTGGACCAAAACGAGGATAAGTGGAAAGAAGCAATCAAAGAAGATAACCTTCTTTGGAACAACCACGTGATTGACCTTGAAAATATAGCTGGAAGTGCTTATAACGTAATGACTATTCCTTCTACTTTCTTGATTGATGCAGAAGGTAAAATTATTGCGAAAAACCTTAGAGGACCTGCGCTGGAAGAAAAACTGGCAGAGGTACTGGGAGAGTAATTAGGATGAAGGATGAAGGATGAAGGATGAAGGATGAAGGATGAAGGATGAAGGATGAAGGATGAAGGATGAAGGAAAATAATCGTTTCATATAAAACGTACAATCCTTTCTCCTTTCTCCTTTCTCCTTTCTCCTTTCTCCTTTCTCCTTTCTCCTTTCTCCTTTCTCCTTCAACACTAAGATCTACTGGAATACGATGCAAACTGGCTGAGAGCAATACATCTCTGAGATGTACGTTAACATTCCCGTTTTCTCCTCTCTCTTGAATACAGTAATATTATCAGAACGTTGATTAGCGACTAATAAAAATTTACCATCAGGAGACAACTCAAAGTGTCTTGGCCAATCTCCTTTCACTTCTGTATGTTGCACAAGACTTAACACTCCTGTCTGTTGGTCAATCTGAAATACAGCAATACTATTGTGCCCCCTATTTGAAGCATATAAATATTTTCCATCATCTGAAATGCGAATGTGAGCACAATAATTCTCCCCCTCAAAATCCATTGGCAATGTGGAGATAGAAGCCATTACCTCATAAGGTTTTACACCTCCTTTCACTACCGTTGTAATTGTAGAATTCAACTCATTGATCACATATAACCATTTTTGATTTGGGTGAAAGGCCATATGTCGGGGACCGGCACCTTCTGCCATTGGCAATCTAAAAGTACCCTCATCTTTAAAGGTTCCATTTTCTATTTCAGTAAACCATACTTCATTCGTTCCTAAGTCAGCTGACACCACAGATTTCCACTCAGCAGCAAACTGAACCGAATGCGCATGTGGTCCTTCCTGACGGTCCGTAGTTCCTTTCCCTGTATGTTGCGCCGTATCGATCAAAGCTGAAAGTTTACCCGCTTCCAGTTGTAAGTACCCAATATTCCCTCCAGAATAATTAGCAACAAATACTCCTCCTACAGAATCCACTGATACATAACAAGGATGAGCACCTCCGGTTTTACTACGATTCACTAAGGCCAAGGTATCTTTCAATATGGCATAACTCTCTATAGTACCTGTCCCTTTCTCATCAATTTCATTTACAGCTAATAGAAATTCTTTATCCTTCGACAACGCCAAAAAAGAAGGGCTTTGAGTAGTCACCATTAACTTACTACTTACCATACCACCGTCCGTATCCATGGAGTACTGATAGATTCCTTTACTTTCTTTATCCGTATACGTCCCTACCCAAAACTGATAAGGTTCTTTTTCTTGCTCCTGAGCTCCTTTTTGTTGACACCCGGTAAATGCCAGACCAATAAGAAATAGTAAAAGTGGTCTTAATTTCATACTATAATAAATGGTTTGAATTTTATTTATAAGTTCAATTGTCAAATTATGAATCAGCATACAACATATAAAAATCTAAAGAAATAATTCGATTATTTTGTATCATAGGATGACGATAAGGATTAATATGACCTTCGTACAATGGTCTTGTGTACAATAGAGTATTGTACAAGACTATATTTAGGGTACCCACAAGAGGAACCTTATTTATTACCTCGTGGACTGAACGTCAAGTAAACTTATAGTTAAGTGTTACCTTTAAGGGGTTTAAGGAAGAAGGATAAAGGATTATTATCGATTGGTTCCTATTCTTTTATCCTTCTTCCTTCCTCCTTTATCCATTTGGAAGTAGTCCCTTTATTTCTATCAGAAAACTTAGTGTTTAGACCACTTAGTATCTTTTACTATTGTTCGGGTACCCACAAGGGACACCCTTACTTATTACCTTTTACCTCTTACTTTTTATAATGTGGAACAGTTAACAGGCATCGTACAAAGAGTTACCTTTCATAGTGAAGAAACGGGTTGGTCGGTATTGAGAGTATCCCCCCTGGATCGCCCTTCTGAGCAAATTACCGTGACCGTCCATCAGGCCAAGATATTCGCAGGAGCTACAATTTGCTTTGAGGGAGAGTGGACGCACCACCCCAAATACGGAGAGCAATTTAAAGCAACTCAAACAACCGAGAAAAAACCTGCCAGCAGTTCTGCATTAGAGAAATATATTGGCTCTGGATTGATCTATGGCGTAGGTCCCAAGACAGCCAAGAAAATTGTACAGCATTTCGGAGCAGACACCCTCCGTATCTTTGAAGAAGAAATCCACCGACTGACAGAAGTCAGTGGTATTGCCAGAGCCAAGCTAGTACAGATCAAAGAAGCCTGGGAAGAACACCGAAATATTCGGGATGTGATGATGTTTCTCCAAGAGCATGGGATCAGCACCTTATTTGCTGTAAAGATCTTCCAACAATACGGAGTCAAATCCATTGAAATTGTTAGCAGTAACCCTTATCAGCTCTCCCGTGATATTTATGGAATTGGTTTTTTCTCTGCCGACAAGGTAGCCCTAAGTATGGGCTTTGCAAAAGACAGCCCAGAGCGTATTGCGGCTGCTATCAAGCATGTACTGAGTAGTAGCCGAGAAGAAGGGCACTGTTATCTTACCCTGCCACAGGTCATCAAAGGAGTGCAGGAATTACTTAAAGAAGACTATGAAGACTTGGTCATTCAACTACTCAGAACCTTGGAAGAGGCCAATGAGCTTCGTACAAGGGTGGTAAAGGAAGCCGCTGAAAATATTACCTGCTATTATTCCAAGTCTCTGTTTTACGATGAAGCCTATACCGCCGATAAAACCAAGGTACTATGTAAGCAAACAGTCAATGCAGATGATAGTCGTATACGTAACTGGCTGGACCGCTACAACCATCAACAACCTTTCCCGCTTAGTGATGAACAGTATGAAGCTGTCGCTCAGATTGTACAACACAATATGAGTATCCTGACAGGAGGCCCCGGCTGTGGTAAGACTACTACCACCAAAACCCTAGTAAAGCTGATCCTTGCGATGGGCAAAAAAGTATTGCTGGCAGCCCCTACAGGAAGAGCGGCACAACGAATGGGAGAAGTTATTGGTATGGAAGCAAAAACCATTCACCGCCTATTGGAATGGAACCCAGCACAAGGTGCTTTTACCAAAGGAGAAGAAGATCCTTTGGTGGCTGATTTTGTCATTATTGATGAGTGCTCCATGCTAGATATTTCCCTAACGGCCTCTCTATTAAAAGCCATTCCGGAACGCACACAGTTACTGATGATAGGCGATGTGGATCAGTTGCCATCCGTAGGAGCAGGGAATGTACTTAAAGACCTAATTGACAGCAAAGCAGTCCCATGTTTTGCCCTGACTAAAGTTTTCCGTCAGGCACAGGAAAGCTTGATCATCTCCAATGCCCATATGATCAACCAAGGGCGTACTCCTAAAGTAGAGTCTCCTATCCATACCCCTACGGCATGGAACGACGGAACAGATTGCTTATTCGTAGACAGTGAAGAAGCTACGGCAGAGCAAAGTAAATTTATCCACAAGATTAGTAAAACGCTCAAGGATACGGCGGATACCGGAAATATCACGGTACTGGAAGAGGAACCTGGCACCTATAAAACTGTAGACGCTGACCGCAATTACTATATGGAGGATATTTCTGAAGAAGAATTACAACAACTCCGTTATCAGGGGCATAAAGCTTATACCTTTACGATCCCTCAGCGTTTTATGAACGCCAACGTACAGCAATTGCTACACTCCAAAGACGATGCCTCTGCCTTAAAAACAATACTAGGCAATATCCACCCTTGGTCTACCTTGCATTATGGGTTTACCGCTTCGGAAATGGTCCTGCGCCTCTATCAGCATACAATCGCCCAGAAAGTCAATCCAGACTGGGAAATACAGATTCTCTCCCCTATGACCCGAGGAAGTATGGGAACCCGTAACCTCAATACCCTGATTCAAGAAGCCTATAATCCCCTTGGAGAAGGAAAAAGAGAACTAAAAATAGGTGACCGTATCTATCGGGAAGGAGACCGTGTCATCCAAAAAAGAAATAACTATGATTTGGAAGTCTTCAATGGAGATATTGGCAAAATCCTCCATGCCGATACTCAGGATTTTGAACTAACCGTAATCTTTGGTAAAGGACTGGATGAACGCTTGGTGACTTACAAAAAAGATAACCTAATTGAACTGGACCTTGCCTATGCGATTACCATACATAAATCACAAGGTTCTGAGTTTGATGCCGTCATTATCCCTGTCGTAACCCAACACTTTACAATGCTTTACCGCAACCTGATCTATACCGGACTCACTCGGGCCAAGAAAATGGCCGTATTTGTCGGTACTAGAAAAGCATTAGGTATAGCCGTGAGGAATGTGGATAACAGGAAACGACAGACAATGCTGAGAGAGTTGTTAGGGATTAGGGATTAGGGGTTAGTCCTTTTTCTGGTTAAAGAGTTCAGATTTTATCGACCTGTACACTATAGGGAAACCCTGTACTATAGTAGTTAAGATTGAAGCTGTCGCATGATGTCAGTTTATTGTTTATCGGTTATCGCTTATTGTTTATAAACGATAACCGATAAACAATAAGCTGTATATTATTCCTCAGACAGCGACAAGATTAACCTGAAGTACTATATCACAGATAAAATCGCTCTTTGACCTTACGCTATCACCAACAACTTACCCCTAACCACTCAATAAAGAAACTTCTCCAACCCTTTACTCACGTGTTCCTTATTCCATAAGAAGTATATCGGCCTATTTAGAGAAATCCCATTTACTGGAATATACTTGATCCCCGGATAAGGTTGAGGAGAGGTAGGAATTAAAGACATTCCAACTCCTGAAGCTATCAATGCTTTGGCTACATCATCGCTATTGGCCTGAAAGATAAAATTAGGGGTAACCCCAGACTGCTGAAAAATACCGTCCACTTCATTGAAGAAGGCGCAATTATGACGTTTAATCATATTTGCTCCATCCAGTACATTCAAGGAAATTTTTTTCTCTTTGGCTAATGGATGATGTTCAGGGACTCCTAAGAATAAAGGATCTTCTCTTAACAAACGAACTTCCACTAAAGGGTCTTTTGAAATACAGGTTTTGGTAAATATTCCATGGATTTCATGTCGCTTTAGTGCGTCTAATAGTTCCTCTAAACTTCCTTCCGTAATTTCTATCTGATACTGTGTGTGAATCTCCTGAAAACGTTTTAACTCCGAGGTAATCGTACTGAAATCCAATTCATTTACCACTCCTATCTTTAATATCTTCTCCTCCTGATTGGTGAAGGTGGTCTCCATATCACTCCACAGAGTCAGAAGTTGTTTTGCCTTGGGTAGTAACTGCTTCCCCTCATAAGTCAGCGTAACCTGTTTTTTATCCCGTACAAATAACTGACAATTGACCTGTTCTTCCAGCTTTTTAATTCCAGTGGAAAATGCCGATTGTACTACATGCATCTTTTCTGCCGCTTTTGTGAAGTTGCCTGTTTCTGAAAGTGCTACAAAGTATTTTACAAACTGCAGATTCATGATCTATATTTTAGATTAACACTATCTAATTATTCTATTTTTACGATACAAATTTATGTATTTACTTTGCATCACACAAAAAGAAAGAGATTTACTTTGTTGAAATACAAATATTTAACTCAAACAGATATGAAAAAAGTACTAATCATTAATGCGCACCAATATTACCCATTCTCTGAAGGTAAATGGAACGAAACACTGGTTAATAAAGCTACAAAGCTTTTAACAGCAAAAGGCTATGAAGTAAAGCTAACTACCATGAAGGATGAGTATGATGTAGAAGAAGAGGTTAGCAAACATGAGTGGGCTGATGTGATTCTACTTCAATCGCCAATCAACTGGATGGGTATTCCATGGAGCTTCAAGAAATATATGGATGAAGTATACACTACCGGTATGATGGGACGCTTATGTAACGGAGATGGCAGAACCTCGGAAGAGCCTAAGAAAAACTATGGTACAGGAGGTCTTTTAACCGACAGTAAATACATGCTTTCTCTGACGTTCAACGCTCCTGCAGAATCATTCGAAAACGAAGATGAATGGTTCTTTGAAGGCAAAAGCGTAGATGACCTAATGCTTCCAATGCACCTGAACTTTAAGTTCTTTGGAATGAAAGCACTTCCTACGTTCAGCAGTTACGATGTGATGAAAAACCCAACGATTGAAGAAGATTTGGTTCGCTTTGAGGAGCATATCCAACGCTACTTGTAATCATAGTTTGGAGTGAGCAATGATGAGTGATGAGTTTATCATGGTTAATTTAGTATGGGCAGAAAACTCTGAGCTCTTAAAATAAGTCAGTGGTACGCTATAGCTTTTATAATTTTCAATGATCAATGATTAATTTTCAATAAAAAACACACTCTAGAACTAGGTCAGTAGCCTTTTTGGGTAATTCATTTTAATTAAAAATTGAAAATTGATCATTGAAAATTAACCCATTCTAGAAGCAGTTCAGTAAGCTTTTTTACTCATAGACAATTAACGGTAACAAACCCTATTCTTCATTAAAAGTTCGCCGTCAGCATCACTTGCCCTACATGGGCAATACGTTGCTCTCCTGATTTTCTTCCGTGATAAGACACATTCAGCTGTAGCCCATTCTCGAATTGCTTCAGCGCATTCAATTGCCATAGATAATTGGTTCCTTGCTGCAAGGCCTCCATCATCTCATAGGCCAAGGCGGTATTTTGCTCTCCTGTAAAGTCGATGTAGGTCAACCCAAAACTCCCTTCTACATTCATCCTGAAATTAGATGCATATTTTAAAGAGGACTCTAGCTTATTTACTCGGGTGGTAATCTTAGGTTGCTCATCTACTTTGGGTGCCTCTTTCCATAAATACTCCCCTGTCAGTTTTAATCTAAAGGAGGTATTAAACTGCCATGATATAGCGGGTGTGGAAGCCCATATGGTATACATGAAATTTTGCTCTGGTAAGTAATCGGACTGATTATGTATTTCTGTCCAACGACCCTCATGCTCTAAGGTCCAGGTAGTAAATGCATTCCAACGAATATCAAAACGCTGCTCCTTTAGCATTCGCTCATCCGTTCCGGAAGTAAGGGTTTGGATGTTATTCTGATATTTTTGATGATAACCTGCCTCCCAAACTACATTAGACTTATTCCAATACAAGCTGTTTCTGAGGAGTAGTCGCTGATACAACACTTGTGCTTGGTTATTATTCCACGACAAACGATCCAACCAATCGCTAGAAGTCGTCTTCTGCTCCATACGTAAGGTCAGTTCATTCTGCCATTTGGACAGCCAATGTTTAATTCCTTCTTCCTGTTGCCATGCTGTCGGGAGTCTCCATCGTCCTTTATAATTTAAGCTTGTTGCATAAGCAGGGACATATTCATTGGTCGGAACAAAATACTTGACATAATCTCGTTCATCTGGGTTGACTGCCAGAAAAAATTCCCCCAGTTCTTTTATCCCATTATTATTAAGATCTCTCCAGGTATGTGTTCCCCTTCCATTATCTACCTCTACATAAAAGAATTCTCGTCTTAATTCCATTCCCGAAGAAGTAGATAACTCTAACGTATTAAAAACAGCTTTTTCCCACGCATACCCCTGCCAAGCGATCTTTCCCATCAAGTTATGTTCTTCTCTAGAGTCTCCAGACAAATAATCCGTTTCTCTATAATTAATTTCTCCTTCCAGAAGCTGAGTTCCCCACTTTCCTTTTCCTTTCAGTTCATAGGTTTGCATTTTCGTCCAAGGTGTCCAGCTTCCATCCAAGACTTGTTCATCATTCCTATGAGTATAACTAGCTACAATAGACCACGGAAGGCTAGGAGATGTTTGTAGAGCTAATCTATGTTGCGCATATACAGGAGTTGATCTCAATAAAGTATCTGCTACCAAATCTTTACGCTCGTTATGATCTATCATAAACTGGTAAATGGGTTGCAACCATTTGTTCTTCCACTGTAAAGAAGCATTCCAACGATACCAATCTACTGAAAGTACTTCAGTATCCTTCTGCATTCCTTCTAGCAATTGTTGAAAACTCCACTGTTTCCATTCTGTTTTACTCTCAAGTTCTTGCCGTTGGGCTCCGCCTTCTTTCAGTTGTAACTGTTGCCACTGAACTGCATATTGCTGCTTTTGATCTAAACTATAGACCTCTCCCCCGAGGGTATATATCTGATACTGATCAGAAAAATTGGCAGGAAGGTCCCACTCCCTTGTAAACTCTACGGGAAGAAAGCGGTCTACAGGACGAAACTGTTTATCCACAAGCTCTCCTTTAGCATGTGCTTTCCACCTCCAACGATCCATCAAATGTCGTTCACTACTAGACAAAGTCAGCTTTAGTGCATTTCCCCGATTATCCTTATCATCCAGATCTGAAAATAAATTCAGGTCTTGTAAGGATGTCGCCCACTCCAGGTCTAATGTTTCATGGGCTGTAAGCGCTACCTTTCCTCCCACCACTAATAATTGTTTCTCATTAGGAGCTACTAACTGCTTTACGGGTTCATAAGCCCCCATTCCTTCTCCTACCCAGCGATATACCCTGCCTGTAGCAGTAATCTCATCCAAGATGTAACTTCCTTTTCCCTCTCCAATATTAGTAAAAGACGCTTTGAGAAAAGGACTGCTTTCTGCCGTTGCCCTTTTCAAGTAATATGTACCGCTTCCATCATCAGCATAGGTATACAGCACTTGTACATCTGAATAGTCTTCTACGGTATCAATAGAAGATACATAATGTCCTGCTACCTGATCTCCCATACGTCTTAAGTTTTCCAAGTCAGTCTCACTATTCTCTATGAATAGCGTTTGGGTCGTCCTGTCTTTCTCTTGATAAAAATCAGTGTATACTTCCCATCCTATCCCCGATTGCTTCTGTCTAAACTGTTGTATACTTCGGCCATAAACCTGTAGCGCATATTCATACTCCACCTGTATACGGCTATAAGCGGTAATGGGTACTTTCACAGAAAAAATTACTTCTGCCTGATTGTAGTCAATCACATAGTCTTCTCCCCTTTGTATTTTCACTCCATCTATATATACCTGCTCGGAACCTGCAATCACAATCATATAGGAAAGAGCTTCCGGCCCTCTTAACCTATAAGGACCTTGTACTCCGTCAATAGGGGTAATAGCCTCTCTATAGTACTGTCCTTTAGCCAAAGATACAGTCCCTTGTGCTTCTACCTTATAGGTTGAATCCTTTTCGTAAGAAGCCCTGACTTGTGCTCCCTCAATATTCTTGTTGTATTTTCCAAAGTAGGTATTCCCTTGCTGCAACAGAATATCTCCCGCCTCAAGTGTCACATTGTTATGAATTAACTGCAAATTGATCTGATCCAGGTCCTGTACCTGCTGGGTGTTCCCTTCAGGTTGATAAGCAATTTGCTGGTCTGTCAATTTGGCTTTTATAGCGATGTCAGGCGTAAGCTCTCCTTGGAGCTGTAGATCCATTCTAGAATTGACAAAAACATCTTGACGGTTACCTGCTGAGATACCCCTGCTGATCGCTCCTGCAGTCTGTACTTTTCCTTTTTGAGTGGATAATGTATCAACTGCTGAAGAAGGCTCCATTGAGGACACTCCCTCTTGCTTGACACCTTTTTCTTTCTTTTGTTTCTTATGCACCCTATGTTTCTTCCTCTCCGAAAAAACCGTAAAATAACGGTAAGTCACTTGTATGGAATCTACTGAAGTGTTTTCGGGAACATGAAAAGACACCATATGACGAAGCGTATCATAAGTATAAGCAAGTGTCGTTCCATCCGAAGCAGATGTTTGAAGAGAAGGTAAGTATATGGCTGGATGTTGGAGTTGCATAGGCTGACTCACATCTTTCACCCATCGACGAAACAAGTTTCCCGGCAATTGCTGGGAATTTGCCCAATGCGCAAAACAAACGGTCAGTATCAAAAAAAATCCTCTCAACATCAAGAAAGTTGACTATGTCAATTAATAATGGTCTTCATAAGGTTAAAAAGTAATAGCACAAACTATGCTATACTCTAAGGACACAAAAAAACAAAATATAATCTTAGAAATCAACAAAATACAGCTCAACCACAATGTGTAAAAATTTCCTGAGAGACCTCTATTCCAGGTGAAAGTTTCAATACTTTTTTCCAAATTTCACACGCTTCCCTCCGCTCACCCTGATGGTGTAATATTTGCCCATGAAGGTAGTAAACACTCCAAGCTTCAGGACGAACAAACTCCGCCCAAGTACAATTCTCTATAGCTTTGGCGTATTTACCTTGTTGAAACAATAGCTTTGCCCGAACATAAAATACCTCAAAATGATCATCCGAAAGCTTCTCTGGAGAAATTACAACGGCATAGGCTTTCCCATAGGTATTTTTATAACTATCAATAGCTATATCTGCAGCCTTATTCAAGTATTTAATCGCAATCTCATTTTGCTGAAATACTTCTGCGTACAACATAGCTACCTCTACATAAGCCTTTAGATTTTTGGGCTCTTTATGAATCCAGTATTGTAGTACATCCAAAGCCCCCATAGGTTGATCTAAAAAGCGATAACTATAAGCCAAGCGATAAAACAGCATACCCGAAAGCTCCCTGAGATTGCGCTCTTTCATTGGTCGTAGCATGGCAATCACCCCTTGATAATCTTCCTGTTCAAAACTTACTTTACTTTCCCGCTTGATTTTTTGAATGAGCATAAATTTTTTACGCGTTGCCTCCCGATAATAATCAATATGCTCATCCTCCTGAAATTGATATAGAATTTGATAAACCTCCACTAATGCTTCCGCATATTGCCCTGTCTTAATGTACCGATCCATGTCTTTAAAAATCTCATTCCGTTCCGCATTCTTTCTTTCCAACTCCACTTCTATATAATATTCCCTGATCTGAGCAGTAGCCGCGATCAAGACGAGTATACAGGTTGCTATAATGATGGTCCATTTTTGTGCAAAACGCTCCTCTTTAACCATTTCTTTGCGTTCCTTTTCAGCCTCGGCATTACTCCAGTCTGCCTGTTGATAAGCGGCATACTTATAAGGATCTGGAGCATAATAACGAGCAGTAGTATTCATTGCAGAGTATGATACTGATTGCTGATATTGCTGATTTAACAACTGAAGGTCGTATAAAGCGCGTTGAGAAGGGTCAGACAACACCTCATAGGCCGCTGATACTTCTTTAAACTTCTCCTCAAATGTGGTATCCCCTTGATGACGGTCGGGATGGTATTGCATAGCTAGTCGTTTGTAGGCCACCTTAAGCTCCTTGGCAGAAACATTGGGGGATACCTCCAAAACATCGTAGAAAGTAATCCTCATATTCTCTTACAGAAAAGGGAAATGTAATGGGTTATTGATAGGAAGGGAAGCTCCGAACAAGCAGAACACCCTATAATAAGATAGGGATTTTTGAGCAGGATGTAAACAAGGTTTTACAAGAGTGTGCCCTTAGCTATAAAAAGTACCTTAGGACAGTCCAATAGTACTATTTGGAAGGGAAAAAGGTAAAAAGTAATTAGATTTCCTCTATTACTTTTTACCTATTACCTTTTCTCTCCTTGAATATATGATGTTAGGAGGTCGTTCATGAGGCGATCTCTTCTATTTCATAATCCTTCCCTTCTCCATATCTCAGAAGATCCTCTAAGGTATACTGCTCCAAAGTATTTAGGTCTTTCAGGAGAAAGTTCTCTTTACCTATTGCTTCCATGATCTCAAACTCAAAGACTTCTCCGTGGTTGGTCAAGCGGTAGGCAAGCCCTACACGCATTGTATTAATCGCTATACTCATACCTTATTAGTTGCTGTCTCAATAATATTTTGATCATCCATTTATTTGCTATACTGTTAAATGGCTTTGTTGAATCGTTGATTCGTTGAATTGAGCTTCGCTCGTTGATTCGAGTTGAACTATTGATTGATATATATACTCTTACAACATATCAACTCGAATCAACGAGCGAAGCTCAATTCAACGAATCAACGATTCAACTAAGCTGTTTAGCAATATAATGGTACTTATGCGTCCTTGTAAAGCTGATCCTTCAACGTCTCAACAGCTTGCTTCAGTGCTTCATCGCCCTGCAAATCAGGAAAAGCCCTACCAATATGTGCGGTATATTTCCAAACCTCTCTTACCTCTTCAATCGACATATCATAATGCGGATAAATAGGATTCGTTGATTTCAACAATAATTTCCCGGTCGTCTCAATTGTATTAAATACTTGCTTGAAAACTATTCCTTCTGCAGTCACGAGAATACAAGTATCACCATCTTTGACAGAGGTCCAATCCGTCACCAGCATACCTATAACAATATCACCAGACTGTAAGGGAAGCATAGAATCTCCAGACAACTCAAAAGCCCTATACGTATTATAATGATCCAGGAAAGGCAACTGGTATTTTGGTAATTCCCTTAAATACTCCGGATCTGCAAATCCACTGGAGTAACCTGCAGAAGCCTTTTCAGGAACCATTTCAATGTACTCTTCATCGGTGTGATCTACCGTAATGCTCAATACTCGCATCTGATCTCCTGCCGCAAACGATGTCAAGGCCTCTTTTCTTTTGGCTTCCTGCAATGCTTGTTCCCTTAGATCTTTCTGCATCAAATCATCTAGAGAAACGTTAAAATAATTAGCAATGTTTAGTAAAATATCTAAACGAGGCTCTCTATTGGCCTCATAAGCTCCTATATTCTTTCTGGAAACCCCTACTGCATCCCCTAATTCCTGTTGTGTGACATTATGAAGCTGTCGAAGGTATTTTAAATTAATGTTGAAAAACATAACATATTTTTGCTAAAATTTTTGACAATTAAATTTTCATTGTTTTTATTTGTGACAAGGAAATGATCAAAAAAGAAACATTAATTGATCATTCACTCAAAAACGAGACAAAGGAATCGCTTAAAATATAAACACCACAGAAAATGAGATCCGTACACTTTATCCTTCCCGTTTCCTATAAAAGCAATGTGATTTGTTGTGGGTATACCAGAGGTGGCTTTTACCTATCCTTTAGAGAAAAGATCTACCGTCTGGAATTTACTCAACGCTCTGCTCTTATCCTTGGGGCATTCGTTCTTACAGCTGCTTGTTTCCATGCATTATTAGACACTTCAGAACCAAGTACCACCTTACAGTCCTCCGTACATGCCGCTACACCTCCTGATTACACGATTAACCGAAATGACGTAATCGGTTCTATGATGGAAGACTTTATCGCCTTGGAAGAAGCTTCTCTCAAGCATAAGAATGCAGATATTAGAGAATCCTTTACCATCAAGAAACAATTGATTCTTTCCCGCTATCTTATACAAGCGAAAGTGAATCGTCCCGACCAACTTTCAGATGAATCTTTACTCTCCTTAAATCAAGAAGTCAGTGACTTGTTTCTTGAGTTAGTTGTTCCTAGCCTTAACCTACCGAATCACGTTCATCGCTTCTTTACGGCTGAAAAGCCTCTGAGAAAGCTAGAAACGGCTCTTATGGAGCAAGCCAAGTATCATGTTCCTGCTTCCATCAAGCTTGCCCAAGCGGCATTGGAAACAGGCTATGGCCAACGCGTGATCAATAATAACTACTTTGGAATAAAAGATAAGAGTGGTAGAAATAGTCCATCGATCACCACCGAGTATTATACCCATACAGAGTACAAATTTAATCAGCATAAAGTAATCTCTCACGAAAAAGTCCAAAAAGGAGGCAGAACCCTATATAAATGTATTGTCAAGGACAGTTTTCAACATTACACTACTCCTTGGGAATCGTTCAGAGGACATTCTATTTTTCTCAGCCAGAATAAGCGTTATTCTCCTCTCTTCACAAAAGGAAGAAACTACAAAGCCTGGGCAGATAAAATTGGATCTACAAAATATGGAGGCGTAGGATATGCTACCTCTCCAATCTACGGAGAACTACTGAAAAAAATTATCCAGCGTTATCACCTTGACTTGTTGGATTATTAAGAGCTTGTTTGAAGTATTAATTCAGATAGAAAATTCCTTTAATCACTATTCAAATCAATCCATATTTTCATCAAATAGAACCACTATTATCTTCAAATCTGACTTGATTTGAATAGGTTATAGAAATTTTCTCTATCTAAATCAGTATTCCAAACAAACTCTAAGACCTTGAGATGAACTCTCTTGTACTGAATGCAAATATGAAAAAAGTCTGGCAGCTTCTACCAGACTTTTTTTGATCCTTGATTAATGATCTCTCGGAATCCATTTAAGCTCCTCAGCGTTTAACTCCTTGGCCATCCAACGAGACAAGACGAATAGGTAATCAGACAAACGATTTAAATAGCGGTACAAGATAGACTCTACATGATCTCCGTGATCCATCATTTCAATCACTCTTCGTTCCGCTCTTCTACATACTACTCTAGATAAATGACAAAAAGAAACTGCCTGATGTCCTCCCGGTAACACGAAATGTGTCAGTGGCTGCAATTGCACCTCCATCTTGTCAATCCAAGTTTCCAGCAACTGAATATCTTCTTCATGTAGATCCGGCTTCTTCAATTTTGGTTTATCTGGATCTGCCGCCAGGGTAGCCCCCAATGTAAATAAGCGATCCTGAATTTCTTTTAACTCTTCTTTTTTGGAAATATTGACTTCCTGATCTCTCACCAAACCAATATAAGACAATAACTCATCCACTGTACCGTAAGCCTCAATACGGATATTGGCCTTAGAAACTCTTTTTCCTCCAAATAAGGAAGTATCTCCTTTGTCTCCTGTTTTTGTATAGATTTTCATAGGTTCTCTTGATATCTTTTGGTCTTCCATTAGAAAGACATTTGTTCCTGCAGTTTATTAACCTCTTTAGTATAAACTTCCTGCAGCTTGTATTGTTCCTCAGTATCAAGATACTCAAAACTATCGGACAAGGTTTGATCCGCAAATGTCTCCAGACCATTGCGTAGACAAAACTGTATATAAGTCTTGTTTACTTTATACGATGCTGGCATTCGTTGTAAAGCAGAGTAGATCACCTCGTAAGCTACATCATACGGTTTATTCTTTTCACAAAATGCCAAATAACCAATAACCGGATCTACTTCATAAGGAATACCCTTTAAAGCTTCCTGATAGTATTCTTCCGATAATTCCTGATTTCTCGTTTCAAAATAGCGAGCTAAGAAATATTGCTTCCACCCTTGTTGATGATAAGGTAGCTCCAAGGCCTCCAAAGCAGACAACATATCCTCTTGTAGTTCCTGATGAGCTTGAACTCTCCATTTCAATAACTTCCCTTCAGGAGTAGTTCGCAACGTATTAAACTGTTCCAATACCTGGGCAGCCTTAATATAATCTTCTTCCTTCAACGCCTTAAGTACCCATTCTTCCTGTAGCTCATTCTGAATAGAAGAATCAGTAATCGACTCACATAATGACTGAAATTGCTGTAATGTAAGCTGCTTCATATTCCAATAGGCAAACTTATACTTCAAAGGGTCCTCTACGTCACTACTCATATACCCTTCTATTTGTGTCGGGTCGCTCTCCATCACTTGCAACCATCCTTGTACTTCTTCTGTATAAGCCGGATATAAAGTTTCTACATTGTTTAGCCATATTTTAGCTGAAGAGTATTCTCTTAAAGCAACCTTACTCAATGCTAAAGGCAACACAGCATTCCTGTTTCCTGCCAAAAAAGATATCTCAAAGAACGAAGAAGCCTTATATACATTCCCATGTTGTAGCATCAGGAGTCCCAATTGATAAGCATAATATCCTCTGTGGGAAACATTCTTCTCAAACACCTCTTCCCAAAGTGTGACAGCAGTGGCTACTTCTCCTTTCTTCAGATGTACAACTCCCCTTGCAAAACGCAAGAAAGACTGATAATTAAAATTATAAGGTTCTAGTGCTTCTACCTGAGTGAGAAGAGTTGTATCTACAGCTGCTTCTTGATTCAATAAATAATTATAGGTATAACAAAGGTTGTCCGTTGACAATATACTATCCTTAAGTACTTCCTTTTTAAAGCTGTCAGTTGATTTAACCCCTGCTCTGGTCAAATAAGATAGGTTATTAGCTATTTCCGCTACAGCGCCTCCTTTCTTTAATTGCACTTCTTCTCCAGAAGGCTTTTCAGCAATAAGTGCCATATAATTTTGAGTAGCTAATGGACTCCCTATCTCTTTCCCTTTTTCCAGATAAAGAAACGCAGAATCTCTTTGCCCCATATTCTGATAAGTCATTCCCAGATTATTATACAATAATGCATTATCAGGATGACGCTCTAATCCTTTCTCTAGTACCATAATGGCATCTAATCCTCTCTCTTGTTGCTGATAATAATTTGCTAATCCAATATACCCTTGAGGCAAGTTCTCACGCTCCATAGACTCTTTTAAGAACAATACACGCTCATTCGCCTTATTAGGACCACTTGCTAAGAATGCTCTGCTATAATCTATTCTAGCGCTTGGTCGATAAACTTCTGCTATCCCATATAGCTGTTCCGCTAACGTTTGATCATTGTTTAAATAGCTAGCATCTGCCTGAGCAATATAATAAGCCGAAAGAGTCTGTTTATAATTGGGAAATCCAGTCATTATCGAAAAAATAAAAACTAAAAATACTCCTAGTCCCCAACCAATCCAGTTCTCATCTGTACTTCCTTTATACAAAAATTGAAAAACAGGGATATTAGAAGATAGTTCTTTATAGAAAACCGTTACGAGGTATACCAAAAAGGCTGCGCCCATTCCCAAATAAATAATGCTCATTACTCCTTCATAAGCAATGATCAAAGGCTGATTAAACATAATCAAGGCAAACGCCATACTCCCACTGGCGATAATCCCCATACCAGTATATAACCAAAGAATTACTCGTTCTTCTCCTATTGCCTTTTGATACATCACATATTGCTGACGAATTAACCAAAACCCTAGCCCTGTGGATATAATAAACAAGACAAAGGGCGACAAGTACATAATCCCTAAGTCTACCTGATAATAATGATGCAAAAACCCATAAACCAAATTCAACAGGTAGATCCCCATAAAACCGTAAAGGTGCTTTATGGTTTGTCTTCCTCCTTCCAGTACCGTATCCCCTGCCACCAGATAAAGAATCCCAACAGGAATAATTTGGGCACTAAACAATACGAAAAAAGCAGTTAACACCACTGGAACTGCAACTCCTTCACTCAATAAAGTCACCAAAGGATTCACTAATACCGAATGGTCCAATAGCCAATAAACAAAAGCACTGATTGCTACTATAAACGATAAGAATCGCCATAAGGAAGGTACTGGAAATACAAAGCGGTAACTTGCTGTCAATCCTAAAGTGATCAATAATACCATCACTAAAGGTAGCTTAGTGTGTATATCTGTAAATACCTGATGTACTTCCAGTCTCAAACTTGCAAAGAGAAAAAATACTACCCCTAAGCCAATATAAAACCATATTCCCCTCATATGAGAAAGTGCAGTAAGCACCATACTCACCCCTAATAGCAAAAAAAGTCCATAATAAGGGTAATAGGTGGACGTCAAGTCCAAGAGTGTCGTATCATACTGACTATTCAATGTATATACATTCCCGATACTCTTGAAGCTACTGAGCAAATAATCCACTTCAAATAACACTGTAGGAAGTGCTTTCAAATCACTTTGCTCCAATAAAGGAATGGTCGTACTCTCTGTATTCCAAAAAGAATAAAGAAAGAAAGACAGTGCCAAGAGCACACCTGCCCCACCTATTCCCAAAAGTACTTTGTCTACAGACTTCCAGCCTGTCCAATAAAAAAAGTTACGCATCATCACTTCTACCTATATCATAAAAAATGTGGATTGTAAGTTTAGCTATCCAAAAATACGTATTGAAGAGAAGAACCAATAATTAAAGTCAATAAAAAAAGGGAAGCCGGATGGCTTCCCTTATATTTATAGCATTACTATATTCTAATTTATTCTGCTTTCTCAGGCTTTTTAGACTTGATAGAGATAGATACTTCCTCTCCTTCTCCTTTATAGTCTGCCAGGATCACATCACCTTCACTGATTTCTCCTTTCAACAACTCTTCTGCAATTGGATCTTCCAAGTATTTCTGAATAGCTCTATTCAGTGGTCTTGCACCATACTGTGGATCGTACCCTTTTTCTGCTAAGAAGTCTTTTGCTGCAGTAGTCAACTCGATGTCATAACCAAGTCCTTTCAATCTGCTAAACAACTTCATCAAGGAGATTTCGATGATCTTATGTAAATGCTCTCTTTCTAGAGAATTGAAGACAATCACATCATCCAAACGGTTCAAAAACTCTGGAGAGAACGCTTTTTTCAGGGCTCCCTGAATCGTACTCTTCATTGCTTCATCTTGTCCCGCTACTTTTGCTTGTGTGCTAAAGCCTATTCCAGAACCAAAATCTTTTAGATCTCTCACCCCAATATTAGAAGTCATAATAATGATGGTGTTTCTGAAATCTACTCTTCGACCCAGACCGTCCGTTAGGATACCATCATCCAACACTTGTAATAGTAGGTTGAACACATCTGGGTGTGCTTTCTCAATCTCATCCAATAAGACCACACTATATGGCTTACGTCTGATTTTTTCGGTTAGCTGTCCACCTTCTTCATACCCTACATATCCCGGAGGCGCTCCTACCAATCGAGATACGGAGAATTTTTCCATATACTCACTCATATCTATTCGCACCAAGGAATCTTCTTTATCAAACAGATATGTCGCCAACACTTTTGCCAACTCTGTCTTACCTACCCCTGTTGGTCCAAGGAAGATAAACGAACCAATTGGCTTCTTAGGGTCTTTCAAACCTACACGAGTACGTTGAATCGCTTTGGTCAATTTCTTGATCGCTTCATCTTGACCAATAACTTTACCCATCAACTCTGTACCCATTGTCAATAGTTTTTCACCCTCATTCTGAGCAACCCTATTCACTGGAATCCCTGTCATCATTGCAATTACTGCAGCTACATCCTCTTCATTAACAGGATAAACCTTTTCATTGCTTTCTTTTTCCCAACGAACCTTAGCTTCGTCCAACTGGTCTAAAAGTTTCTTTTCTGTATCTCTTAGACGAGCAGCCTCTTCATATTTCTGGCTCTTAACAACCTTGTTTTTCTCCAGTTTAATATTCTCTATCTGCTCTTCCAGTTTCACAATATCATCTGGTACATGAATATTATTAATATGTACCCTCGCTCCTGCCTCATCCAGTACATCAATGGCTTTATCTGGCAAGAAACGATCACTGATATATCTATCTGACAATTTCACACAAGCATCTAAAGCTTCGTCATCAAACTTCACGTGATGATGCTCCTCGTACTTGCTCTTGATGTTCTCCAAGATCTCCATCGTTTCCTCAGGAGTAGTGGCATCTACCATTACCATTTGGAAGCGTCGAGCCAGAGCTCCATCTTTCTCTATATACTGTCTATATTCATCTAATGTTGTTGCACCAATACATTGTATATCGCCTCTGGCAAGCGCTGGTTTAAACATATTGGAAGCATCCAAAGATCCAGAAGCACCTCCAGCTCCCACAATCGTATGGATCTCATCAATGAACAGAATAACCTCCGGTGCTTTTTCCAGCTCGTTCATAACGGCTTTCATTCGCTCCTCAAACTGTCCTCTATATTTAGTACCTGCTACCAAAGAAGCTAAATCCAACGTTACTACTCGTTTATTGAACAGTACTCTGGATACTTTCTTTTGTACGATACGAAGTGCCAAACCCTCAGCAATTGCCGTTTTACCTACCCCTGGTTCACCAATCAAGATAGGGTTATTCTTTTTACGGCGGCTCAAGATTTGTGCTACTCTTTCAATTTCATTCTCTCTACCCACGATAGGGTCTAACTTTCCGTCCTCTGCATATTTGGTAAGGTCTCTACCAAAGTTATCCAACACAGGTGTTTTGGACTTTTCGTTACCTCGGGCAGAAGAAGCCTCTCCTCTAGATGCTCCACTTCCTGAACCAAATCCACCTTTTCCTGGCTCATCGTCATCCGTACTAGAAGAGCTCATTGGATTATCTGCGTGATACTCCAACAATTCTTTTACCACATCATAATTTACATCAAATTTGTGTAGAATTTGAGTCGCTAAGTTATCGTCATCCCTAAGGATTGAAAGTAATAGGTGTTCTGTACCGATAAGGCTAGCTTTAAATATCTTAGCCTCCAGGTAAGTGATCTTTAATGTTTTCTCTGATTGTCTTGTTAATGGGATATTTGCTAAGTTTTTCACATTATGACTGGCAGTGCCTCTAGTAGCCTGCTCAATGGCCTGACGAAGATTTCCTAAATCCACGCCTAACTTTTTAAGTAAAGAAATGGCAATACCTTCTCCTTCTCTGATCATACCCAAAAGCAAGTGCTCCGTTCCGATATAATCATGTCCCAAGCGCAAGGCCTCCTCTCTACTCAGTGAAATTACTTCCTTAACCCTATTTGAAAATTTAGCTTCCATGGCCGTGGGTTTATATATGTATATTTAATTTGATTTCCTTATACTAAACGTAGGTTATGAAATAAAGCAATACATTTTGATTTAACAAAATGATATACCCTAAATGTTATTTATTGTATAATTTTTTCATAGTCTACATTAAAACACACATTGAGATTAACAAAAGGACGAAATATTCTCCTATAATAGCCTTATTAAGGAAGTAAAGAAGTATACTGTTTTTCCAATATTCCCTTACTAGCCGGCCCCTCACAAAATAGGAGATCCAAGATACTTAAGTTAGGAAGAAACTGTTCTCCAAACACTTGAATATAAGGTTGTAAATTTGTGATATGGTGTTCTCCTTTTGCATCTACCTTAGTTCTTAAATCAACAAAGTTCTCAGCATAATTGTTTTCATAACCCTCCGTATAATGTATACGGCATTTCACTCCCAAGAGTTGACAAAGAAGTCCTAGAATTTCCTTATTTAATTCAAAAAGAGAGGTATGCCCTTTTAGAAGTACCTGTTGAATCTGACGGTCATAAAACTCAAAAAAAGGCGCCCTTCGATAAGCAGACTCTATCGCTCGCCAATGTTTCTTAGCCCAATTAACTTTCTGATCCAGTTCCATTACCTGTATAGGCAAGCCCTTATTGGCATATTTTACAGGTACTGTTAGTCGTTCTACTTGATTCGAAGCCAAAATAAAACATCGATTGCGGTAACTTTGTTTCTGAAAATGTTCGTGTGCCTCTATCCAAACCTCATCAGCATGAGCTAAAATAATAAAGTATTCTATAGAGGGCATATAATGTAAATCCAGAATAACTTTCATACGTAATATCTTTTGAGCCTGTTTGTTATTAATTCTTTACAGAAGAAGGATGAAGGTTTAAGAAATCACTCTTTCTTCCTTCATCCTTCTTGTTCTAAGGTTTTTATTATCTTTTACAAGTGGCCTCCATCTACTTGCTCTCCATATACTTTTTCCTTTTCTTCCTCTTCTGTCAAAGGCTTGTCAAAACGGAAACGCATATAATGGATCATATGTCCTTCTGCCGTAAACTTTCGCTCATAACGCGTCGTAATTCCAAAATGCTCTTCCAACAAATCTGACTCATACAAATCAAAAGTTAAATCTTCAATAAACAGACGCTCTCTTACGGCTGTCTCTACTGAATACTCAAACAAAGGTTTGCTATCCGTCTTAAAACGCATCAAACCTCCCTCTTCTAGTAGATTTTTATAAATATTCAAGAAACGAGGATGTGTTAGCCTTCTCTTGGCGTCACGATCCTTCGGACGAGGATCTGGGTGTACAATCCAAATTTCACTTATTTCGTTGGAGGCAAAGTATTGTTCCAGATTTTGGATATGACATCTCAAGAAAGCTACATTAGTAAGTCCTTCTTTTTCGGCTACATTACTCCCATACCATAGTCTATCCCCTTTCAAGTCCACACCAATAAAGTTTTTGTCTGGGTGGTGTGCTGCTAGCCCTGTAGTATATTCACCTCTACCACAAGCCAATTCTAACACGATAGGGTTGTCGTTCTTGAAGTGCTCTTTCTTCCAGTTTCCTTTGCAGTTTTCATAAAATGCTTTTCCTGGTTGTACTACGTTATACCGCTCCTCGTTCTCGGCAAACTTCTTCAACTTTTTTCTGGACATTACTTTTCCTCTTTTTATTAATGAAGCTCCATGAGCCCCTATTTAAATGTTATAAATTAAATCAGACGATTACCTCTCTTAATACAATCCATCTTCCTTATAGGCTTATTTCAGGTAACACCCTGTAAATAAACACCTCTTTGAAGCATTAACCAATATCTTTATCCTTGATCAATAAGCAATATTGACGATTGCGTCTGCAAAATTACAAAAAATGTCTTTGCTTATGTATATTTGAATTTCACAATAAGTTTTATCAAAATTCCTATATTGTATTCAGGAATCATTTTTTCACAACCCCAAGTTCTTTTTGTCTGTTTAGAAGCTGACACAAACTATACATCAAGTGCAAAATACTTGGGAATAACGCTAAACAAAACCGGTACAGCTTTGTCCATGGTAAGCTGACCTCATTATAAGGAATCATGGCTAAGGTTATTTCATTTGCAACTCAGAAAGGAGGCGTAGGTAAAAGTACGCTATTAATGCTTACTGCCTCGGCATTACACAATCGCACCGACAAGAAAGTGTTGGTCATTGACTGTGATCCTCAAAAATCCGTAAAAGATATTTACAATCATGAAAAAGGAAATGAGGAGTCCTACGATGTCATTGCCTTTAATTGGAAACAGCCAAAGCCAGAAGTCAACTTTGACAAAACGCTAGCGCTTGCTGAAAAAAAATATGATGTAATCTTTTTAGATGTCCCAGGCCGTATTGAAGGAAAAGAAATTTACTTCAGTATTCTCGTCTCTGACATTGTAGTCGTGCCTATCGTAGCCAGTGTGCTCGATATTAAAGCTACCGTTAACTTCCTAAAGACATTACCTCGCATCAAAAAACTTAAAGAGGAGCAAGGGTATAGCTTTAAGGTTTACGGTATTGTCAACAAAAAAGACCAAACCGTAGAGCATATGCGCTTAAAGGAAATGGCTGGTATTGGAGATATGGAATTCTTCTATTCGCCTATTTCTAATTTGGTAAGATATAAAAGGGGTATTTCTACCGTATACGATATCACAGATCCTAAACTAAAGGATGACGAGTTTAACCGTTATTTTGATGAGTTTTTGACGAAGTGCGTGCTTTAGTTTTACCGTTTATTGCTTATCGCTTATCGTTTATTATATAAATCTTAAACGATAAGCGATAAACCAAAGCCCCCCTTATATCTCCTCTAACAACGCCTTAATTTTACGAACTAGCACCTCATTTATCCTCTCATAAGACTCATAAGTCCATCCCCCTACATGTGGTGTAAACAATATATTTTCCTGTTGTATCATCCAGTCAAATACTTCTTTTTGCTCTTCGGTTAATGTATGTAACTTTTCATTTTCCAGTACATCCAAACCGGCTCCTCTTAATTTTCCTGACTGCAAGCCCCACTGTACAGTCTTTAAGGACATAATCTCTCCCCTCCCCAGATTCAATAAAAACAACGGCTTATGAAAACCATCCAAATAAGACTGACTTACCAAAAAGCGATTCGCTTCATTCAACGGAATGTGAAAACTTAATACATCTGCATCCCGCTGTAAGGTCTTAAAGTTTACCTCTTCAGCATATTGATCACCATACCCTGTCTTTCCATTATCATAAGCAATCACCTTGCAACCGAAGCCTGTTAACCTTTGGGCAAAGGCCTGTCCCATATTGCCATACCCTACAATTCCTACTGTGAGGTTACCTAACTCATACCCTCTATTTTCTTCTCTTCTCCATTGATAGTTTCTCACCTCCTTATCTGCTTGATGCAACTTATTCAATAAGGACAGTAGCATTCCTATCGTATGTTCTCCAACAGCATCCATATTTCCCTCGGGAGCATTAATCAAGGTAATCTTACGCTGCTCTAAATATTCCTCATCAATCTCATCTACTCCTGCTCCGGCACGAGCGACAAACTTTAAGTGAGGTGCCTTATCCAATAAATCCACCTTAACCTTCATCTTACTTCTAAGAATCAGTCCCTCGTATTCTGGTATATGTTGATGTACCTCTTCAGCAGTAATATTAGGCATATATGTGGGTTGCACTCCTATACTCTCCAATCGAGGAATAATGGAATCGTGCATTTGATCTATAATCAATACTTTTCTCATGTGACTCCTTGGTTATTATATCTTGTAATTTTCTATGATCTTACAATATACAAAGACTCCCCTAGCTCTCTGCTGACCCTGCGCATATTTTCCTATAAACAAAAAAGCATGAACCCATATTTAAGGACTCATGCTTTTTTGTTGATGAAGTTTAATTGAGCTTCGCTCGTTCGTTCATAATGTTTAGTTGAATCCATTACATGGCGTCTCGAATTTCAATACTTCGTATTGAGTTGAACTGTTGATTTATCGTATATGTACTCCACTCATACAATTTATCAACTCGAATCAACGAGTGAAGTTCAATTAAACAGAGTTTCTACTAAACAATATGAACAAAAATGTTCAATTACGCTTTAGGTGCATTGAAGAATGAAGCAACAAACTCCATTTTGTTGAAGGCTTGTAAATGATCTACTCCTTCTCCTACACCGATATATTTTACAGGAATCTTAAACTCATCAGAGATGCCGATTACTACTCCTCCCTTTGCAGTTCCATCCAACTTAGTGACTGCAATAGCCGTTACCTCTGTGGCTTTGGTAAATTCACGAGCCTGTATCACGGCATTTTGTCCTGTGCTACCATCCAACACCAACAATACCTCATGAGGAACTCCATCTGTCACCTTAGTCATTACTCTGCGAATCTTTGTCAACTCGTTCATCAAGTTGATTTTATTGTGCAGACGACCAGCCGTATCCACAATAACGACATCAGCATTGGTTTCTACTCCTCTTTGGACAGCATCAAACGCCACTGCTGAAGGATCTGTATTCATTCCTCTGGAAATCACGTCTGCTCCCACTCGCTCACCCCACATCTTCAATTGGTCAACAGCAGCCGCACGGAACGTATCTCCTGCTCCCAATACCACTTTTTTACCTTGTGCGATATACTTTGCTGCCAGTTTTCCAATAGTTGTAGTTTTACCTACTCCATTGACTCCTACCACCAAAATCACATAGGGCTTTTTATCTTCAGGAACCGAAAAGCCATGAACGTCCTCTGTCTGGTTTTCAGAAAGTAATCCTGCAATCTCTTCATGCAGAATTGTATTCAACTCCTCTGCATCCAGGTATTTGTCACGCTCTACCCTTTCCTCAATACGCTCAATAATCTTGAGTGTTGTATCTACTCCAACATCTGCTGTGACTAATATTTCCTCCAAATTATCCAACACCTCGTCATCCACCTTCGACTTACCGGCAACAGCCTTGGTCAACTGCGTAAAGAAGCTCCCTCTTGATTTCTCAAGTCCCTTGTCCAGGTTATCTTTATCTTCTGTAGATAAAGGCTCACCTGAAAACTTGTTTTTAAGTCTATCTAATAAACCCATGTGTTCAACGGTTTAATCTCAATAATTATAGAGCCATCACGACAGTAATCCAGGCGGAAAAATGACTCAGCCAAGATGACGGTGAAAGCGCCTTGGATAAAAATAGTAAAAATCAAAGTTTTAATAAAAGAAAAACCCTACGTATGCAGGGTTTTTTCTTAGAGGATCACCTCTGATATATTTTTAAAGTCTATAAAGACTCTCAAAGCTTAGCCGAAATTACTTCGCCAAGAAATCTTTCACCTGATCCTCAGGCATAATCTCTTCCTTGAAAGTATAACTTCCTGACTTTGCTGATTTCACAGGTTTGATCACTTTCGCGAACTTAACACCACCTGCTTTTTTTAGAGTTGCTACTACTTTCTTAGCCATGATTACTTAATTTCTCTGTGAACAGTATATTTCTTTAGAATAGGGTTAAATTTCTTCAACTCCATTCTGTCTGGTGTATTCTTTCTGTTTTTCGTAGTGATGTATCTTGAAGTTCCTGGCATGCCAGAAGCCTTATGCTCAGTACATTCAAGAATCACTTGTACTCTGTTTCCTTTCTTTGCCATAACGCTTAATTAAGTTTTTTGTATTAAAAACTATTTCTTGAATGCTCAGCTAATTAAACAAGAACATTACCTGCTTCTCTAGCTTCTTTCAATACTGCAGAAATACCTTTTTTGTTGATAGTTCTCAACGCAGTAGTAGAAACTTTCAAAGTGATCCACTTATCCTCTTCAGGAATATAGAATCTTTTCTTGTGCAAGTTAGGAGAGAATTTTCTCTTTGTTTTATTGTTAGCGTGAGATACGTTATTACCTACTCTAACTCTTTTCCCTGTTATATCGCAAACTTTAGACATCTTGTTACATTTTTTAGTTTGAGGTCTGCAAATATCTGAAAATTAAGGGAAAGATCAAAGAAAAAGTATCGCATCTCATACTTCTTCATGCTCTTCCCTGAGTGGAAGCCTCATGTTGGTATCTACAGCCTCTGACCAACGACAATCTAATAAAGAAAAACCTCTTAAAACAAAAGTTTGTCTTAAAAGGCTTTTTTGAGCCCCCAGCCGGAGTCGAACCAGCGACCTACTGATTACAAATCAGTTGCTCTACCAGCTGAGCTATGGAGGCTTTTTATTAGCTTGCCTATTTTATTAATAGAGCCCCCAGCCGGAGTCGAACCAGCGACCTACTGATTACAAATCAGTTGCTCTACCAGCTGAGCTATGGGGGCCTTTTACAAGCTTGCTATGTCATTAATGGAGCCCCCAGCCGGAGTCGAACCAGCGACCTACTGATTACAAATCAGTTGCTCTACCAGCTGAGCTATGGGGGCCTTTTACAAGCTTGTTATTTCATTAATGGAGCCCCCAGCCGGAGTCGAACCAGCGACCTACTGATTACAAATCAGTTGCTCTACCAGCTGAGCTATGGGGGCTTTTAACAAGCTTGTTATGTCATTAATGTGAGCCCCCAGCCGGAGTCGAACCAGCGACCTACTGATTACAAATCAGTTGCTCTACCAGCTGAGCTATGGGGGCTTTTACAAGCTTGCTATGTCATTAATGTGAGCCCCCAGCCGGAGTCGAACCAGCGACCTACTGATTACAAATCAGTTGCTCTACCAGCTGAGCTATGGGGGCTTTTAACAAGCTTGTTATATCATTAATGTGAGCCCCCAGCCGGAGTCGAACCAGCGACCTACTGATTACAAATCAGTTGCTCTACCAGCTGAGCTATGGGGGCTTTTACAAGCTTGCTATGTCATTAATGTGAGCCCCCAGCCGGAGTCGAACCAGCGACCTACTGATTACAAATCAGTTGCTCTACCAGCTGAGCTATGGGGGCTTACTTTTTACCCGTGAGGTATTTACCTCAAAAGCGATGCAAATGTATCACTTTTTTTGAATATGTCAATCCTATACTCTATTTTTTTTCACATATCTCCTTAAAATAAGTCTATTAATTGACAGCTTATTTTACCCACAAAACAATGTGCAAGAAATAAAATAACTATATTTGCATGCTAAATATCTGGATAGTAATATTTTAATTCACTCTATGGCTTTTTCCTCTCTCATCAAGAAAAATAGTTCTTCTTTTTCACTCAGTATTTTCTTTACCATTATTCCTTTGGTAATGAGTACCACAATTGCTTTTCACATCTACCATTATGAAGAAGTATTGATGGAACTTACCCCTATCTACTGGATAGGAATATTTATTGCTTCTGCCTTTACTATGGGCTTTGCCCTGACACCTACAACTTTTATTGCAGTAAGTAGTGGTTACCTATTGGGCTGGCACGCTATCCCTGGCGTTATTCTAGGTTACTTAGGGGCTTCCCTCTTGTGCTATTCCTTTGCTAAAAAAATTGATCAAGGGAGATTCGGTAAAAGTATACGAGAGTTCAAAAAAGGAGAGGTTATTCTAGAAAATATTCAAGGGAATGAGTTTAAAATGACCTTACTAACGAAGCTATCTCCCGTACTCCCCTTTGCAGTAAGTAATATATTATTATCCTTAGCTGGTGTAAGGAAGAAGCCTTTTATAGTAGGAAGCTTTCTTGGCATGCTCCCCCGTACCTTGCTAAGTATATGGGCTGGCTATACAGCCTATAACCTTAAGGATGCTTTAGAAGGAGGTAATAATAATGCAATGGTCTGGGTAATGGCAGCCTTAGCATTATTGACTATTGGCGGTGTACTTTATATCCTCAAAAAACCAAAAGTTCAGTAAGTGTCTGCTCATCCATTATGTGATTTATAAACAAAACCTGACATTCATAAAAAATAAAATAAACCCCATGACCATATGAAAGGCTATTCTTGAGTGAACCCTCGCCTGAGACGAGGGTCTACATTCTATGACTTGAATAAAAAAATAATTTCTTGAACTGAAACTAGCCTTTTTATGCCTGCACAGGGGCTGTTGCTTTATACAGCACACCTTCTCCCGTCACAGTATAACTTACTCCTGCTTTCACAACAAAAGCTTCTCCAGCCTTTAGCTCAAGCTCATTATCCTCTGCCTTTGCGGTAATGTTTCCTTGATGTACAAAAAGAATCTCCATAGTTCCAGAAGTTGTACTGTAACTTCTCTCCTCTTGACTATCTACCCTGCTTAACTGAAAATCAGGAACAGGGCAAGGATACACTTTTTCACTATTCCCTTCCAAAACATTCCCTTTCATCACATTGGGAGTAATTCCTTTAAAAGTCACATGCTTCAGCAACTCCGAAACATCGACGTGCTTGGGTGTTAATCCTCCTCTAAGGACATTATCAGAGTTGGCCATTAATTCCATATTTTGGCCTTCTAAGTAAGCATGAGGAATACCAGCATCCTGAAATACTGCCTCTCCCTCTTCTACTTTCATTATATTAAACAAGTAAATAGAAAAAATACCCCTATCATAATTCTCTCCATCACACATTGTTTCTACTGCCTTTGCCGCCCAATAGTCTGGACTATACTTTGAAAGTTCTCCTTTTCTATATGGTGGCACTATTCGCTCCACTAGTGGCTTAAGCCATTCATTCACCTCCTTTTGAGAGAGCTCCATTACTTTTTGGTAAACGCCTTTATACCCCTCTTCTTCAAATAGTGGTAATAAAGGGTTTAGAACCGCTTCTTCTTCCAATCTCTCTCTCAATTGTGGCTCAGGTAAAAAGCCATGTAATAACCAAAACTCCCCCAAAGCAACCATAACTTCAGGTTTATGATTATCATCTTTATAATTTCGGTTGGGAGCTGTCAGCTCAATTCCCATTTCATTTTCCCTCTTAAACCCTTTCTCAGCTTCCTCTTTTGTTGGATGTACTTGGATAGACAACATATCTTTCACATCCAACACCTTGAATAAGTAAGGTAATCGACCAAACTTACTCGTAATCTCTTTTCCTAATGCGTTATTAGGTTCACTTTGTATCAATTGATCCAATCTCTTATTCTCCTCTCCTATTAGGGAAGGTGCTTTGGGGTGTGCTCCCATCCAATACTCTGCATAAGGAGTCCCAACCTCCATCTCTATACCTAGTAAGTCAGGGATATAATGCGTCCCTCCCCAGGCGTAGTGCTGTACTACGCCTTGTAGTTTCTCAATAGTTCTCATGGTAAAAAGTATGTTTTAATTGGTTTATCTATTCTTCAATAAAATCGTCACAATATTAGTCTAAAAATAAAAAGGCCTTCTGATATTACTACCAGAAGACCTTTATTATTTTAAACCGCAAGGCTACAATTACTATCTATCGTAGCTTTTTACTTTAGCTTCTCTAGATGCTACTAAACCTTCGTACTCTTCCTTCGATCCAACCTTGATAGATTGATATTCACGAAGACCTGTACCTGCAGGGATCAAGTGTCCTACAATTACATTCTCCTTCAATCCCATCAATTGGTCCCTCTTACCTCTGATAGAAGCCTCACTCAATACCTTAGTAGTTTCCTGGAAGGAAGCTGCTGAGATAAAGGACTTCGTATCCAAGGATGCCTGAGTGATACCTTGTAGGGTTGGTCTAGAAATTGCCGGTTGAGCATCCCTTACCTTCACTAGTTTATGATCACGACGACGAAGCGTAGAGTTCTCATCTCTCAATTCCTTAGCAGTCAACAACTGACCTGCCTTGAAACGAGTAGACTCTCCTGCATCCGTTACCACTTTCATGTTCAAGATCTTATCATTTTCCTCACGGAATGACCACTTGTCCACTACTTGGTTTGGCAGGAATAACGTATCACCGTTATCGATAATTACTACCTTCTGCATCATCTGGCGAACAATCACCTCAATGTGCTTATCGTTAATCTTCACACCCTGTAGACGGTAAACGTCCTGAATCTCGTTCGTCAGATATTCCTGAACAGCTGTAGGGCCTTTAATCTTCAAGATATCTGCAGGAGTAATGGCTCCATCTGAAAGTTGCATTCCTGCCTTCACAAAGTCGTTCTCCTGAACAAGGATGTGCTTCGACAAGTTCACCATGTATCTTACTTTCACACCATCTTTAGACTCCACGTATAGCTCACGGCTACCACGCTTCACATCTCCGTAAGTTACGAAACCGTCAATCTCAGATACTACTGCTGGGCTTGATGGGTTACGAGCCTCAAACAACTCGGTTACCCTTGGCAAACCACCCGTGATATCTCTTGCACGACCTACAGCACGAGGGATCTTCACTAGAATATCACCCGACTTCACTGTTTGTCCATCCTCTACTGTCAGACGAGCGCCTGAAGGGATATTGGATGCTACAGAGTCACCATCAGCGTTAGTCACGAGAATGGTAGGGTTTTTCGTCTTATCTCTGGTATCGATGATTACTTTCTCTGACATACCTGTCATATCATCAGTATCCGTACGGAAAGTAACCCCTTCCTCAATAGACTCAAAGGTTACCGTACCGTCATACTGCGAAAGGATAAAGGCGTTATAAGGGTCCCAGCTACAGATCTCTGCACCTTTCTCCACCATATCACCATCTTTCACCTTCAGGTAAGCACCATAAGGAATATTCACGTTATACTCTACCTTACCTTCGGCATCCAAAATGTTTACCTCGGCAGTACGAGCCATTACAATATCAACATTGATTGTTTCACCCTCAGCATTGGTTGTTGTTGTTGGCGCTTTACGCATCTCCGTAAACTGAACCTTACCACCTTTTTTCGCATTGATAGTAGATTCTACACCAGCTCCACCAGCCACACCACCAACGTGGAATGTACGAAGTGTCAACTGTGTACCAGGCTCACCAATAGACTGGGCTGCGATTACCCCAACGGCTTCACCTTTACCAACATCTTTACCAGTTGCCATGTTCTTACCATAACACTTGGCACAGATTCCTTGCTGTGTCTCACAAGTCAATACTGAACGAATCTCTACTTCCTCAACTCCAGCATTGTCAATTTTCTCAGCCAGATCTTCCGAGATCAACTCACCTGCTGCAGCCATCAACTCACCTGTTTCCGGATGGAAGACATCGTCCAAACTACAACGTCCTTCGATACGGTCTGCCAGAGATTCTACGATTTCGTCGTTTTGTCTCAAGGCTGTCATTGTCAGACCTCTCAACGTACCACAGTCTTGCTCTGTTACTACAACATCTTGGGCAACATCCACCAAACGACGAGTCAAGTAACCCGCATCGGCTGTTTTCAAGGCTGTATCGGCAAGACCCTTACGAGCACCGTGTGTAGAGATAAAGTACTCCAATACATCCAAACCTTCCTTAAAGTTGGAAAGGATAGGGTTTTCGATAATGTTACCACCAGAAACTACTGTGTTTTTCTGAGGTTTCGCCATCAGACCACGCATACCTCCTAGCTGACGAATCTGCTCTCGAGAACCACGTGCACCTGAGTGCATCATCATATAAATAGAGTTGAAACCTTGGTTATCGGTCTCCATCTGATGCATCAATTCGTTAGTCAAGGCGTTGTTCGCCTTAGTCCAAACGTCAATCACCTGGTTATAACGTTCGTTATCGGTGATCAGACCCATCATAAAGCTATCACGGATACCGTCTACCTCTTCCTTGGCTTTCTCTACAAGGCTAACTTTCTCTTCAGGGATAATAACGTCATCCAAACCGAATGAAAGACCACCACTATAAGCCATGTGGAAACCAAGACTCTTGATATCATCCAAGAAGTGTGCTGATCGAGCCATACCTGCAATCTTCACGACACGGGCAATAACTTTCTGAAGTGCTTTCTTAGACAATAGTTCGTTGACATAACCTACAGTCTCCGGTACGTACTGGTTAAATACCACACGTCCTGCTACCGTTTCAATTACCTCATCGTACATTTCACCAGTCTCATCGTTTCTCAGCTTCACCTTTAAGAAGATATAAGCGTGACGAGAGATGGCTTTTTCGTTCAATGCGATAATTACCTCTTCCGCAGAGTAGAAACGCATACCTTCCCCTTTCACTTTCTCTTCTGGTGTAGATCTTCTACCTTTTGTAATGTAGTATAGACCCAATACCATGTCCTGAGAAGGTACCGTTACCGGCTTACCGTTTGCAGGGTTCAAGATATTGTGAGAAGATAGCATCAACGTTGAGGCTTCCAAGATTGCTTCATGTCCCAATGGAACGTGAACCGCCATCTGGTCACCATCGAAATCGGCGTTGAAGGCCGTACATACCAATGGGTGCAACTGAATCGCTTTACCTTCGATTAGTTTCGGCTGGAATGCCTGAATACCCAAACGGTGAAGTGTAGGAGCACGGTTTAGAAGTACTGGGTGCCCTTTCAATACATTTTCCAGGATATCCCATACTACCGGATCTTTTCTATCTACGATTTTCTTCGCAGACTTCACTGTCTTTACAATACCACGCTCAATCAACTTACGGATAATGAATGGTTTGAACAGCTCGGCTGCCATATTCTTTGGCAAACCACACTCGTGCAGCTTCAATTCTGGTCCTACTACAATTACAGAACGGCCTGAATAATCCACACGCTTACCCAATAGGTTTTGACGGAAACGACCTTGCTTACCTTTCAGCATATCTGAAAGTGACTTCAATGGTCTGTTACCATCTGAACGTACAGCGTTCACTTTTCTAGAGTTGTCGAATAGTGAATCCACTGCTTCCTGAAGCATACGTTTTTCGTTACGTAAGATCACCTCAGGGGCTTTGATATCAATAAGTCGTTTTAGACGATTATTTCTAATGATTACACGTCTATACAAGTCATTCAAATCTGACGTTGCAAAACGACCACCATCCAATGGCACCAATGGACGCAATTCCGGTGGAATTACAGGAACCATACGGATTACCATCCACTCTGGACGGTTTTCAATATTATGGTTTGCTTCTCTAAATGCTTCCACTACTCTCAGACGCTTCAAAGCTTCAGCCTTACGCTGCTGAGATGTATCGTTGTTGGCAGCATCTCTCAAATCTGCTGAAAGCGAGTTCAACTCCAGTCTGCTCAATAGCATTTCAAGAGCTTCTGCTCCCATCTTTGCAATGAACTTGTCTGGATGATCATCGTCCAGCTGTTGATTTTCTCTTGGAAGTTTATCTAGGATATCCAAATACTCGTCTTCTGTTAGGAAGTCCATTCTTTGAATACCATCTTCCGCTTTCAATCCTGGTTGAATAACCACGTAGCGCTCATAATAGATGATTTGGTCCAATTTCTTTGTTGGAAGACCCAACAAATAACCAATCTTGTTTGGCAGAGATCTGAAATACCAAATATGCGCTACCGGGACTACCAACTGAATGTGTCCCATGCGTTCACGACGCACTTTCTTCTCCGTTACTTCTACGCCGCATCGGTCACAAATAATACCTTTGTAACGGATACGCTTGTACTTACCACAGTGACATTCCCAGTCTTTTACTGGTCCGAAAATACGTTCACAAAACAGACCACCCATTTCAGGTTTATACGTTCTGTAGTTGATCGTTTCCGGTTGCGTCACTTCTCCATGAGAACTATCCAAGATAGACTCCGGTGAGGCAAGACTAATCGTAACAGTTGTAAAGTCGTTGTTGATTTTTTTGTTTTTTCTGAATGCCATGTTGCAGTTTGCGGTTTTCTTAAGCTCGCAAATATATTAATAAATATACATTATTTCTATTAGTTATCTTTTATTATTTAAGATTTTTCCTTATGAAAAGAAAGAAAAAAGGATAACCTTTTGATTATCAAAACCATCAACCCCTCTAAAAAGGTCAATTTTTTCCTGATAAGTTTGACTATTCCTCGATTTCCTTTGTCTTTAAGGTATTGTTTAAATATTTTGATTATCTCAAACATTCTTCTTCAAAGCAACTTCTTTACTATTTTAATAAGAGAATTACATCACTTAAAAACTTCACTAAGTCCTCTCACTATGCTATCCAGAATACTATTGATCAACCTTATCGCACTTACTTTAACAGGCATCCATGCTTATGGACAAATGCCAGCTTCCATTCCTGGAAACTTATATATTGATTTTGGCCCTGCTTTTTTTAGTGAAAATCCAGATGACATTCGACTCGAAACTCAATCCAGAGGAGTCAACATCACTTATCTCTACAAAGCTGAATTGGGTGAAAGTAAATTTTCTTTCAATCCGGGACTGGGTTATGGGCATGAAAGTTACTTCTTCAAGAATCAGGAAACGATACAGGACACTGGAGATCAAAATGTCATTCTAAATATCAATGATCAGTTTGATATTTCGGACTTCAAAAAAAGTAAGCTAGCCGTCAACTATATCGATATCCCCTTGGAATTACATTACCGCAGTAATCCCGGCATCAATTCCTTTCTACTGGGTATTGGGATAAAAGGAGGTGTTCGATTTAATACACACACCAAAATCAAACTAGAGACCGACAATGACGATCTTGTCCTTCAAAAAGTATATGATGATTTCAATGTTCGTCGTTTTCGACTGGGAGCAATGGCGAGAATAGGATATGGGCGATTTCATGTATTTGGCTACTATGGTCTTGTTCCACTCTTTACGGAAAAAGCCTTTGAAGGTAACAATAATGATCATCCCATATTTTTCGGCATTTCCCTTTCCCGATTCTGATCATCATCGTTTGTTCACGTTGTTTAATTGAGCTTCGCTCATTCATGATGTTTAGTTCTTGAGTGATATATCAGTCATTATCAAAGACAATCATATGCCGTTTATCGTTTATTGGTTATCGTTTATAAACAATAACCAATACACATACAGCATACAAGGCGTCAGTCTTAATTACTATAGAACCTATTTCAATTCGATTGTAGTACGACCTTCTTATCCCCTTAAGCACAAGGGAAGTTTCAAATGGAATATAGTGGCAATAACCTTAACTATTTTTATTTTTCTTCTAGATGAAAGAAAGGAGGTTCTTATGGAATAGCCTTTTTGAAAAGAATTATGTAATTTAAATATCTCCATAAGACATGGTTAACCACCAAGGATACTCAAAAGATTATGACTGCTTGACATCCTCTATTCACTATAAATAACCCTCTAAAATACCACGCATTCATATGGGATCTACCGTTACTACATTCAACATCATATGCTTAGTGATCATCTATGCCGTATTAGTTGTGTTGATGTTCACTTATTTCAAAAAAAGCCTTAACAACAACGCGGGAAGTGACGAAGACGACGACAATGGAGGTGGATGGGACAACCCCAACGATACTCCTACCATAGATCTTCCTCCTGGAGTTTTCTTTTTATCTCCCAATGATCCAGACCCCTCTTCCCGACGCAAACCACAAAAAGAAACGGAGGTAGTTTAAACTACCTCCGTTTCTTTTTGAAGTAAAATCTTTTACATACACGATTATTTACACATTGTTTATATCTTTTCTTTCAGTGCTCTGATCTGTTCATCCAACGTCTGTCTATGAGGAGATATCTGTGTCATTCGCTCCAATACTCCCAAAGCTCTTTTGTAAGCCAATACCTCCCGATATATATTCGCCATCCCCGACATAGCAGCAAAGTGTCTAGGTTCTATGATTAAGGCTCTTTGTATATCATTCATAGCACGCTTAAACTCTCCTCGAAGGTAGTAAACAATTGCCCTCTTGTTCCACCCTTCCACATATAAGGGATCCATTTTAATGACCCTTCCAAATGTATCCAAGGCCTCTGTGTATTGACTCTCCTTCATTTGTTCCATACCTTCCGCCATCAATCCCTCTATAGAGGTATTATCAGAATGAAGCCACAAAGACAATATCGTAGATTCAATCTCTTTGATTTGTTCCTGGTCAGTCACTTGCTTGAGCTGCCCAAACAATTCATTAATTTTGAGTTTTTTTTCGTTATTCATAGCTACAGTCGTTGGGTCTTCCCCTATATAACACAGTCCTAACATTTCCTCCAAAAATGAGTGTGTTACTAGAAGATTTATACATTACTGCTTGTCAGAAGGTGTAGTGTTCATGATGTTTCATTACAATGACTACGCCATTGTGTTCATTCCGCTACACGGCGTATGTTAGTTGTTAAATTATTGAACTGAGCTTTATTTATTGAATCGCCCAATACATAGCATCTATATATCTACTGAATTCCATCAACAATTCCCATATAATGGATGCTACGATTCAATAAGTCTCATGTTGGTGATACATTCAAATGTAATTCACGCTACCAACCTCTATATTTACTATCCTAAACAAGCTTTAATTTTTTATTAACCTACTTTACTCTAAAATCGTTTCTGACTTAACAACTAAATAAGTTGTCTCTTATGTAAGAGTAAATAGTACTGAAATATAACTATTCCTTAAGGGATTAAGGGTGACATTTATTATTTTGCTCGTTACATTTACTAAGAGTTTGTTTGGAACTATATATTTTAAGTAAAATAGTTCTTAAAGTCCATATCCCATACAAGCTTCAAGAGTGTGTTTCTAGCATCCTCTATATAACAAGCGAACAACTAAACTTTAATTTTTTAAATGAGTGACTATGAATATCATTTCTAAAAATATTGCGATCTCCATCTTCTCTTGTCTCCTACTATCGAGTGCCTTTACTGGAAACACACAAACCATCTCATATTCCGAAACCAAAAGGATTATGACTACTCTAGCCAGTGATGACATGCAAGGACGAAAGACTGGAACAGAAGGAAACCGTAAGGCAGCAGCCTTTATTGCAGAAGAGTTCCAGAAACTTGGACTAGTACCAATGGAAGGAAATGATGGTTACTACCAATATTTCTCATTATACAACCTAAAACCTCAAAAGCATAAGGTTAAAATCAATGGACAAACCCTTTCCTCAAAAGATGTCCTTGTTTTGAATGGAAGAGAAAACATCAAACTTAAAAAGAGTAGCCAAGTCGAAACTTTACTCATAAAAAAAGAAGACTCTTTCCGTGAAAAGTTTGCAGAATACCGCCAAAAAGAAGGGGACTTTGTCGTACTAGTACACCCTTCACACCAAGAAGAATTTAGTAATTACAATCTATATTTTGGAATATTTCAACCTCAAGTGGAATTAAATGAAAAGCATTTCTCTGCTTGGACACTGAGTGAAGATAGCACGCTGAATAAAGTGAAGATTCAGCTAAAGTATAGTATAGAAGAAAATAAGATGCACAATATCATAGGTGTATTGCCAGGTGCTTCTGATGAAAAAATCTTACTGTCTGCACATTATGATCATATTGGTATCATTGCCCCTATTCAGGGAGATTCTATTGCCAATGGTGCAGATGACGATGCGACCGGTGTTACTGCTATTATACAACTAGCCAAGCATTTTAAAGAAAAGGGCAATAAGCGCACATTGGTCTTTGCCGCTTTTGATGCAGAAGAAATTGGCCTTATCGGGTCCAAACATTTCGCTGAGCAGATCACTCCGGAAGAATATGTTGCCAATGTGAATATTGAAATGATCGGAAAACCTTCTGACCGAGGAATACGCAAGGCCTATGTTACAGGCTATGACAAATCTAATATGGGTAAACTTATGCGAAAAGCTGCTGCCTCCAAGGGGTTCCGTTTCTTTGCTGATCCATACAAGGAATACAACCTATTCATGAGAGCAGATAATGCTTCCTTTGCGCAGTATAATATTCCGGCCCATACTATCTCCTCTGATCCTATTGACTTTGACAGCTACTATCATACGGTCAATGATGAGATCTCTACCCTGGACCTGAAAAATATGAACTCGATTATTGAGGGAATTGCTGCCGGCATAGCGCCAATGGTGGATGGTTCTGTTACTCCTAGTCGTTTAAAGTTTGATCGCAAAAAGTAATCCTGAGAAAAGACATCCTTTTTGTTGAATCGTTGAGGCAGCTTACGCTGCTTGTTGAATTGAGCTTCGCTCGTTGATTCGAGTTGATATGTTGAAAGAGCTTGTTATGATGCTCAGACAACAGTTCAACTCGAATCAACGAGCGAAGCTCAATTCAACGATTCAACAACTGTATTACTGTTGAAACTGTATTGCGCCACACCTTCCTAAATCAGAGATCAACTTATAGGTCTTCGTATTACTTCGCTGGTCTCTTACAATCACCGCTGCTGTATTTGGAGGAATAGTCCCTAAGTCATCGGCAAACATGATGAGTCGATTAGGCTTTCCCTTCTCTACAGGTAATTCTAATTTCAGTTTTTTACGCTTCAACTTATGTCTCTTCTTGATCCATTTCCCATTATAAAGAATAGAAATCTGATCCCCATCCACCTCATGCAAGTCCCAAATAAATACCGTTACGGAAGTTTCACCTTCAGATAATTTAAAATTATGTTGTACCTGCACTGAGCGGTCTTTAAGCATCTTCTTGGTCTTTTCCTCCATAGTCACTACTGCTTTTGGTTCCTTCACAGGTTTTGGAGGCTTCGGCTTGCTTACCGCTTGTTCTTTAACCACTACAGGTGGAGCTACTTCTTTTTCTTTCTCAATAACTTCCTCCACAGGAGTCTCGGTTATGTCTATTAATGAAAAATCATCCAGATAAACATACGCTTGAGGATCTATATCAAAATTGATGTGTCTTTTTTCTATTTGGTCATCCGTGAAGAAGTTCCCCACAGTCAAGTACATATAACTGTCCTCTGCAACAAACTCAAAGGTCACCTTATTCCATTCTGTCGTATACAAGATATCCTTAATATAAAACTGAGGTTCCAATGTTAAGGGCTCGTAATAGTATTGCTGAGGATTTACCTTACTCAAAGCAACCCCCAAGCCATTGGTCGCAATGCTTCCATAAGCAGTGTGATGGCCATTGCTTACATACATCGTTACCTGATACTTATGCCCTTTCTCCAAGGAACGTTTCAACATTACAGAAGCATACTCCCTGTAATTGCCTACACGTTGCATATACGTGATCAACCCCAAAGCGGATGAACCTGTACGAGGATGGATATTTGCTTGCACCCCTTTCAATGGTTGTGCAGTATTGATATACATGTGATCAGGCGTACCATATAGTCCTTGTGGTTTACGTTGATTAGCATTATACCAATTAGCAACATTAGACAAGAATGAATGCCCCCTACTCTGTGTTGTAATTTCTTCGAAACTAGCATTGGGAATAAGATTTTCTTGTGCCTGTAAAGGCTGAAATATCAATATTTGGAGTAGAAGAAACAGGCTCGTATAACTCGATACTCTAAAAGCTTTATCTAAGTAACTATATATCATTGATCTGTTGTTAAAAAATGCTTAGGCATTGGTGTTTTTAGTGATTGATGACGAGTAATTAATTCATCTTACCAACTAAAATTATAGATGGTAGCTTTCGGATAAAATACGGTAGGAGCAAAAGCAAAAGAAGTCGTATGCACTACTGCTTTTAACTGCTTTCCTTTTAATGATCCTTCAATACAAGTACCATCCAATCGCCATACCGATTGTGTTTCTTCATCTCGGAAAGTATTGTTCTCTTCTTTAGCAAAGGTGAGTAATTGCCCATCCAAAAAAGAAGAGTAAGCCACCACATGTCCGACTTTCTTACTATCCTTGATCACCCTTTCGTCATGCATGGAAGGGATGTCCTCTGTATAAAACAATGTAAGATACATACCCATAGGCTTGTCATTGATTACGCCATTTTTTCGGATTTCTTCAAATGGATAAATCATTTGCTCGTTCATTACATGTACTACTGCCACCCTTTCCATAGCTGCCAGTAAACTCTCCGGCATATACCTCAACAACAATGGTTTCTTTCTAAACTGCTGATCATATTGATAGTAAGGAGTTTCTCCATAAGGAAAAATATCCTCCCTCACTTTATCCGTTAACGTTAAACCATAAGGGTAATAAGCATAAAAATCTTTCACTTTCATCCTCATAGCTGATAGCATTTCCAACTCAACTCCTGCAAACTCCCCGACCAAAGCCTGTCCAGTGTACTGCTGCCACCAACTCTCTGTAAATTGGTCATACAATACTGTATTACTATTTCTCAGCAATCCCGACGTTCTAAAGACAACCTCCCTTGTTTGTCCTTTATAATTAAAACTTCTCTTCCATACTACTGCCTGATCTGTCAAAGGGCAATATGTTACAGCCACGGGAGTCCCTCCTATACGATCATTGATTACCGGCCGATACATTAGGGTACTTAACGGATAAGCTTTGTGCTCTCTCCCAACACTTACTACTAACATCACCTCCTCCGGACGATAAGCACTCACCGCCCTTTCCTTATTCAGAAAAGATGGAAAGTCTACACTCTTCAATCCCTCCTTAGGCATATAAGCATCAAAGGAATAAAGATCTACAATTTGCTTTCGTCTGTTAGTTTCCCAATCATCGTATACTCCTACCCTACTACGTTGTGCATAGGAAGAAAAGGACACCCATATAAAGAGAATAGCCAACAGAAAGGAGGCTCGTTGATTTGACATGAAATATGTATTTTGTAAGTATATATAAAAAACAATTATGTAAGCTGATACCGCAAAGTTACAGAAATCCTAGAACTGTTAAATCGTTAAATGATTGGTTAAATTCAGTTAACAGTTTAGCGGATCAATGATTCAACAACACAAACAATGGATTCCTTTCTTCCAATAATTCGTAACTTCTGACTTATTTTGTAGTTTTGTTACAACACAAACGTAACAAAATACAAAGAGATGAACACATACATCGAACAAAACAAAGAGCGCTTCCTTGAAGAGCTATTTGAACTACTTAGAATACCATCAGTCAGCACGGATTCTAAATACCGTGGTGATCTTCGCAATGCCGCACAGTTTCTTGCGGACAAACTAACTGCAGCAGGTGCTGACAATGTAGAACTTTGCGAAACACCTGGAAATCCTATTGTTTACGGAGAGAAAATGGTCGATCCATCTAAGCCTACTGTATTGGTTTACGGACACTATGATGTACAACCTGCTGATCCATTGGAACTATGGGACACTCCTCCATTTGAACCTGAGATTCGCAACGACAAGATCTATGCCAGAGGTGCTTGTGATGACAAAGGGCAAATGTATATGCACGTAAAGGCCTTTGAAACCATGATGGAAACAGGCAACCTAGACTGCAACGTCAAGTTCATGCTAGAAGGAGAAGAAGAGATTGGTTCTGTTCACCTAACTGATTTTGTCATCAATAACAAAGAGAAGTTAGCCGCAGATGTTATTCTAATCTCTGACACAGGAATGATTGCCAACGACACTCCTTCTATCACTGTTGGCCTAAGAGGCTTAGCTTACATGGAAGTAGAAGTAACTGGCCCTAACAGAGACCTACACTCAGGACTTTACGGAGGTGCTGTAAAGAACCCTATCAATGCTTTGACTGAAATGATTGCTACCCTTATTGATGACAAGGGACATATCACAGTTAAAGGTTTCTATGACAACGTACAAGAAGTTTCTGCTGAAGATCGTGAAGCAATGGCTAAAGCTCCATTCAGCCAAGAGAGATATAACAATTCTATTGGTATCCCTGCAGCTGTTGGTGAAGAAGGCTACAGCACAGTAGAAAGACAAACCATTCGCCCAACACTAGATGTAAATGGCATCTGGGGTGGTTATATAGGAGAAGGAGCAAAAACAGTTATTGCCTCTAAAGCTTACGCTAAGATTTCTATGCGTCTGGTTCCAGGACAATCTTCTGACGAGATCTCTAAGAAGTTTGCAGAGCACTTTATGTCTATTGCACCTGAAGGAGTTACAGTAAAAGTAACGCCACATCACGGTGGTGAGCCGGTAGTAATCCCTACAGACTCTAAAGCATATATCGCTGCCAGCAAAGCTTATACAGATACTTTTGGTAAAGAGCCTATCCCTATGAGAGGAGGTGGTAGTATTCCAATCGTCGCAATGTTCAAAGATCAGTTAGGCCTTGACTCTATCATGATGGGCTTCGGTTTGGACTCTGATGCGATCCACTCACCAAACGAGCACTTTGGGGTATTCAACTATATGAAAGGTATTGAGACGATTCCGTTGTTCTATAAGTACTTTGGAGAGTAAATTAATTTTTAATGATTAATTTTCAATGTGCATGATATCGTTTCCGGCTAATGGAAACTGATAGTAAAAAAGCCATCCTGTGTAAGTAGGATGGCTTTTTTTTGTTCATGGTGTTTAATTGAGCTTCGCTCGTTCATGTTGTTTAGTTGTGTTTATTGTTTACTTGTTTAATTGAGCTTCGCTCAATGACTATATTTCGTATATATAACTGAAGTTACATCTCACGAAAGCGAAGCTTTCAAGAAAACAATAAACTAAACAATATGAACGAGCGAAGCTCAACTAAACAGTATGAACAAAAAAAGGCTTCAGTGCGAGCACCGAAGCCTTTTTTATATTGTCTATGATAGACAGGTGAAATTAGTCAAGGATTTCAGTTACCTGACCTGCACCTACTGTTCTACCACCTTCACGGATCGCGAAACGAAGCGACTGCTCCATAGCGATTTCCTTCTGAAGATCAACAGTAATAGTGATGTTATCACCTGGCATTACCATTTCGATTCCGTCAGGAAGAGCGATAGTACCAGTTACGTCAGTTGTACGGAAGTAGAACTGAGGGTTGTAACCAGCGAAGAAAGGAGTGTGACGTCCACCTTCTTCTTTCGAAAGAACGTAAACCTCTGCCTTAAACTTCTTGTGAGGAGTTACAGAACCTGGCTTACAGATTACCATACCTCTCTTGATTTGCTCTTTGTCGATACCTCTAAGAAGGATACCAACGTTATCGCCAGCCTCACCTCTATCTAGGATCTTACGGAACATCTCTACACCAGTACATGTAGAAGTCAATTTGTCACCAAGACCTAGGATCTCAACTGCATCACCAGTGTTAACCACACCTTTCTCGATACGACCAGTCGCTACAGTACCACGACCTGTGATAGAGAATACGTCCTCTACTGGCATCAAGAAGTCTTTGTCAACATCACGCTCCGGAAGTGGAATGTGGTTGTCAACATTTTCCATCAACTCATCAACAGTAGCTACCCAAGTATCGTCACCGTTCAATGCACCTAGTGCAGAACCTCTGATGATTGGAGAGTCACCGTAACCTTTGCTTTCTAGCTCTTCAGCTACTTCCATCTCAACAAGCTCTAGCATCTCCTCATCGTCTACCATGTCACACTTGTTCAAGAACACTACCATTTTAGGTACACCAACTTGTCTTGCAAGAAGGATGTGCTCTTTAGTTTGTGGCATAGCACCGTCAGTTGCTGCTACTACAAGGATAGCGCCGTCCATCTGTGCAGCACCAGTTACCATGTTCTTAACGTAGTCAGCGTGACCTGGACAGTCAACGTGTGCGTAGTGTCTGTTCTCCGTTTGGTACTCGATGTGAGAAGTATTGATAGTGATACCTCTTTCTTTTTCCTCAGGAGCGTTATCGATAGAAGAGAAGTCTCTGTTTTCTGCAAGACCTTTACCTGCAAGTACAGAAGAAATCGCTGCTGTCAAAGTTGTTTTACCGTGGTCAACGTGACCAATTGTACCGATGTTCAAGTGCGGTTTCGAACGGTCAAAGGTTTCCTTAGCCATCTTTAAATAAGAATTAATTTAAATTAAACTGATTTCGAACTCAATTAAAGAGTGGTGTAGTAAGTTGTGTTTGTTTGCTCCTTTAAAAGACACAGCTAAACACCTCATACATCCACCGTTCTTATTTTGGAGCGGGCGACGAGGCTCGAACCCGCGACCTGCAGCTTGGAAGGCTGCCGCTCTACCAACTGAGCTACGCCCGCTTATAAATAAGAATCGTGGAGGGAGTAGGATTCGAACCTACGAAGACATAAGTCAGCGGAGTTACAGTCCGCCCCAGTTGGCCACTTTGGTATCCCTCCATTACAAGAAAAAACGCATCATAACACTGTCTATTCCTGTTCAATGCTGCAAGGTACACCTTACAATCCAATTGAACAATGATAAACTGTGAATAATCATGTTCTTACCTTTTCGGAGTGCAAATGTATATGCTTTTTTATAAACTTCAAATAGTTCGTGTTTTTTTTGTTGATTTGTTACGTTAATCCATTGATATGGTCATTTTTGCTATCTGAAGATAGTATTTATAGGAATACAATCCTTTTTATTCTATTTTTTTATAAAATTATTCACTTTTGTGTTTATGGTTAGACTAGACTTCACCGAACTACTTCTGCTACCAATCTTTTTTGCACTGATTCTATTGGCAGGAAAGTTACTGGAAACAAGGCTTACCCATGCACAGAATCGACGCATTTACTGGCAGGGCTTACTCATTAAACAAGTGGGGGCGCTATTTTTTGCTCTCGTGTATCTCTTTTATTACGGAGGAGGAGATACCACGGTATACCACCACGATGCCAAGATTATCCAAGAAGCTTTTTGGAGTAACCCCATTACAGGAATAAAAATTCTCTTGTACAATGTCGGTGATCGTTGGGATGCAGACACCTACGCTTACCTCAGAAATATGTGGATGGACAACCGAACCTCCAACTGGACTACAGCCAAGATTACAGGCTTTGTAGAGATCTTTACCTTGGGTACTTTTCTTCCGGCTAGTCTTCTTTTTGGCTTTTTCTCTTTCCTAGGTATTTGGAAACTCTATCAGTTCTTTCTGCAATTTTATCCCCAATACCCGAAATGGTTAGGGTATAGTATGCTCTTTATCCCCTCTTGTGTCTTCTGGAGTTCAGGCATTATCAAGGAAACACTCACCTCAGCGGCCGTAGGCTTCTTTGTCTATTATTTCTGTGAATTATTTTGTCATAAGCGAAGAATCCTATTCTCTGTTTTTGTGCTCCTATTATCTACATGGATACTCAGAGACATTAAAAGCGTCACCCTACTAGCCTTACTTCCTGGATTATTAATCTGGCTATTATTTAAATACCAAGATCGTCTCTTCCCAAGCAATAGTCTTAAAGGATTACTTGTTATTTCATCCCTATTGATTTTTGTAGGAGGAATGGTATTAGCAGGAAGGGATATTAGCAATCAACTAGAATCTCAGGAAGAGTTCGCCGCTCTTCAGTACCAACTCAAGGCTACTCATTATGACCACGGAGGGCGAACGAAAGGACATGGAGGGGGAGAAGCATCCTCCTACCAGTTAGATTGCGCCAATGACCTTAGTTTTTTGGGAATGGTCTATTGTATTCCTTCCGCTATTAATGTCACCTTATTTCGCCCCTACCCTTGGGAGGTCAACAAAGCCTTTACCAGATTGATGTCTCTGGAAGGAGTCGCCTTAATGTTCTTCACCTTACTAGCTTTATTCAAAAGTAACGTTAATAGTATCAAGTCCCTGACAACCAATCCAGAGATACTGATGGCATTGAGCTACACTATTATCTTTGGTTTTATAGTAGGTCTATTTTCTTTCAACTTTGGAGTACTCACCCGCTTTAAAGCACCTATGATGCCTTTTTATGTAGCCATGCTTGTGCTGATCTACCAACGAGCAGAGAGCAGGCGAAATTGAGGCTTTTCTGTAAAATTGCTAGTGCAGAAGGTGGTTAATTTTCAATGATTAATTTTCAATTTTCAATTATTTACTACTCACTGCCCACTGTTCATTAATTCTAAAAAGTTGTCTTTATTGGACTGTACTGAATAATGCTCTTCTATCTTCTTACGGGCCTTCTCTCCCATTTGATGGAGAACTTCCGGGTTTTCTAATAAATAAACTAATCGATGTTCCCAATCTTTTGGAGAGCAACAGATAAACCCATTCTCCTGATGGTCCACAATTTCCTTATTGACTCCAACGGGAGATACCAGTGCCGGAATTCCCAATGCCATATATTGCAAGGCTTTGAAGCCGCACTTTCCTTTTGCCCACTTATCCTCTGTCAGAGGCATAATACCCATATCAAACTGCATCAAGTCCTGAATCTCTGTTTCCTTTTTCCAGGGCTGAAATACCATTGACTTTAGTTTTAGATCCGGTGCTTCATTGGAAATCACCCTAAACTCAAAGTCATACCTTTCCTCCAAGTCTTGTAAAATCGGTTCTAGCAACTTTAAATAGATAGAAGTGGTTAAAGTACCTGTCCACCCTATGATGGGCTTCGTATTCTTTTTTTGAGGATATAAGATTGGGTTATGGTACCCTTCTGTATCAATTGTCGTAGGGTTGATGATCACGTTGGAGTTAAATGACTTGGCATAAGCTGCCAGGTACTCATTCCCTGCCGACACCTTATGGCTCCATTTGATGATAAAGGGTACCTTGTGATACCATTTCAGCCAATGAAAACGAGCATTATGCTCAGAATAATTGGGCAACCATATGGCATCATCAAAATCATAGATAATTTTTTTCCCCAACACCTTCGCTAAAAACCATTCAAATACAGGAGGACCAATATGGGATGCTTCTCGATGAAGAAAAACACAATCATACTGATAAGCCTTTAACATCAATAACTTCCTACGACCAAAGGCCTTTATAATCCCAAATGCTTTTTGAATAAAATGCCCTGGTTTATGCAGGATATTCCATGTAGAAAGATCAATAAAAGGAGCATAGGTATAGGTGTGACCTGCTTCTTCCAAAAAGTCTAAATATTGTTCGAAACGAAATCGCTGAGAGGGAGCAATCGTAGGGGGATATGGTGCGAGGATTAGAATATTCATTATATGTTGAATTATTTTTTTCGTAAAAATAATATTTTTACGGGGGTGACCAATGATAAAACCGTATCCATTCCCTCAGTTCCTCCACCAATACATGTACACGGGTCGATGGGTTTGCCTCAATCACAGGTTTTCCTTTATGATAAATCAATAACTGTTTAGCTCGATCAACGGCTTTTTCTTCTATTCCCAATTTATCTACCATATCCAGAATACGAACATTCCCATGTACATAATTATAGCGAGCAAATCGGCCTCCAAACTTCCGTACCTCTTCCTGCAGTTGCCCATAAATCCATTTCCGTGGAATAGGCTCTTCTGCCGGAAGATCCATAAAATGCAATAATAACCATAACTCAAACACTTCATTACTATAAGCTATATGCATCTTTTCCTCCTTGGCAATCTTCAAAGCCTTCTCAAAGCGTACCCGTTTACTGGTATTAATATCCGCATCATCCTTATCAAATACGACCCATACAAAATCAATCTCTCGCTTGGCTTCATACTGTAGCTCTTGCTTATACGTGATTGCCTTCTGAACTACTCCTAATGGATCCCTGCCCGTTCCTACTGCCCTTAAATATAGGGTATCCGGTGGAAAGGCCTGAGCAAAACCATTAAAGTAAGCAGGCTCCGTATTCTTGTCCTCACAAACAATCAGAAAATACTGCTTATAGGTGCGGATACGGTGGGGACGGGTGATATGGTCTCGGGTTGTGCGCAAATTTTTAATTTTCAATGATTAATTTTCAATTATTTATTCCTCACTGTTCACTGCCCATTGCTCACTGTTCTCTGTTCACTGTCCCAGCAGGTCAAAATTGCCAAGAACCGGAATGGCTCCATACCTCCCTTCTAAATAACGCTTGGCCTTATTGGCATCATCTTTTCCTTTTTGTTGGGGATAGAAATATTGATAGTCGGAAAGCGCAAAGACCTCTGAAGCTTCCCAGGCATTTTTCTCTACAAAATTGATCTGATCACGACGGAGATTGGCATAATGCAGTAAGTTCGTATCGTGTGTGGCAAAGATAATTTGGGCATGATATGGATTGCTTTTCTTAGAAAAAAACAACTCCAGAATATTCAAGGTGATTATAGGATGGCTTTTGGCTTCAATCTCATCCACAATCAGAATTCCTCCATTTAGCAACGTATGTAATACAGGACCTGAAAACTGGAACGCCTTTCGAGACCCCTCAGACTCCCGCTCGTGCATAGACCATACCATGGTTTCTTCCCTTTGCTTTCCTTGGGCATCATAGGTGTAATGAAGGGTCTCCACTTGTATGTTTAACCTACTTTTCAGCTCGTCCAACACTACTGCCTTTGTCTCCTCCGGCATCCCTTCAATATATTCATGGGGATTGAACTGTTTCTTTTGTAATAATAGATCACAAAATCCGAGATTCAGAGAATCCAAAAAGCCTTTGATCTTTTGGGCATACGCCTCATTATCCAATAACTGAATGGTATTGACCTCTTCTTTCTTGGTATCTAGACCATCCACATAGATCATGCGATCAAACCACTGCAGCAACTCCTTAGCCTCAGGGATATTGACCATATCGCAGATAGACAAAAACAAAGCATTGGGCCGTGTAATCGTAATCGCCGTATTAATGGCACTCTTAGCGCCCTTCAAGGCTGATGATACTTCTATTTTATCGCCTTCCCGAAAAAACACCTCTACCTCCCGGCCAATCTTCTTGCGGTATAACCACTCCGACAATACCCTTTGTTGATTATACGTAAAACCATAACGGTAACGTACTTCTCCCAAAATAATAGTCGCCTCCATCACAGTAGGTCTGCAGTTAAATCCCTCCTTCAATAAATAAGGATCATAAGGCAACTTAGCCACTGAACTTCCTTGTGCTGACGTAGAGACTAGTTGATCAAACAAGGTCAAGCCTTTTAGACAATTAGACTTACCGCTGCTGTTTGCTCCGTACAATGCCAATCCATTAAGAGCCTGATGCTTATTTCCTCGAATATTCTCGGAGTACTCTTTTTGTCTGGGGTCAGGTAGGAGAGAGAGTACTTGCTCCTCGGCGATGGAGCGGTAGTTGGAGATGCGGAATTCTAGGAGCATGGAGTAAATCGTTTATAGGCTATCACTATTGCTTTCTAAAAGTACAAAATAAATAACACAATAGCCCCGGGCAACGCCCGGGGAAAACGATAGAATAGTGGTTAATGATTACTCGAATCAATCGTTATAACACTGCTGCACCCCAATACTATTAATACTATAGTTTTGTGGTAGATCGATAATTTACTGCTGCCCCGGGCGGTGCCCGGGGCTATTTGGCTTTTTTTACTTGTGGTCTATGGACTTTATTATTAAAATATCCGGATCAAATACTTTATTCCCAAGAAGTAAGATCTAGACCTGTCAACTCTACTAATCTCTCATTATGAGATTGATAATGCTTTTTTAACTCAACAGCTATAGATTGTTCCATTTTTGGGAAACGCACCTCTGATTTATTCACCGCTTCCACTTTTTGTCCCAAAGTTGTAAAGAGTGTTCCCGGAAGAATCTTTTTTATAGTTTGCTTTAAGGGATTATTCTCTCTTTTAAGCCAATGAATCACCTTGGATAGCGCTCGTGACCTATTTTGAGTAGTCTTATTGTGTACTTTATTCACATTTACAGATTCTACTTCTTCTAAATACAATAATTCCAAAATCGGGTTGATAACATTTTGGGGAGAATTTTTTAAGTCTTCAAACAGATAAACGTGTACCTGTTCTTTTGGGAAGTAACGATACAGCATTTCTATTTGTTCATGATAATACCCTAAACGAATAAACTGATTAAACATAATATCATATTCCCCTCGATGATGTTTTTCCAAAGCTATAAAGATAGCTTCAAAAGGTTTCTCCATCCACCCATCCGAAACCGCCATAGTATAGGACGAATAAGCCCTCTGTACTGGTTCTCTTAATAATACGACTAAATGACAAGCAGGATTATGTTCACACAAACGTTTAACCGCTTCCTCCTTGAGCATCATCGTCACATTTTTAGTAACAATTTTCTGCTCTTTTGTTCCCTTTATTCCATAATCACGATAAGCTAAATCTATTCCTTTTTCATACGAGCGATCGTCTGTGAAGTAAGCAAACTCTTCTTGGGGATGCGTAATAATATCAGGATGTTCTGAAAGGTAATTTTTAAGTGAAGTTGTTCCTGATTTTTGGGTACCTACAATCATTAAGTCGATTAAAGAATTCATTCGTTTTATAACATTTTAAAAAATTGGAATAGTCTACTTATCTAAGAGATGTTTATCACAAAAAAAAATTGTCCTATTTCTGCTTTCCCAATAAAACAATCTTTTTTCTAAAAGCCCCTAATCATAGCACACATAACTCCAAAGCTTTTTCATAATCCTCTACAGCCTTATCCAAAGAAAAATACTCCACACCCCTTTGGTGAATACAGTCATAATCATATACTCTTGACTGCCATCTAGAGATAACACGCTCAAGCGTCTCTTCTGATAAATCATCCAACAAAAAGCCATAAGTATCCCCTGTCAGTATATTTTCCGTATCTCCGATTCCTTTGGTAGATACCACAGGCACTCCACCTAAAAGATATTCTCCTACCTTAATTGGAGCAACCGCTTGCATAGAAAATGAAGGTTTTCGAAATGCCAACCCTAAATCAGCGGCTGATACGTACTCCAACACCTTTTCAGAAGGTACACTCCTTACTATAACTTTTTTCATCAAATCAGTAGGTAGACTATCTAAAAATGGTTGTAAGGATTTTTTATCTTTTGTAAGAACTAAAAAACGAGAAGCCACTTTTTGATTTATAAGACTAAAGAATCGAAACATCTCCTCAACACAATACTGAGTCCCAATACTTCCGACATATATCAACAGCTTTTCATCTACAGCAACACCTAGTTCTTTTCGTAAGGCTTCCCGACCAGCATACAAGACATTAATATCAGGAACAGCCTTACCATTTCTCACTACCACTATTTTCTCTTCCGCATGCTGTCCAGTACGATGAGCTATAATCTCTTTCGCCTTTTGAGAACGTACTATTATAGCATCAGCAAGTACTCCTCCTGTATATTCTACATCTCTCAAAAAACGATATACTAAGGAACTAGGAGACCACCCTCCAAAATCTACCCGTTCATCCAATGCGAGACCATCTGCATCAAATAATACTTTACAATCCAACTTTTGAGTTATCCATCGTACCAATAACATTGGATAAATACTACGTGGCATAACAATCCCGATCTTGTGTTGTTTCGCATAACGAATAATCTCCCTTCTGCTTTTCCAAAGTGTATACAATTCTCCTAAAGGCTGTAACTTTCTTATCACTGATATTCTATGATAAAATACTCCTTCCTGCTCACAGGCTTCCTTGGTGCCAATATCATTACCCCATGTAAATTGAATGATATGAAACTGATACCCTTTTTGTTTTAAGGCTGAAAAAATAGGTAAAAATAATCCTTGAAGGTAGTTCACCTGGGGACCATCCCAAGTGATAAAGAGAATATTCTTCATAATGATTGACTATCGAAAAAGTACACCAATAGCTGATGGCAAATCTTTCTCTTTAAGATAAGATTTAAACATGATCAACTTTATCTTTCTTTTAAAATTAGCCTGTTGTTTCCTTGTGATTCCTACTATACTAGACAACTGTTGACAAACTGTAAAATAACCCTCTTCCAAGCCCTTTAAATTACTCATCGCCGATCCATGTCCCGTACGGTATTTCAAAGTTACTTCTTCCACACAAGTATATAGACCATCTTCTGCTATTGTTAGATAAAACAACAAATCCTCGCTATGCGTCATTCCTTCCTTAAAGGCATATATCCTTTGAGTATTTCGCTTTACCATCCAGGTTTGTCCAAGAAAACATCTACTATCTAAATTCACTAATGCATTTAGTGGTTTACCTTGATACGTAGGCTCCCAAGTTTCCAACACCCTGGACATGCTTGCATCATATTTCTCCACCACTCCATCTACAAAAGCCACTCCATCCACAAAAGCATCCAACCGAGCCTTCAAACTATTTTCCGAAAACATATCATCCGCATCCAAAAAGCAAAAATAATCTCCTTTCATCTCTTGCAGTCCTTTGTTTCGGGCACTGCTTACTCCTTTATTTTCTTGCTCGAAATAACGTATACGAGCGTCTGAATAAGACTGGATGATTTCTGAAGTATTATCTGTACTACCATCGTTTATAATCAGTAACTCCCAGTTGGAGTGCGTCTGCTTCAGTACTGAGGTGATCGCCTGTTGGATATAAGCTGCGGCATTGTAGGCGGGCATTATAATAGAAACCAAACAATTCATAGTTAACTTAGATGGTTGTCAATAATCCGTTCTATCTTGTCTAATTGTTTACTATAGGTATGATTTTCCACAAATAGCCTTCTTAGATGCTCCTTCTCAGAACTATTATACGTTCTTATATCACTAACCACTTCCCTAAACTTCTCCAACAGTTCCTCATTCTTCTTACTCATTATCAGTAACTCTGGATAATCTTTATATTCATCCGAATAACTGGACACAATCACTTTACCACTCCCCAAATACTCCATCGTCTTGTGTAAGTTAGAGTGTTGTTTGATATCTCCCTCTGTGTCCATCTTATAAACACTCAATAAAACATCCATTTTGGATAGGTAAGACGGAATAAGATAACTTTCTTTAGGACCTAGCAATCGAACATTAGATGCCCTTTGCAACTCTTCCATATATTCCTTTAACAATGTCTCCCGTGATAAATTGGAGATAGTATAGCTACCGATAAAATTAAAATCAATATCAGGATACTCCTTAATCAGTTGTAAGATGATCTTCCAATCAATACAAAAGCGTGATAAGTTTCCTACATATCCCACCTGTATTTTATGTTGATCAAAAGATTCTTCCAACTGATAATTATTTCTGCTTTCTTGATAACCGTGATGAATCTTATAGACATGGTCATTATCTGGCTGTAACTCTTGTTTAATAAAATCAGAGGTACAAAAACAAATATCAGAAGTCGTTGCTAATAGATCTCTATGAATATTCTCTGCCATATCTACAATATGACAGATCTTAAAAGGCTTTTTTATTCGACTAAGATTAAAAAAGCGAGAGCTATCAAAATTCCAGATAATGTTTACCTCCTCTCCTATCAATTGTTCAACAACCTGTAATTCCCACTTGGTCAAGATAGCTCCCAACCAATTTGGTAATCGACCAATTCCTCTAAATTTCAAGGGTTTATTGATAATGTATAGGTTATCCGAGACACTGATTACCTCCTCTTTGGAAGTGGGTGGGTTCAGAAAATAAACCTTATTCCCTCTTTCTGCTAAAGTCTTAGCATAATGATGCTTAGAAACGAAGCTTTTACCCCAAGCTTCAGGAGAAATCAATAAAATTACCTTATTCTTTAGAGTCATTGGTCTTTTTATTATCTCGCTTTAACATCCGATAGTATTGCAGCAAAGACTTTTCCAACTGCCTCTTTTGAAAACTTTTCAGTAACCTCTTGACTAATCCTCACTCGATCATACTTATGACGATTCACAAACAGATTCTTCAACCCAAGATACCAATCCTCCGTGGTACTCCCTTCTATTAAAAGACCATTATCCTGATGAACAAATTCGGCCACCGCAGGAATCTTACTCACGACTACAGGTGTCCCACATAACAAAGCCTCTGCCGTAACGACCGAAAACGTTTCATAAGAAGTAGAGTGTACAAAGGCCGTGATTCCTTGCATTTCTTTTGCAATCTGGGACTTCTGTAGTTTACCTAGTAAAATGATATTATGCTCCAAACTATACTTCTGAACATATTGCTCCATCTCCTTCCAAAGTGGTCCATACCCACCAACTCTCAATACGGCATTAGGGTACTCTTTCAATAATTTTCGAAAACCTTCAAAAGCAGGAAAAGGTGATTTTATGGTTCTCCAAAAATTCACCATAAAATATTGAGGCATATTCTCTTTATGTTCAGCGTGACAGGTAAACACATTCGCATCTACGACATTAGGAAGTACATAATGAGGAAAGTCTACTGCTCCGCTAAATGATTTAATATCTTCACCCAATGCTTTTGAAACTGTCAATAAGGGGACTTTATGATGAAATATACGTTTAATACGATCTAGCTTTTTTGTATCCTTAGGCATATTGAAATTAAAATGGTAAGCCGTCCAATGCTCTAAAAATACAAACGGAACCTTAATCACTTTCTTTATCAAAGAGGTATAAGTACCCAAAGGATACGCCACATGAAATACCAATATATCGAACAATTTATTAACCTTGTATTTCCTTAAAGCCCACAATAATAACAATAAAGTCAGGAACTCTTTAATCGCCGGACGAGCTAACTTCTTCGTTAAATAAAGTCTGTAAGCAAAACCTTCTACCCCTTCCAAAGGATAATGTTTTAACCTCACGAAATCCTTTTCACTCTCTACCACTTCCAGATGTAACACCTCATTCTTTGCTACATAAGGAGCTAAAGATTGCACATGCTCTCGAACAAACAAGGTTTCAAAAGGATTGTCAATATTAGGAAACCAATTAACAATATGAATTGCTTTTATTTGCTTATTCATTCTCTAAAAAGTGCATTAGTTGATACTCAAAATCTTGAGCAATTTTCCCCCATCTAAACTTACCTTGTACAAAATCATAATTAGCTTTCTCCACCTGACCTCTGTATTCTTTATCTGACAGAAGCTTATCAATCACCTGTACAAACCGTTCTTTTTCTGGAACTACAATATTTTCTACGGCAGCCATTCCTTCTTTCGTACCCCCAAGTGCAGAGGCTACTACTGCGGTGCCACTAAATGCCGCTTCTAGAGTTACTAAAGGAAAAGCCTCCGGAACTACAGAGGGAAGACAAAAAACAGTTGCTTCTGCAAAAACTTTGGGGAGATCTTTATCATGATCTACATAGCCCAACCAATCGATTTTGTCTATAATATCCAATTCACTAGCTAACTCCTCTAACTCTAGCTGATAAGAACTTTTCTCTCCATCTCCACCAAAATGCATACTACCTGTTACCCAAAGTTTTAGATTTTCATACTTTTTTCGAAGCTCAGCAAATACTTCGAACAATAAATGAATTCCCTTTCCTTTATCTAACCTCCCTACAAATAGTAATACTTCACCTTGCTTAGACCCTGCCTCAGGAGTAAATAGTTCATTATTAACCCCATTATGAATAACCACGCTACGTTTATATAGTGATGGACATTTATCCCCAAAAGAATCCAAAATAGCTTGGCTACAACCTATCACTCCATCCAAAGCCTTTGAAAGGTTTTGCAAATAAGTAGTGTCTACAGATCCTAAACTATCATTATGTAGATGCAACAATAATTTACCACGATATCCCAATTTCCTTAAATAAAGTGCATAATGTGCTCTATTTTCTAGGATGATAGCTTCATACTGATTCAATCTTCCTAAGAAATACCAAACTATACACCACAAGAGTCCATCTTGTCGCTTATTCAAAAAAGACAAAGGAAACTTTGATCTAAATACAGAGAGGAAAGTAAAAACTTTAGACCTTACTAAACTGCCTTGAGGATAAGTCGTTTTAGAATCTTGTTCAGCACCCAATACTTTTATGGTAAAGCGATCAGTTTTAAGGTATTGATTAACTTCTGCCACCCAACGTGCTACAGCCCCACCATACTTGCTGCTATAAGGTTCTTTATCAGGCAATAAAAATGCTATTCTCGAAGACTTCATCTTGTTTATTCTAACTCTATTTCTACGATTCCCCTTTTATTTTTTTATACAAGCCTTGCCTCAAAAGCCAAAAGGTATCTCTATAATATTGAAGTGATTGCCAACCTTGTTGATAATGCCTTTTACAAAATTGCTTAAACCCTTTCCATAACTGCCCCTCTCTTAACGTTTTAAATTCATCAACCCACGAACCATTCCATAAATGTACTGCGATCGAGTTCGTCGTGATATAACTTTTATATCGTTCCACTTCATGCGACTCATGTGAGGGGAATGCATAAAAGACCTCTTGAGAATAAATCAAAATATCATTCTTTAATGTTCTCAATTGCTCATCAATACATTCCTCTTCTATTAAATACTTCGTCAACAATACTGGTATTGTAACTTTCTGTCCCAGAATAAATGATTGAGAATGATAATAATTTAATAACCGCTCTATCACAGGGTGTCCTTTCATTACACCTACTGCTCCAAAACTGACATACTCAGCCGTTTCTAATCCTGAAAAGAAGCTAATATTGTTATACAAAGGAAAGGGTTTTAATAAAAGCATATCCGTATCTAAATATATGCCACCATAATTATATAAAGCATGACACCTTACATAGTCAGATACAAATGCCCATGACTGGGCTTCATAAGCTTGTCTAGCATAATCTATATCTAAAGGAGAGTTAACCTCTGTCCACTCAATAAACTCATATCCCTTTAAGTACTTTTTCCATGAAGCTATACACTCCTTTATCAGGTTGGACTTTTCCTGCTCACCAAACCAACAATAATGGATTATCTTAGGTATCATATTTTTAAATTTATAGCTGGTCAATATATATCCCTAATTACTTACTGCCATCTTTATGAGTTTTTAAACCCAAAAATTGTACACTTTCAGAAGGTAACTTTTCTGATAGGTGTATAAGCTTCCTACCATAAAGTGAAACCGATAAACTTTCTTTTTTACACTATAACTTGAAGTTCAGCGTCTCTCACTTCTGAAGCCACTTTCTCAAATGCTGTAAATAATGAATCACAACCCTTCTCTTCCGAATGACTGCTATTTTTTCTTAGTTTCAAAAAAGTACAATTACATCAACAAACAATCCCCATTCAATCCCTTACTACAGAGCTTAGGAATTCCTTAATAAATAGAATTTGTCTCTTAAGGAATAATCACTTCTACCAGAAAGAAAAAACGTTAAAATAAAACCAAACAAAAAAGGAGATGCCGATTCTATAAATCGATTATTCCAATCATCAAGCCATGTTAATGTAATGTCTTTGTCCTGAAGCTTACCATGTGTCTCTCGTATTACCCGAAGATACTTACATAGCTTTTCTTTTGTTAGTTTACCCGAGAAAAGCTGCTCTTGAGTTTCATAAACATTAGTGTAGAATAAATCCCGAATCACCTTTGCATTTTTTCCTTGTTCCTCTTGATGAAGCACAGACACATTGGTATCATGCAATCTATAGTCTAGCAATACCTCCGGTAGATTCGTAAATTTGTACCCATTTTTTAAATGCAAGTACCAAAAGTAATAATCCTCAGCATGTTTATATTCCCTGGAATATCTTAATGAAGTCTTCCTAAAAATCACTGAGGGATGTGCAATTGGACACTGAAACAAACCCATTCTTCTAATATCATCATGTGTCTGTGGGAATACCCAAGTTTCCTTTTCAGCTTGTGACCGAATCTTATAGTTAAATACCTTAACTGCCGTACCGCAAACATCTACTCCTTGCTCTTGCATAAAATACAACTGCTTTTCAAATCGCTGAGGACGGGCGATATCATCAGCATCCATACGAGCAATATACTTTCCTTTAGCAAGGTCAATGCCCTTATTTAAAGTGGCTATTAAGCCTAAGTTCTTTTCATTTTTAATGTATCGAATTCTCGGGTCCTGATAACTTAAAATAATCTCTTCCGATTGATCTGTAGAGCCATCATTAATAATCAAGAACTCAAAATTATCATAAGTCTGGTCAAGAATACTTTGAATGGCATCCCTTAAAAACTGAGCTGCATTATAAACGGGCATCAAAACACTTAATACTGTTGTGTCATCCATTGTATCTTCTTTTAGGTAGATTGAGAAAATATTGATAAAATCCCCAATGAATCTTTCTTAAACCTATTACATGTCGGAAACCGAACTTTGTAAAAAGCTCATACAACCCAAGTGCTACAAAATCTTTCCAATGAAAAACTTTATTGTTCAATAGAATTGCTCCGTACTTCAACAGCAACCTTGTATTGTATACCCTTTCACTGATAACTTTAAAACAAACAACAAAACCTTGAGCCAAATTACTTTTTAATTCATTATTATGCGCTAAATGAGCAAATGTCTGATTATATAGCAAAAAGCCTTTTAATACTGTATTTGCAGACGGTCTATTTACAGTTGGCATTATCCTATAATAATGGTCACAAATAGAAAAAAAACACTTATATCTGAAACCTTTTAATAGTGCCCTGGTATGTAATTCTGGGTCTTGCAACCTAGGGTATCGCTCATCAAACCCATCCAATTGAATCAAACTCTCTTTCCTCCAAATTGGTCCCGTCGTTTGCCAAGGCATCTCATGTCTGAAAATACGATGAAGAGGTGGTTCATCTGATGCTTTATTAAAAACGTCTTTCACATCTCCTACTTCATTTTTGAACATCCCCGTAGCAAAAACTATAAAGTCTAAATCAGGGCACTTCTCAATTATCTCTACCCTTTTTTCCAGACAAGTTTTCAACAATAAGTCATCACTATCTAAAAAAATAAGATAATCTCCCTTTGCCCTTTCCAAGCCGATGTTTCTACAAACACTCCCCCCTTTAGGCCCTCGATCTCTCTGATAAAAACGAAAGCGACTATCTTTTTTAGTATATGCTTTAACTATTTTTTGAGTACCATCCATAGAGCCATCATCTACTACTATGCACTCCCAATAAGGATAGGTTTGGGCTAAGACAGAGTTTAGGGTTTCTCCTATTAAAGTAGCTGTATTGAAGGAAGGAATAATGACTGTAACTAATGCATTATGATTCATAAATTTCTATAAGCTTTTCTCCCAACACTTTATTATCATAATTCTCTACTACAAAATTTCTTGCTGCCTTTCCCATTTTTTGCTGCTCTTCGGGGTGGTCCATTAACCATTTTAGTTTTTCGACAAACCCCTCTATATCTTTTTCCTTCACAACAAAACCTGTTTCTCCATTAATCATTCCATATTTCATTCCCCCTACATCTGATACAATAACAGGAAGTTCCATTGCTTGTGCTTCCTGAATCACTAAACCTTGTGCTTCAGAGCGACCTTCGCCATCAATGATACCAGGAAATAAAAATACATGGCTTTCCGAAAGTTCCTTTTTGACTTGATCCTGTGTCATACTACCTTTCATACTAACTATATTCTGTAAATTATGGTATACAATGTGCTCTTGACAAGCTGTAAATTCAGGTCCTTCTCCTATAATCGTTAAATGACAATTATTTCTCAATTGCTGCAGCCGTTGAATAATTTTAATAGCCAATAAAGGCGCTTTTAAAGGAATTAGCCTGCCTATAAATATCACATTAAACACACCTTTTACCTCCCCACATCTTAAACCTCTATTGAACTGGCTAGTATCAAGTCCTACGGGTAAAATGCTAACTCGTTCTTTTGGAAAAGATAAATTCTCTACTTTTTCTTTTAAGAATGGAGTATTAACTGTATAGCTAACAATATTAGAAGACAAAAGAGGAGTGTAAAATTGTTTTGAATAATGAAATGCGTCGTAACCATGAAAAGTCACTAAAAGCCTAACATCAGGATTGATCATGTCTAACAAAGGAATAATAGGTAGCGCATTCAAAGCAAAATGTACATGAATAATATCTCCATCAATAAAAAACTTAGCCATCAACGTTTGGTAGAACTTTACAAGATTAACTGCTTGTCTTCCATATTTCAACACATTAAAACTTTTTAATAAGTTTGAAAATAATGGCGTTTGCCGATATTTGTAGAGTTCTTTTAATGCTCCAAGAATTCGTTGTAAAAAATTAAGCGGCATATGTTTTTCCCAATCGATCGTATTGGCATAATCCATTAAATGGTAATCTTCAACGACTGGGTGTCTTCCAATTAAAGTATCTACATCTCTTGTCGATAAGATCCGTACTTTATAACCAGAATCAATTAAAAACTTTATCTGGTTAAGAATAAAGGTTTCTGATATGGTCGGAAAAGACGACACCACAATACATACTCTTTTAGGCATATCCAAGTATTTCTCTCATCGGCTTAGTAAGCTGTAATAACTTTTCCTGATCTTCCTCTTGCCAAGTATCAAAGTCCCTTATCAATACATTATTATTGATATTTCTCTTATGATCTAATATTTTTTCTAAACCTATTAAATCATCATCACACATCTTTAAACCTACAAAATATAATAATTTCTTTAACTCTCCCCTCCTATTATCACTTCCAAAAAACTCTTCATATTTTAAATGTAACACTCTATCACTATTAAAAGGTAGAGAACTCATAATCAACTCATTACACTTATTCCAAAACCATGCTATTTTCTCTATCCTTGAAAAATCATTCCAAACATAAAAGTATGGATCCTTCTCAAAGTCAAGTGCTCTCAAACGTAAACGGTGATCATTATCTGCATAAGTGAACATCACATTATCGTTTAGGGGAGATTTATTGTAATATGACACCACTACTTGCCTAGGATCTCTGCTTAACACAACAAACTTAGCTTTAGGGTATGCTTTTTTTAGCTCAGGTATAATATAAGCTAAATGTGGGTTTGACTCAATATAATAACTCTTCTTTGCGTTGATCATTTTATTAATTTGATCTAACCTCAAAGCTCTCACCTTATCAACCACTTCTTCTGTCAACATACCTTCACGTATCTTAGACATTCCTATGTCAAAAAAATCTGGTTTTGGTTCATGTACACAATGAACATCATGAAAGCTCTGATTGAAAAAAAAATCAAAAAAATTCGTCCCAGTTCTCCCTGTCGATACAATAAATATAGGTGTAAAGTATCGATGATGATATACTGTATTTCTTAAGACAACTCTTCTAACTCGACTCAAAAAAGTTTTCGTTTTATCAAGTAATTGACTTTGCATGTTTCCCTATAGATTTCATTAAAAATCACATGTACTTCGCTCCACTATAAGCTTATCATTGAACTTACAGTGAAGTTGTGATCTACCAACACACCTTCTTTCAAATTCTGCTGTCGACCCGTTTTAAAAAAGTCTCCTCCTTCTACTTCAAAAAAAGTAATCGATTCTATATTATCTTCTATGCCATCTGAAGACATAATTGTACAATCAATTGAATACTCTCCTCTAGGCAAAGGAAATTTCATTATATTAAAAACAGCAGTGTAATTTCCTTCCTCGATAATATCAAACTCTGCCGCTAAAAAGACATTATTACAAATAAATCTTATAATACCTCTATCATCTACGAATTTCAATCGAACTTTAACATTACTAATCTTACTCCTCGCACACAATGTCATTCTTATAAAATATTGTCCCCCTGAAGCTAAATTTCTAACATTTTTATTATCTGAAGAGAGGAAAGAAACATCAGACACCAACACATTTCCCCTCCCTTGTCTGTCAGTTCTTTCTATTAATGTTTTTTGAGTCTTTTCTTTTCCTTGAGATAAATAATAATCAATCCCACCGTTAACATCTCCCAAAAAAGTCAATGCTCCCTGTTCCATAACTAAAGCTCGTGTACATAATTGTTGAATACTAGCCATATTATGACTCACAAAAAGCACCGTTCTCCCTTGCCCAGTACTCACCTCCTGCATCTTCCCAATCGCCTTCTTCTGAAACTCCGCATCTCCCACGGCCAACACCTCATCTACAATCAAAATCTCTGGCTCCAAATGAGCTGCAATGGCAAATCCTAAGCGTACGGTCATGCCTGAAGAGTAACGCTTTACAGGGGTATCCAAGTACCGTTCCACCCCGGCAAAAGCGACGATCTCGTCAAGCTTCTGGGTAATCTCCCAGCGAGACATCCCCATAATGGTACCGTTCATGTAGATGTTCTCACGCCCTGTCATCTCGGGATGGAAGCCGGTACCTACCTCTAGTAGGGAGGCAATACGTCCTTTGGCCTTTACACTTCCGGTGGTGGGTGCGGTGATCTGAGAAAGCACCTTGAGCAAGGTGGACTTCCCTGCTCCGTTCTTTCCGATAATCCCCAGTACTTCTCCTTGTGCTACTTCAAAGTTGATATCCTGTAGCGCCCATACGTACTCGCTTGCTCCTTTGGCTGTTCGGTCGTTGGTTTCCCCTATTTTTAGATAAGGATCTTCTTTGCCACGGATACGATGCCACCAGCGGTTAAGGTCATGAGAGATCGTCCCTGTCCCTACCTGCCCGAGGCGATATTGCTTCGATAAATTTTCTACTTTTATTGCTATGTTACTCACTGCATTCGTTGTTGAGGCGGCTTACGCCGCTGGTTGAGCGCTTTGCTGTTGAGGAGCCCTTCGGGCTGTTGAGAACTTCATGGTTTGGAGCTTCGCTCCGTTGGGATTTCCTTTGTTGTGCTTCGCACAATGGGGATTGAGTTCTTATATCTTCACTTCAGCGCTTCGTCAAACTGATTGATTAATATGGATTTACTATTCTTTTGAGATGTAAAGATAGTATTTTTGTTCTTGGAATAATAACGTTGGATCTTACTTCTGTAGTATATGTTGAGGCGGCTTACGCCGCTGGTTGAGCGCTTCGCTGTTGAGTGGAGCTTCGCTCCGTTGAGTTTTTGCAGTACTATTCTTTCTCAACAGCGAAGCTCCACGATGTAATGGCTCAACAGCCCGAAGGCTACACCATGTAATGGACTCAACAGCAAAGCGCTCAACCAGCGGCACAAGCCGCCTTAACAAATTTTCCAATAGCCTCCCTTATCCGGGCCGACTCGTTCCAATAATTGTTCCTCTTTTAATTTCTGTATATTTTTCTGTATCGCTCGCTCAGAAATACCGACTTGCTCGGCCATCTCCGGGATCGTGATATCTTTGTTTTCATAAACTAATTCGAGAATCATCCAGGCACTTTTACTTAGCTTTTTAGATAAGTTCGTTGCTATTTGCTGCTTAGTATTCTCCCAACTCATCGAATTTTTCCCCGAACTTTTCCCCGAACTTTCCCCCGAACTTTCATCTACACTTACTCTAGAAAAAATAACGGTAAACAACCCTTCAGTCTTAAATACAGGCACTGGAAGCCCGGCTTCTTTCACTACGTCTTGCATCCTTCTAATTCCCGAACCTATTTGCTCCACCATATTGATCCGCACCAATAGACCAAAAAGCAAAGGATTTCTACTGTGACTCTTAAAACCGAACTCATCGGGCTTAATAGCACTTACCAATCCTCCCGGGTTGGTTACTTCCAATCGATCCTCAAATAGTTCGATCACGATTCTAGATCCTTTATCATAATAATCCCGATGAGCCAGGGCATTCATGATCGCTTCCTTCAGGGCAACTTCCGGTATCTCCCATTGTTCCTTTCGGGGACCTGCATCTTCTATGATATAACGAACACTCAGTTTTGACTTCAACCACTGCAATGCTTGTTTATATTGATTGACTAAAGGACCTCCAAATCGTTTATCGTCAATGATATTCGTTTTTGTTGTACCCTCAAAAGCAATACAACGTATGGCCGCTGTATCAAAAAAGTGTTCAGGACTTTCCCCAAAGAACAATACGCCTCCGTTTTTCACGCTTCCATCAGGAGTGGTAACCTTTAGGTTATTGATTATCTGTTGCCGAGTAATCGCTTTAGACAGCCCTGCCTCTAAGCGAAACTCTTCAAACCATTCTTCATCAATATCTTTTTCTACTGAAAATTCTCTACAAGGCGCCTCATCGAAATAAATTTTATCCGCTTGCTGAAAGAAATCCCGCATCTGCTCTACAGTGGTCAACTTCTGTGTATTGGGGCCCTGCCTCACATATATCACCCCAGAAAGAACATAAGGCTTATTGTTCCCTGAGTCCACCTCAATTACCCATACCTCTCTTCCTTCAATCACCACCGCATAGATAGGACAATGCAGGTTAGGTGTGATCTCATTCAATGAATTCTGTAATGCTGATCGTTTTGCATTATCCATCGTCACTCTTTGCACTTGGTTATCATCATCTACTCCAATCAACACCACTCCTCCTGCCGCATTGGCAAAAGCACAAACTTCCTCCGACAGCTCCCGCAGTTTCTTAGGTAGTCGTTCCTTAAACTCAGCATTATACCCTTCTCCACTTTGAATAATATTTTCTACATCTTCTTTACTTAGCATTCTTGATCATGTTGAGGCGGCTTGCGCCGCTAGTTGAGCGCTTCGCTGTTGAGTAGCCCTTTGGACTGTTGAGCATTATATGATGTGGAGCTTCGCTCCGTTAAGACAAAGCTTCACTGTAAAATCTCAATAAGAATAAATCATAAATTTAACGGATAACTTTTATTCATAAATACAGTCCCCTGCACCCTGAACAAAACACCGCTTTTTCATCGAATTTATTACATCGATCCGAAAAACGCTTTACCTCCCCCTTCTTTATACATAGATTACTCTCGATAAATTGTAATGAGGGTGATTACACTTTCATTTTAGGTAGCTGTATTTATGCGGCTACCTTTTTTTTTGTTGAGGCGGCTTGCGCCGCTGGTTGAGCGCTTCGCTGTTGAGGAGCCCTTCGGGCTGTTGAG
>NZ_BAABJX010000058.1:0-62515 GCF_039543525.1 Algivirga pacifica
TGTAGGCCCTCGCCTTAGGCGCAATGCCGTCAACTTAAGTTAAATAATAGCACTGTTCACTCGTAGACGATGGGTTGAAAACCCACCGCTAAAAGATTCTCAATCCCATAAATGGGAATTAGGCGCTACGTTCATTCCCATTTATGGGATTAATAATATCAGCGGTAGGCTTTAGCCTATCGTCTACGGGTGAATAGAAATCCTTAAGTAGACGATATTTTACTTAACCAGCCACGCAAGTAGCCTCAACAAAGTACATCTAGAAGTTGGCTAAAAAGGCATGAAGATCCGTATCTTCCCCATTAATGCCTAGCTTTTTTCTCAATCGGAATCTAGCCATATTGATGGCTTTAGGCGATTGAAGGGTAATGGAGGAGATATCCTTGGTACTAAGGTTCAGTCGAAGAAAGGCGCAAAGTTTACGCTCATTGGCCGTCAGGTCAGGATATTTTTCATGTAGCCGCTCGTAGAAATCTTTATGAACTTGTTGAAAGTGGGCTTCAAAGGAGTTCCACATCTGATCTTCCACGGAGGATTGTAAAGAAAAAATGACCTGGCGGACAGGCTTACGGTTCTCAACTTTCAAGCTTTTCTGTAACTTGAGAAGCTCTTCAGTAACCTTGTTGATCAGTTCATTTTTCTGCATCAAGTGCATAATGTTAGACGTCAGTTCTTTGTTCTTGAAGTTGACGTCTTGCTGTAGTTTTTCATTCTCTAAGGCCAGTCGTTGGTGCTTAAGGATCGCTTGTTGCTCTTTATAATAGGCATTCTTGGCCTTACTTTTTTGTAGAAGGTATAAGACAATCGTAATTGCTGTAAGGGCGAGTAAGATGGTCATGATAATGTATATCCTCACCTGAAAGGCTTTTTCTTTCGCCTCTTGTAGTCGTTGCTCTTTTTCAAACTCATATTGCTTGATAAGGGCAGAGATCTTGGAGGCACTTTCCTTTAGATTGATCTTTTCCTTATAATGGGAAAACTTTTGTAGATGAAAGAGTGCCTTCTTGTCATTGTTTTTAGAAAGGTAATATTGGTAGTAAGCCTCATGAACTTCTTTGTAGATATCATCAGAAGTAATGGAATTGGCAATGGCCTCTGCTTTTTGTAAGTAAGGGAGGGCACTATCAAAGCTTTTTAAAGCGAGGTAACAGTTGGCTAGCTCACAATAGGTGCTTACTAAGGTATGATTGCTCCCCAGTTTTTGTTTGAGGGCCAGTGCTTTTTGATATAACTTAATGGCGGAGGAGTACTCGCTTTTATTTTGAAAGAGTTGCCCTTGATTATGATATACTTTGGCTTCAATTTCTTGATTTTTTGATGCCAGGGCCAATTCTAGTGCTTTATTATAATATATACTTCCTTGAAGGGTATCGGCATTTTCAATATTGAGTACTCCCAGGTTAAGTAATATATGTTCTCTAGTACCAGAGATTTTTTTATTAGAAGCGTTATTGTTGGCAAGCTTCAAGGCTTTCTCCATATACTGGCTGGCATTTTGGAAATCTTGCTGTTTGCCGTAAATTAATCCGATGTTATTGTACACCGCTAATAAGCCTTCCTGGTCACCGATGGACTCAAATACTTCTGCCGCTTTCATATAGTACTTGGTCGATTGCATATATAATAGCTGATTGAAATAAATATTTCCATAGGTATTGTACAATCGTCCTTTGTAAGGATGATTTTCTGCACCATCAATCGCTAGCTCAAATTCCGCTATATACTGCATGGCTTTATCCATGTCATTCTCCATGTAAAATATTAACACCTTTAATAAGGCTTCAAGTTGTGCTGCTTCGGTTACTATTTCTTCCCAGTGAGCGGTCAAAGAGTCAATTTCCTCTTGGCTATTCTGGAAAGGTTTGGCATAGACGGAGAATGTTGATATAAGGAAAAAAGTGATAATAAAAATAAATCTCATAGCGGTTAAATAGGTGTGCAAAGTGGCCCTTCTTTACGATTCTATCTGGTACATGAAAAAAATACCAACACCAATTTAACTATTTTAAGAAATTATTAAAACATATTAAGAAAAAAATATAAGTACTTAACTATAGTTTGAATTGCATCTGCATGACAATCATGCCTTTATGCCCTTCTAGAGTAGCGTCGCTTCTATAAATCGGTCGGGAGGAGTATTGAGCTGTAATTTTAAGGGCATGCTTATAAATCATATAGTGTAACCCTGCATCGTATTGTACGGAAGTATCTTCCAGAGCATCTAGATCCTTGATGGCAAGTGCGCCAAAGGGCATGAAACGTTGGTATTTTTTAAACTTGAAAGGAAGCAAGTAGCCGGTACTTAAGTAAGAGACATATCCCGTACCAAAAGTAAACTGTTGTATGCCTACCCCTTGCAAGGGAATGTCTCCGGTAGAAGGTGCGGAGGCAACTCCTCCTAGTGGGGTGGTTTTCCATAAGTAATTATCTCCATAATCGTATCGATAAAATACCCCATAAACACTTAGTGCACTGTTGTTGGGAAGGGGCTTTTCAAAAAATACATCTACAGCCAGGGAGAGTTGCCCATGCTTGGAGACACTTCCATCACTTTCAAGAATTCCAGAGGCTTCGGGTGTCCACTGGAACCCTGTACCCAGGTTTAGAATGGTCCCTTTTTCACCTAGATAAGTAGTTCCTTTAAAGGGAGTGACACTATAGTTTACCCGATCAAAGAAGCCCCAATCTACATAGCCTCTAAAACTATAGTTACTATGTTTTCTGTTTTGAGCAATATTCACTTCTTGTAAGCTGATAATTTGCTCATCGGTAAGCGTGGCATTAGGATCTAGTAAGGGAGTGTTCCAAGCGGCTTGATACCGTAGTTTTCCAATCTCCCCATGAACGAAAATGCCAATCTGTCGTCCAAATAGGTCAGAGACATTGATGTTGGGAAAATTAAAACTAGGGTTATCGAGTGTAAGTATAGAAACGTAGCTGATCTGGGTCAATCGGGAAAGACCTGTAAAAAAATGTTGCCCAGCACCTATGTATAATGATTTATTGAACTTGAACTGTCCCCAAAAATCATGAAAAAACATTCGGGTAGACCGTCCCGTAAAAGGGGAGATACTCGTATTACCAAATTGTGTATAGAAGAAATAACGGCCCTTGGCACTCACCAGCGCAGAGATTCGGGCACGACGAATATCAAAGTCGCTGTAAGTGTCCACCGGCTCCCCGGTGTTTCTGTCCAATGAACTAGGGTTGAGCCAGGCGTATCTGCCCCAAGCTTGTAAGCCAATCCCCATATCAATTTTAGATTCTCCCTCTTTGTCGATCTTAAAACTAAGCCGAGGGGTAGATATAGGCGTTTCTTTTAAAGGTTCTGATTCTTGGGCATAGGAAGTATAGGAAAACGTAATAAAGAGAAGAAGGATAGGGTAAATGGGTTTCATGCTTGTTCGGGTATTAGGTTTACCCTAATTTCAAAAGAAATCTCCGTAATTCATAGGAAGAACTACGGAGAGCTAACATGAATAATAAGCAGAACTATGGAATCAATAAAACCTTCCCAGCACTCTGTCCACTTTCCAGGAATTTATGAGCTTCTTCTCCCTCGGATAATTTGAAACGAACCGGCTCAGCAATTTGAATACTACCGTCCAGCAACCATCCAAATAACTCTTTGGCACGTGTCTGTCTTTGTTCCGCAGAGGTTAAGTAACTCCATAGGTCACCCCCTGTTAAGGTTTTACTGCTGTCCATCAGCATTCTTGGATCTACAGGAGCGGGATCTCCACCACTCATGCCGTAAAACACAACATGTCCTCCTTCTCGACATACCTCAAAGCTATCCATAAGGGTGATGCCTACGCTATCATAAACTACGTCCACGCCTTTGCCTTGGGTAAAGGCCATTACTTCTTCTTTCCAACCTTCTTGAAGCAAAACGACCTTGTCTGCTTTGTTCTCTTTAATTAAGGCTGCTTTGTCCTCACTCCTTGTTAGGCCAATGACGGTAGCACCTTTCATCTTAGCGATCTGTGTCAAGAACTGTCCAACTCCACCGGAAGCAGCATGAATCAATACACTTTCTCTAGCCTGTATAGCATGGCTGTCTTTTGCCAGATAATGTGCCGTTAACCCTTGTAGCAATACGGATGCGGCTAGCTCGAAGGAGATATCGTCACTTAGTGGAATGACATGGTCTTCAGAAACGGTGACCAACTCAGCATTGGCATAAGGTACATCCGCAAAAGCGACACGTTGCCCTTCCTTAAATTGTGGAGACTCAGAAGCGACAATAACTCCTGCTCCTTCATATCCTGCAATATAAGGAGGAGTACCTTTGAGGTGATAGTTCCCTTTTCTACGGTAGATGTCCGCATAGTTGAGACCAATCGCTTCCATGGCAACCAGAACTTCTCCCTTTTTAAGTATAGGGTCCTGAACATCTATGTATTCCATTACCTCAGGCCCTCCAAATTTCGAAAATGTCAGTGCTTTCATTCTTTATCAGTAGTTAAAGTTGTTCATACCGCTACACGGCGTATGTTAATTGAGCTTCGCTCGTTCATGGTGTTTAGTTGATGCTTATGACATATACTTAGTATAGAAACATCATTAGAGTTTATCACGGTTAGTTGTCTATGAGTAAAAAACTACTGAACTGCTTCTAGAGGGTATTAATTTTCAATGATCAATTTTCAATTAAAATGAATCACCCCAAAAGGCTGCTGAACTAGCTCTAGAGTCGATTAATTATTGAAAATTATAAAAGCTATAGCGTACCACTGACCTATTTTAAGAGCTCAGCATTTTCTGCTTATACTAAATTAAACGTGATAAAGTCTATTGATAACCATCATAATGATAAAACAAAATGAAAAATAGGGGGGCGAATATACGACAGTTTATGAACATATCCACTTATCAATGAACAGTCATCGATAAATAGCAAATAATTGAAAATTAATCATTGAAAATTAACTACCACTGCACCAACAATGATCTACAAAAGCATCAATTTGCTCACTGCTCACTGCTCACTGCTCACTGCCTACACAAAGATTTCCTCAATATTCCCTGCCACTTCCAGTCCGGCGTTTCGTCCGGTATCTTCCAGTAAGATGGTTTTATTCTTTTTGTCATAAAGGACAACTTTGAGTTGAGCATTCATGCTTTCCTCTACACGCCCATCCATAAATCCAGCGATAGGAGAGGCTAATCCAGTAGCTTCTTCTCTAAGGGCTTCAATTTGTAGGCGGTATTGGGTGTTTTCCATTTCTAATATCACCTTTTCTTGGTTGGCAAAGGATTTATTCAGTTTGGTGAAATTGTAGGTAGTGAACTCAATCAGTCGGTCTTTCAGCCATACGCCTGCAATAAACCCAGTAAAGGAACTTCCCAACCAAGGAATTTTAGCAATAGAGGCTTTCAGGGAAATACCAGCTTCACTAAAATGATTGGTTTGCATCCAGAAATAGGCACTTGGAAAGGTGTGTCCCCAATCTTTTTCCATGTAGCCCCTTCCTCCTGTAAAATCAACGGCTTCTCCATTGATGTCTAATACCCCCTCAATATGGTGGTTCATGCTCAAGATACCGTGGTAGCACTCCATAAAAGGAATAAAAGAGAAAGGCCCCATAATATTGGGGGAGTACCAGTTATTGGACCAGGGAGCATGTTCCTGGAAATGAAGTGTACCTTCAATATTCGGTAAGGAAAGCTGTATACGATCGTTGGAGAAGTAGTTTTTGTCTATGTTTACTTCAAATCGTTCGCTGCTTGTGGAGAAAGTATCAAAGTCATATTTATGGTAATTGGCCGTAAGCTGTTTTCCATCCAATACTTGCACAAAGGCTTGTTGTGCGCCATTCTCATCCATCGCAATCCCCGGAATAAAGGCAAAGGCACGGTCTTCGGCCTGATTAACAACCTTATAGTACCATCCTTCGAAATAGTTTTTTTTACGTCCCCACCCGTGGTAACGTTCTGCATTAAAGAGGGCTTGAAGTTTTTTGAGTAGCATAGTAGATTCAGTTATCAGTTATCAGTTATCAGTTATGAATTATGAGTGAGCAGGAAGTTAATAGTTAAGTGGGATAATCCCATGGTTCTTTGTGAGGATATACTGAGTTTGTTTCTGAAAACTAGTTTTCTATTCTGGCGATATAGTGTAGGTCTTTGCCTCAGGCGTAATGCTGTTAACTTAAGGATTGCTATTCATCCGTAGACGATAGGCTAATTAAGGTTGAATAAATAACCGACACACTTCCCACGTGAAGAGATGGGTTGAAACCCACCTCTATGTGATGTCACCCCTTCGGGGTTTTGATAAATAACCCCGAAGGGGTGACATCACATAGGGGCGGATTTTAATCCGTCACTATACGAAACATGACGGATAAATATTCAAACTTAATTAGCCCTAGGCGGAGTTGAGGGAAGAATTTATGACGATTATTTATTCAACCTTAATAAGCCTACCGCTGATATTATTAATCCCATAAATGGGAATGAACGTAGCCCCTAATTCCCATTTATGGGATTAAGAACCTTTTAGCGGTGGGTTTCCAACCCATCGTATACGAGGAAATAGTGTGACTGTTTTTCTTAAGGTGATGACATTGCGCCTCGGGCGAGGGTTCAGAAAAGAATAGTGTTTCGACTGGAATCTTAGAGGGGCAACCTGAAGTATATTCAGTAATATATATTGTAATGATCTGGGATGTGATATACTTCGATACTTTATGGGTAGGAGTTTCTTGGGACAAAGTTTAGGAAGGCGCAGAAGTATATACTTTGTTCATGATGTTTAATTGTCGTTGCTTCGCAACTACGTTGATGATGTTTAGTTGTTTTATTGATTGGTAATAACAACTAAACATCATGAACGAGCGAAGCTCAATTAACATACGCCGTGTAACGGGATGAACATCTTTATTCTGCCGCAGGGATTTCATTCCCCCAAAAATCTTCCTTATCACGTTCACGGCCTCCTGTTTGCCAGTAAACACAATGTGGACGATCCTCCGGGAAAAAAGCGTCCGCAGGAACCAGGTCCGACCACACGCCTTCCTCAAAGTAAGCAATAATGGCCTTCCTATTGATATTAACTTTCTTGATCTCGTTTCTATGACAACGAAGGTGATAGATGAAATCATTGATGCTGGAAGCCGGAATCTCTCGGTCTTCCGCCCATATTCTGATCGCGCCTAGGGTCTCTGCAAAGTCAGGCCCTTCATTCGGATATATTTTAGGCATAAAAATACTGTAAAATCTTCTTCAATAATTAATACTGCAAAAATGCAGGAAATATTTGTATGGAAAAAGAAGATAGGATGATTAAAAGATGATCTTGTACAATGTTTTGATGGAAAGGCATTTTTTCGACGATTTCTTTTCTAATTTCATTGTCCTAAAGGACGATTCTTGTGTCTTTATTTAAAATCGTTAACGATCCAATTAAATTACTCATTAGGGATGCGCAAGCATTTCGGCCGAAACTATTTTTATGATGAAACAACTACAAGTGTGCCTCACATTTTTTCTTTTGTTGGTGGGGACGCAATCTTATGCCCAGAACAATTATACCATTAGTGGTTATGTGAAGGAGAAAGGAAGTGGGGAGCTGTTGCCCGGAGTGACTATTTATGATGCCAACTTACAGTTGGGGACTACCACTAATACGTATGGTTTTTATTCCTTGACCCTTCCGGCAGGTAGTCGACAACTAGTGTATACCTTTGTAGGCTATGAACGGGTAGTAAAAACCATTGACCTAAAAGATAATATTACCCTAGACCTAGATTTTTTGCCTTCTACCGTAGAACTGGAAACCGTGGAAGTCAATGCGACCGCACAGGAGCGAGTGAGTGAATCCGTGGAGATGAGTAAGATGATATTACCCGTTTCCCAGATTCAGGACTTACCGGCTTTTTTGGGAGAGAAGGATGTGATTAAAACCTTGCAATTGATGCCCGGGGTACAGTCAGGTAGGGAAGGGAGCAGTGACCTGCATGTAAGAGGGGGAGGAGGAGACCAGAACCTCTTGATTCTGGATGATGCCGTGGTATATAATGCCAATCACTTGTTCGGCTTTTTCTCGGTATTTAATGGAGAAGCACTGAAGAGTGTAGAAGTTTATAAAGGGGGATTTCCTGCACGCTACGGTGGACGATTGTCTTCCGTGATTGATATGAATATGAAAGAGGGGAATAAGGAAGAGTTTCATGGAAGTGCTTCTGTAGGGTTGATTTCCAGTAGCGCGACAGTGGAAGGACCTTTAAAGAAGGGGAAGTCCTCCTTCCTGGTTTCTGGTCGAAGAACCTATGTGGATATTCTGACACGCCCGTTTATGGATGATGATTTCAATGCAGGGTATTATTTCTATGACTTGAATACGAAGGTGAACTATGACTTTGGTCCAAAGAATAAGGTATACGTTAGTGGGTATTTTGGACGTGACCGATTCTATTCCTCGGAAGATTATAGAGATGATGAGTTCAAGGCCGGATTGGAATGGGGAAATGCCACTGGTACGGTCCGATGGAATCACCTATTCAATCAAAAACTTTTTGCGAATGCGACCTTGATTGCCAGTAACTATAAGTTTGGCTTGTTTCAGGATGAAAGATACCAGGAATATCACCCGGATGGGAGGGAGGAAGTGCATTTGAAGATGCGCTATAATTCCAATATTACAGATTATTCCTTCAAATATGATTTGGACTATATGCCTACTGCCAAGCATCAATTAAAAATGGGCGTAATATTAACCAATCACCGTTTTTCACCATCTGCCTTTGTGTTCAAAGGCCCGGAAACAGACATTGATGAGCGTCAGTTGATCAGTACCTTGGAAGGAGGCGTATATATTGAAGATATCTATAAACCAACCGCAAGACTAACCTTAAACCCCGGTTTTCGTTTGAGTACGTTCTACCATGAAGGAAGAACCTATGTACAACCAGAGCCTCGTTTCAATGTGTCTTATGTGGTGAGCAAAGATTTGGCTATAAAGGCCTCTTATGCGATGATGAATCAATACGTCCATCGTTTGAGCAATACAGGAATTGGCTTGCCAACGGACCTTTGGGTATCATCGACCAAGAATGTTTTGCCACAAACCTCTCAGCAAGTAGCGGCAGGCTTGGCTAAAGATATTGATAAGTACGGCTTGACCTTGACGGTAGAAGGGTACTATAAGCGCTCCATCAATGCCATTAGCTACAAAGAAGGAGCATCTTTCTTATTCCTGGAAAACTTATTTGAGGGGGAGAATAATGAGGTGGATTGGGAAAATAATATTACCAGAGGGAATGATACCTCCTATGGTGTGGAGGTGATGCTGCAACGAAAAGTAGGGCGACTGAGTGGTTGGGTAGGATATACCTTATCCTGGAGTGAACGACAGTTTGACGAGCTTAATCTTGGTAAGTCATTTTATGCTCCTTGGGATCAGCGCCATGACCTTTCTATTGCAGGGTCTTATAAAATATCTGACCGAGTAAGTGTGGGGGCTACCTGGGTCTATGGTTCAGGTACGCCATTGACGATGGCCGTTGCAAAAACACCAAGTGATGTTCATAGCCCTGAGTTGGATGCTCATGCCCCTAAGGATCCTCTAGGGCAAACGTATTATTCATACCAACCTACTAGAGACTATTATGGTACGCTGAGTAATTTCAGAAGACCGGCCTACCACCGTATGGATATCGCTTTCCGTTTCCACAAGCAAAAGAAATACTTCCAGCGTACTTGGGAGGTGGGAGCCTACAATGTGTATAACCGACAGAATATGTTCTTCTATACCACCGATTATGAGTATGACTACCGAAATGATCAGGAGTATGCTTATCTGCAGCAGGTCTCTTTGTTTCCGGTGATTCCTTATGTGTCTTATAAAGTTACTTTTTGAAGGATGAAGGATGAAGGATGAAGGATGAAGGATGGGTTCTCCTTGTGGGCACTCCAAGAACAAGAAAAGATATAAGGTAAAAAGTAAAAGGTATTAGGTAAAAGGTGATTAATTTTCTCCTTTCTCCTTTCTCCTTTCTCCTTTCTCCTTTCTCCTTTCTCCTTTCTCCTTTCTCCATACTTATAACCGATATAAAACCAAAATCAACAATGATTAAAAAATATATAATACCATTTCTAATTCTGCCGATAGGGGTACTATTAGGCAGTTGTGAGGATTTCTTTTTAAAAGATATAGACGTAGATGACTTGCCACCTTATGAGAAAATTATGGTGGTACAAGGGTTTATTAGCCCACAACAGGACAGTATAAAAATAGCCTTGAAATTTACTTTACCAACTTGGGGCTTAAGAAACCAGCCTTTGTCAGAGGAAGATCAGTTGGCGTTACGTTCTGCTGTGGTTACTTTAAAAGATGAGGAGCGCTCTGTATCCATTCCTTATGTGGAAGCCCAAGGGGTATATGCCATTAGCCAAGAAGAATTTCCATTACAAGAAGGAACTCGCTATGAACTGACCGTAGAGCGAGAAACACAGCGATTGACGGCTTCTTGTGAAATTCCTAAGAGTAATAATACGCTTGTCATATCATTGTCCGAAAGAGAAAAGGAGAATGATCCGCAATATGGATATGAGCCACAGTATTTACGTTTAACTTGGGAGGATACAAAAGACCAGGTTAATTATTACAATGCTTATGCATATAAAAACGAGTACTATACTTATTATGATGAGCTTGGTAATGAGACACAGCAGGCATATCAGCAACGGTTAACTTATAGTGAAGGATATACCTCAGATTATTTAAGTGATGGCCGATGGCTAGAGGTTGAAGTGAACTACTATGGTTATGGAGAAGGGGAAATAAAAGGAGTACTTTACTCCGTGGACGAGCATTATTATGAATACCATCAAAGTGTTTACAATTACACGGGAGATAACCCTTTTGCTGAACCCCAGAATATCTACACGAACGTAGAAGGAGATGGTACCGGTATTTTCTGTGCATACAGTTATGATTCTACGGCAATCCCTACCATAGAAGTAGAAGGGGTGGAGAATTAAAAATGAAGAATGAAGAATGAAGAATGAAGAATGATCAATTTTCAATTTTCAATTTTTAATTAAAATGAATCACCCCAAAAGCCTACTGAACTAGTTCTAGCGTGTATTAATTATTGAAAATTGATAATTAATCATTGAAAATTATATTTCACATAAAAAATCCCCTTGGAGTAGATCTCTAAGGGGATTTTTTGTACAGAATAGCCTTTTCGGCCTATTCCTATGCAAAATATATCTAGAAAGGACGGTTGCCCTTATTTTTCACACGGACAGGAATTGGCTTCAGCTTTTGCTGTTGTTTAATGGATAGTTGTTTCAGGAACCAAGCAGCTCCAGATAGGATTGTAAACCCAATAATAGAAACTCCGATGTGATAATCCATAAATAAATGGTTGAGGTGGACATTAACTATATTCAGTACAATATAAGTACTCAAGGTTAAGAATAAAAGAAATTTATTTTACCCTCATGGTTATTAACGGAAAAGTACAATCAAAGGTTTTACAATCCCGCTTCCATTTCTGTAATCGTCGATTCCTTACCCGGTGTATACTGTCTACCGCCTTTAGAAAGTGACATTTCCTTGCTTCTGTATACAGGACGTAATTTTTCCTGAACAAACAAATTAGCTTGATCACTATAGTGTGGAGAGGTAGGGTCTAAGGTTGCCGTTCCATAGTTATGGATGGCTTTGGAAGAAATTACACCATTGCTATCCCATTCTACCATCATGATATAACTGTCTCCGGCACGGTTGTGTAGTTGACCATCCTCATTTAGAGGTCCTCCGTAGACTGCTCTTAAGATATCTGGTCCACCACTAATCGGCAGACTGACCTCACCTCTGACATGACGATTGACCTGACCATAGGTGGGAGCATAGGTATTATAATGTTCTTCTAATTGATCGACTGCTTGCACAAATGCTTCTTGAATTACTTCAGAAGACACCTTTTTTCCTTGAGCTTGCTGAATAGGGGCTAGCGTTAGTACCCCTAAAGCGGCAGCGGTATTATCAAGATGTGTACTAAGGTCCCAGGACTGTAAATGCAGGAAAGCCTTTTCATAGACCGTGCCTTTCCAAACTTCTGGAATAGGTTGTGAGAGCCATTCACGAAGCCTTTTGGCTTGAGTAGAAGCTGGGTGGTAACTTAAGTCATACTTGAACTGCTCAAATTCTTTGGAAGAAATTTTATCTTCCAGTCCATAGAGCGTCTCAATTTGCAAGGCTCTATTGGTTACAAAAGACTCTATTCCCATAGAAGGAGGGAAATCCTGAGACTTAGGATCATCATTTCCATCCGTAGCCTGAAAAGGAGGATTGTTGGCGTTATAGACTAAGCCCGTAGTTGGGTTGACCGTCTTAGGGGTATCCTGATAGGGACGATAAGTATTCCAAATAAGCTCAGAGCGGTCACCCGGTAGGTATTTTTTCCAGTCCCATCCTTCGATGCGGTGGGGAAATTGAGCATTATAGAAATGTGCAATATTGCCTTCTTTATCAGCGTAAACATAATTGATACTTGGCATGGCCTGCATACGCATCGCCTCTTCAAATTCTTCAAAATTGGAGGCCTTGTTTAAGCGATACATAAAGTCCAGCTGTCGGGTTTCTCCCCTTCCAGCCCAGTTGATCGCAAAGTACCCCTCTTCCGTTTCCATCACAGGGCCATGTGCAGCAATAAGAATATCTTTCTTGACCGTCCATCTTAAAGGGCCAAATAATTTGACTGTCATAGAGGCTTCTTTCATCTCAAAGTTATGCCATGCGCCATCCATCCAGTATTGCTGATCGTTTTCAGGGTTGATTTTTAGCACGTAGATATCTGTCAGGTCCGGTTTGTTGACCGTGTTCGCCCAACCTAAGTGTTCGTTGTGTCCATGAATAATGATAGGCGCACCGGGAAAAGTAGCCCCAGCCATATTCCATCCTTCTTCGGAATGTAGAGAAGCTTCGTACCAGGCTACGGGTCCTGTTAGTGGTTGATGGGAGTTGATGAGCAAGTGGGTACGCCCTTCCTCACTTCGATGAGGAGCGACAGCAATTCCCTGACTTCCGACAGGTAAATGCTCCGAAGGTTGCCATACCAATGGCTGTTCCCCTTCTTTTGCAATCTCTTTTGGAATAGATGTGTCGAATAGCTTTCCAAGCTCTTTATCGAACCCATAAAATAAAGGGGTTTTAAAAGTAAATCCCGCGACAACATCTTCTCCCTTAAATGGAAAAGCATAAGGAGAAACTTTGTCAGGGTTTTCTGCAGCATATAGGTTCAGTCCATCGGCATAGGCTTCGGCGATAGCTTTAGTATGTTCGGGAAGGGTATCATACCCCTGAGCAACGGCTTCCCATATTCCCATCCATTGAATCAGATAATCTGTCTTGGCGGCTTTAGGACCCTTTTCAGCGGCTAGCTTTCCTCTGGTAGCAAGCATCACATCTTGTATGGTGGCAAAGTCATCCTCGGCATGGGCATAACCCAGTCCAAAAGCGGTATCTTTATCTTTCTTTCCAAAGATGTGTGGAATTCCCCATTCGTCTCGAATAACGTCTACATTGTAAGCGTGTGCCTTTTCCTTAAAGGGTGTCATATCCGGAAGAGAAGGAAGCGTACTGTAGGCAATTGTAAAAATCCCACCAACGAGCAGCCCCAATACTAAAAGAGTAGTATAGCGTTTTTTCATGGTTGTTGAAGTCTGTTTAATAGGTGTGTTCAAAAAATGGTATAAGATAAAGGTAGGAATTATTGATTGGAAAGCCATTCGTAAGGAGCGTAAGCCCCAAAATACTGGTCGTAGCGTCCTCGCTACGACCCACCAGCGCCTTCCCCGAGGGTCCACCCTCGGGTTAACTGCATTATAATTGAAGTAGCCCTCCCTACCTTTCTGCTTCATCAAAACATAAAACCATATGGGCAGAAAGTATAAAATCCACGAATCCGATTACCCTTATTTTCTTACGTTCACGATTGTGGGATGGATAGACCTCTTTACAAGACGCTGTTATGCAGATCTTATGGTTGAGAGTCTACAGCATTGCCAAGAAAATAAAGGATTAAAGGTAGGAGGGTGGTGTATTATGAGCTCTCATTTACACCTTATTTTGTATACGGAAGATAACCAACCCTTGGAAGGGATTATTCGAGACCTGAAAGCCTATACCGCCAAGGAAATCTGGAAAACACTGAACAACAATGATCAGGAGAGTCGTAAGCGATGGATTTCCGGCATGATGAAAAAAGAAATAGAGTACAGTTCCAGAAATTCTACTTTTCAGGTTTGGATGCAACATAATCACCCTATTTAATTATCCAATGATGAGAAACTGAGGCAACGGTTAAATTATTTACATGAAAATCCAGTGAAGGCTGGGTTAGTGAGAAAGGCAGAAGATTGGGTGTATAGTAGTGCTATTGATTATGAAGGGGGGAAGGGGTTGCTGGACATAGACTTTTTGTTTTGAACCGAGGGTGGACCCTCGGGGAAAGCGCTGGTGGGTCGTAGGCTGGAGCCTACGACCAGTTGTCAATCGCCAACTGTTTTTGAGCTTATGCTTTAAACACCACATTCTTCATGATAGTAAGTTGCTACTTTTTCTTAGTATGATTACATTGCAAGGCTGTAGTGGGAACGTAGATGTTATACTTTTTGAATTAAGCGAATGCCAGCATTTCATTCTGTAGACCAACTGCTTCTGGAACTGGGAAACCATAAGGTCCGGAAGGTTGTAGATATCATTTTTAAGCATAACGAGGTTACTCTGGATCGACTGATTGATCTCCTAGAAGGAGATGAGAAGTTCGTGAGAAGTATGCTAGCCAAGGAAATCATCTCTACCGATGATGATGAGAAGGTACGCATGGATGAGCGACTATTGTCCTTTTTGGAAGGATTCATGGAGGTACGGGAAGAAATCCAGAATTTTGAGGTGGATGCCCGTATCAAGGGACTTCGTCGCAGAATGAGGCTTTATGAGATGGAAGATGACTATCTCGAAAAGCAGCAGCATATCGACAAGATCAAGAGCGAACTGAAGCGTATCGGGAAGGTGATCAAGCGAAATGTGATCGACCTGAGCCGTTTGGTTATGCAGGATTATAAGACGGCTGATAATGCGGAGGTGAGGAAAGAAAAAATTCTTGATCATAACGATAAGGCCGATCGACTATTGACGCTGATCCAAGGGTTGGAAGAGATGTTGCAGGAAGAGCATATCTTCTCATCGGTACAGGATGAACAGTTGCATCGTATTGCCAATAATCTTCGCCACGACTATCTTAAGCCTGCCCGCACCAACCTCATTGAACTTAGCCAGGAGATCGTAGCCTTTATCAACCGTATCATCTATCATCAGCGAATCTTCAAAAAGTTGATGAAGATCAAGCGATTGAGAGATCACTACGAGTTGGAGAAGTATACCAATATTGAAGAGATCCTGGAACAGGATGATAAGTTGTTTAATGATTCCCGCCCTTCTTTTCGTACCAAGCCTTCTTTGGAGTTTTTGCGTTCCGATGATGGGTATGAGATGATTCTTAAGTTGGCGACCCGTCAGCATCACCAATCCTTGAAGTTGCTGAAGGCAGGGGAAGCGTTGGATCAAAGCTTGATCAATACAGCAGCGGTGGTCGAGCAGCGTATCAACTATCGCAGTATTAAGGATAAATTTTTGCAGTCAGGGAAAGACCTGTTCACTTTTATCATGGAGTATCCCTTCAAGGTAGAAACACCTTTTGAGGAAAGAGTTAAGGTGTATTGTAAGATTGCCTTGCTGTATGCCGATGAACTGGACTACTCGGAAGCGAACGACAATAGGCTGCAAATGAACGGTTATGAGTTTGCGAATATTGCTGCAGGTACGCCCAAGGCGAAAAGGCAGACCAAAGCAGTAGCTTCTGTCTAAATGCGATTTGCAAAGTAAAAGCTAAAGCTCAACGCTCCAAAGGAGCAACTCAACTCACCGAAGGTGAAATTCAACAGCCCGAAGGGCTACTCAACCAGCCGCGCAAGCGGCCTCAACAATAATTAACCATTTACGGAATTGGATCATATAAAGAAATATATCAGTAAAGCTTTTGAGGTATTGAGTGCCGGGCATTTTATCAGTGCCAATAGCTCCAGAACCGAGATCAAACGTTTATATGAAGTGATAGAGGAATACTTCGAGGATTTTTATAACTACTTCGAGCCTTTGAATTTTTTCTTGGGAAGAGGGAATAACTACTTCTACTTTTCAAGGGAGCAGCAACGCCAAACGGTAGAGCAGAAAGTAGAGCGATTCTATCGCTATATCGACTACCTGGCTTTCTTTAGGGTATACGATAACCTCTTTTCGGAGGGGACTCGTTTTACGCTAGGAGATTTAGAGCAACGTTGTAAGGCAAATACGGACCTAATGGAAATTCTAAAGCGAATGAATCTGGAGAAGGAAACCGTAAGAGATAGAGTGCAGAAGATTGTCGAGCAAATGACCAGAGAGTCTTTCTTCGAATGTGAGAACCCCGAAACCCAAAGCTATAAGGTGCTTTCGGCTTATAATTACTTTGAGGAGATCATTGAAATGCTTGACATCGATCAAACTGACGAACAGTAAATAACCATCACACTACCAACTCGCTTTGTTGAATCGTTGAATTTCACCTTCGGTGAGTTGAATTGAGCTTTGCTCGTTGAATCGAGTTGAACTGTTTACTGAACTCAATCAACAGTTCAACTCGATTCAACGATTCAACAAGCAGTGTAAGCTGCCTCAACGATTCAACAAAGCGAGTTGGTAGTATAATGGGTAAATCTTCAACAACACTCCTCCCACTTATTGACAAACAATTTTCATGGAAAATAAAAGATATTTAAAGAAAGTCGTTTATATCAATGCCGCTTCCCTACCGTATTCGGAGGTAGAAGTAGGTGGAAATATTCACTTCGTAGGATCGAATGGTTTTGGAAAGACCACCGTATTGCGTACGATCCTGTTTTTCTATAACCCTACCAGTAATAAGTCAGAGCTAGGGATTCGTGAGAACCAACGTTCTTTTTCTGACTATTATTTTGAGCAACTGAACTCCTATATCATATATGAGGTAGCCAGAGAGACAGGGGATTATTGTATTGTTTGCTATAAGTCCGGGGGGCGTATGCAGTTCCGTATTGTGGATGCGCCTTACAATAAAGACTATTATATTTCTCCGGATATGCAGGTATACTTGCCGGAAGAGGTGTGGGATAATTTTAGAAAGGACGATCTACGTTGCTCGGAGGAGCCGATCATCAAGTATGGAGACCTTCGTAATATTATTTATGGTTCTACACAACTGAGACGATACAGAGGGTATGGTTTGTTGCAGGCGCGTATTGGACAAACAGCCAAGCGTACTGCCAGTATTCCAAAAGCGATTGCGAATATCTTCCGTTCATCGGGTTTGAACTCGGACTATATCAAGAAATCAGTCATTGATGCCGTAGTAGAGGAGGAGCAAAAGCCTATTGATCTTTCGGTGATTGAGAGACACCTTCGTAAGTTTAGGGATGCTTTACAGGCGTTGGAGACTTTTGAGAAGAGTAGGGATTTAGCGGATGATATTATCAATGCCTATCAGGAAGTAGTTGATAAGGAATCGCATTTGGAAAAGGTTGCCAATACATTGGGATTGGTGGTGAAGCGTACACAAGCCAACTTGGCTAAAATGCGTAAGGAAGAGGAGCAGTTGGAAGAAAAGCTCTTGCAACTGCAGGAGGTTTATGATACGGAAGCCAAGGAGAGAGAAGAACAGGTAGTATCTCTTAACCAGCAAGTAGGAGAACAGAATAGTGTGCTGAAGAATATTGAGCGCCTGAAGAAGGAGTATGAAAATATTGAAGTCTATGGACAGGGGTATTCCATAGAGGAGGTACTGGAAAAGGCAGGGGAAGAATTGTCTGTAAAGGACCGTTTGAGCAATGAAGAAGCTACATTGCGTACGCTTACGGCGAAGGCAGAAGAAGTAGAGCGCATGTTCAACAGCCAGCAGGTACAATTGGATAGTGCGATGGAGTCCTTCCGTCTCAATACAGAGCGAGAGAAGAACGAGTCACAGGCAGCATATCATGAAAAGCAAGAGCAGATTCGTCAGCAATCCTACCGCAAACAGCAGGAAGCGACCAAGATGCTTAGAGCCGATTTGGAGAAAGCCGAGCGAGTGGCAGAGGAACATCGTATTAATGTCAATGAACTGCAGCTACAAAAAGAGCGCATAAAATTAACGACCAACTCTTCTGAGGCGATGCAGTTACACCGCAACAAGGTGCATGCCGCAGAGCAGGAACTGACGGCATTGAAAGGGCAGTATGAGTTGAGTAAGGCAACTTTCCAGAATAAGAGAGTCTTACTGGAAAGCCAAAAGGAAAGCTTGGAGCAAAAGCTGAAAACGGAAGAAGAAGTATTGCTGCAGGAACGCCAAACACTGGAGCAAAAACTGGTCTTGGAGCAAAAGAAACTGGAGGAGTTTGAAGGTTCATTGCAAGATTACTTGAATCAGGAAGTAGGAGAGTGGGAAGGTACAATCGGTAAGCTTTGCCGGGAAGAAGTACTGATGATGAAAGATCTGAACCCTCAGAAGGCTATAGAGAATACAGGTTCATTCTTTGGCTTGAAACTGGATTTGGATAAGATTGATTTCCAACCGGCACAAGCGGATGATTTTAGAGAGCGAATTGATAAGATTACCAAGAAGCTGCAAGCCTGGAAAGGAAAATTCCATCAGGCGAAAGAAGAGATGGAGGTAAAGCTTCAGCAGTTTAATGAAGGAGCTAGAAAGGAACTGAGAGAGTTGGATGAAGCCGTACAAGAACTGTATGGTAAAGTAGCGAGCACGGACAATAAGGTGAAGCGTCTTCACCTGGAGCAGGAAACGTTAGCGGATAAATTAAAGAATGAGCAGGATGCAGCTCTTAAGTCCATAGAAAAGGAGCTGGAAGAGGCTTTTCAGGTACTGGAAACGGCCCGTGAGGAGTTGAATAAGGTGCGTACTCGTATGGAAGAACTGCAAGCGACCCAAGAGGAAGAAAAAGATGAATTGCTCAGGGAAGCGCGATTGCAGTATGAAAATGCATTGGAGAAGCTCAAAGAGAAGTTACAGACCTATGAGCAAGAGTATGCGAATAACAAGGAGGAACTGCAGCAACGCCGTACGGAGCAGCTACATTCCTCAGGAGTAGATACCGAAGAGGTGAAATCCATTGAGTTGACCATTGGTCGATTGAAGGAAGAACTAAAGGTGATCGAGCAATGCAAGGAATGGAAAAATAAGTATCAGGTACACCGATCGGATATTGAGCAGGAGCATGGTGTGAAGGAGCAGTTGCAGTTGCTGGAAGAACGCTTGCAGGTTTTGAAATCCCAGCAAGAACAACGTAAAGCTACGCATCAGCAACAAACCAAGGAATTGCGTCATAACCTACAGGAAGTGACGAATAGTATCCGAGATGACGAGAAGGAACTGTATGATGATTATGCTTACTTCAAGCAGGATCATACCAGCCCTTATTTCTTGTATATGTCTCAGATTGATCACCCACAAGAGGAGGAAGAAGCATTAGGGGAAGCGGAGAATATTCGCTTGAAGCAGATTCTGCAGTTGATGCGTACGACTTTCCAGGATAAGAACATGACCCTTGGACGTATGAAGGAGCGTATCAAGAAGTATGTGGAGAAATTCCCGGAGAATAACGTATTGAACTTCCCAACGAAATTCAGTACGGTAGATGATGAGGAATATCGTCTGTTTGTATCTACCTTGCTGTTGCCGTTTATCAAGGAAGAGAAGTATATTCAGATCCGGGAGCAGATGGAACGACAGCATGGAGGGATCATCAAGAGTATTGCGAATGAGGTACAAGACCTATCTTCTGCTTCTTCCAAGATCTCCGAGACTATCCGAAAGATTAACTCGGACTTTGAGAACTCCAACTTTGTAGGGGTGGTAAAATCCATTCAACTGGACTTCCGTAAAAATGACACGGGGATCATTCGCCTCTTGAAGAATATCAAGCAGCTGGAAGGTCAAAATGTATTTGGAGAGCAGTCGGAAGTATTCAAGCCTCAAAGTACGATTGAAGTCAATAAAGATTCCAAGAAGCTGTTGAATGACCTGATCAAGGCCATTGATAATGAGCCTAGAAAATTCATTTCTATCCACGATAACTTCGACCTGTTATTCCGTGTACAGGAGAATAATAACGATACCAACTGGGTAGAGAAATTATCCAGCGTGGGGTCAGAGGGAACAGACGTTTTGGTCAAGTCCATGATCTATATTACGCTACTGAATGTCTTCAAGCAGAATGCATTCAAGAACAACGACAACTATCTGTTGCATTGTATGATTGATGAGGTGGGGAAACTATCGGATAGTTATCTAAGTGATTTGATTCAATTCACCAACGATAAAAACATTCGATTGATCTTTGGTTCACCGAATGAGAATGATCCATTGATTTATCATCATGTATACAAGATTCACCGTTTGGGTAGAAATAAGGCACAGGTGGTGAAATTAGTTGGAGAAGCATGATTAAAGGTAAAAGGTAAAAGGTAAAAGGTAAAAGGTAGGGGCGTCCCTTGTGGTCGCCCACAATGTTGTCAATTTAAACTGAAAGTAAAAAGGTAGAAACTGGTCTTAGGGTCGACCACGTCATGTAATGATAAGACCTAAAGCGGGTTTGCACTACCCTTTCTACATCCACTATTTCTTTGAGTTTACAGCATTGCGCCTCAGGCATGGTCTCCCTCCTAGTCCAAGAGTTCAGTATTTATAGGAGGAACGACTATAAATACTGAACTCTTGGACTAGAACAGTAGCAATTTATAACAGACGAAAATTTTCAACAAGTCAACAATCAAATATCCCATGCACTCATCCACTGTCAAACGCTTACAAAGTCTAACCTCCTTCCAAAAGCAAGTATTAGCCATTTACGCGCTTTACCAAGAAGAGCCTTTGGGACAAAAGCGAATATACGAGTTGCTTAAGGAGCACCCGATACGAAAAGAATACAGAACAGCCGTCGAATTTAAAGAGGAGATTAAAAAGGCAATCAACCAGTTAAAAAGAGGAAAATGGTTGGCGACTAGTGGTTATTCAGGGTACGAGCTAGGAAAGGATCATCCTTTGACGGTATTGTATTACTTTCTTAAGGAGGAATACATTAACCTAGATATGGAGTTGCAGATAAGGCAAGACATGCATGGGTTTACGGTGCGATGGCAGTGGCAACAATACAGTACTCCTAGGGCTAGAAGCATGTTCCTTTGTGCAATTTACTTTTCCAATATCAATGAGTTTGATGAGGCTTTAGGACATTTTTCTATGGAGGAGATGGATTGCTTTCTAGAGGATCTCCACAAGGAAGGTTTTGATTTGAAGGAAATGACGGAGCATTTACCGTTTATAGGACAGTACCTGATTTTTGCAGTATTGGTGGAGTTGAATACCCTATACCTATTGAATCATGACTGGATTATTGACCTTGCGACTGAAATCGCCTCTATCAATCGGGATGAGATCAACGATGATCTTTATTCTGGTATGCATCGTCACTTGGGTGCTTACTACTTCTTGAAAGGTGATTTTCCACAAGCCCGAAATTACTATGAGAAAATAACACTTCCTGAGATGAAGGAGATGTCCCTGCAATGGCTATCCTTGATGGAGGGTAAAACCATTACCGAGGAGCGCATCAAAATATTGAAGAAGCAAGTAAGCCTTTATCAGCAACGGGTGGAGGATAAAAAGGATTACCCTCCCTATATGGAGGCTTTGGCTTACCCTATGATGATGTTGTTGCAGAAAGATTCTACTCACCTGAAAGCTGTGATTACCTATGCGAATAAGTATAAGGACGACTTGATGGAGGCTCCTTACCAGGGAATCAAGCGTATGAGTTACTATCTGCAGCACGAAAAGTCTAAAATGGAAAAGACAACGGTACATTTCCAGCCATATATGTTTCTCTGTTTTGAATTTGTGCCTGCTTTGATGTTGGCTTGGTCAAAGCCTCAGGCTTATGAAGACCACTATGGAGATCATGCGTCTTTATTATTGGGACGTTGTGTCGTTCATGGGTACCGATGGATGGCGGTGCAGCTGTATATGATGATGCGCGAGATAGAGGTAGACATCGCAGCACCTATTCGGAAGCAGTGTGAGGAGTGGAAGACGGATGTTGATTTTTACCTGATAGATCGCTTTGAGGCTAAATCTCCGTGGGAAGAGCAATTAGACTTTTTCTTGAATGAATTTTCAGCGACGCAAGCAGATGCTAAGGGAGCGGTTAAAGAAGAAGCTAGGGTGGTCTATATCCTTAGGGAAGGATATGGAGGTGGATTACCGATCATTACTCCCAAGGAGCAAAAGATATTGAAGAGTGGTAAGTGGGGCAAAGGCAAGCGTATCGGTATGCAGCGATTTATGGAAAAAGAGGTGATGGGTATGACCGAGCAGGATAAGGCGATTGCCAATTCCGTAGAGGTGCATGTAGAGTATGGGGGTTATGGATGGGGAGGAACAACAACTTATGAGTTTGAGGCGGAGAAAACCTTACCACTATTGGCAGGACATCCTTATATTTTTAGAGAAGATCGTGGAGAGTTGACTCCTGTGACAATTACGTTGGAAGAGCCTACTGTAACGATTACTTCCAAGAATGGCATGCTGGAGATGAGTATTTCTCCAAAGATGGAAGAAGGCAGTTATGTGGTCTGGCAAAAGAACGGTTCCTTTGCTTATAAGGTGTATAAGTTAGGAGAGGCTTATCAGAAGTTTGCGGCCATGTTTCAGGGAAAGAAAACATGGAAGATCCCTGAGAAGGGTGCGGAGAAGCTGCAGCAGGTGGTGGAGGTCCTTTCCAAGGGAGTGACCGTCAATTCTGAGGTGGAAGGACTAGGGCCTTCCCTACCGGAAGTGCCAGCAGATACAACACCAAGGGTACATTTTGTGCCTACTGATTATAGCTTTTCATTGTCTTTTTTAAGTAAACCTTTTACAGAGGGAACAACCTATTTGCCGTTGGGAATAGGGGACCAGCGTTGTACCGATATTGTTCATGGAGAGAAAGTACAGACGGTACGAAACCTGAAGCAGGAGCAAAAAATGTTGGATAAGCTATTAGGCTTGTCGGAGGCTCTGGAAAAAAATAAGGAAAGAACCTGGGAACTGGAGGATAGGTATGCCGTACTGGAAGTAATGCAACAGCTATTGCCTTTGCAGGAGAAAGGAGAAGTAATTATAGAGTGGCCTCAGGGGGCGCAGTTGCAGCTAGGAGGAACTGTCGATACGGGCCAGGTACAAATGGGCATCAAAGGGATCAACCATTGGTTCGAGGTAGAAGGAGAAGTACAGGTGGACGAGCAAGAGGTAATACAACTAATGGAACTGCTCAAGAAGTATAAGGGACATCGTTTTGTAGAGCTATCCTACGGGAAGTTTGTGGCACTGACGGAAAAAATGGAACGTAGTCTACAAGCTTTAAGTGAACTGACACATGGGGGAGAACAGATGCGAATGCCTATGCTGAAAGGGGCAGGGTTGCAGGACGTGGTAACTTTATTGCCTACCCAAGCCGATGAGGAGTGGAAAGCTTATACGGATAAGATGAACAAGGCGTTGGGGATGAAGCCTAGGGTGCCGGCAACCTTACAAGCTTCCTTAAGGCCTTATCAGCAGGAAGGCTATCAATGGTTGGTGAAACTATCTGAGTGGGGTGTAGGTGCTTGCTTGGCGGATGATATGGGATTGGGTAAAACCATTCAAACATTGGCTTTACTTCTGAAGAGAGCAAGCAAGGGACCTGCCTTGGTGATTGCTCCGGCTTCTGTAGTTAATAATTGGGTAGCGGAAGGAGAACAGTTTGCGCCATCCTTGAACTTCCAAATGATACGAGAAGGGAACAGAGAAGAAGTCATCGAAAAAGCCAAGGCGAAGGATGTACTGCTTTGTACCTATAATATAGCGCAAATAGAGCAGGAGCATTTTTCTCAAAAGCAATTCTCTACCATTGTACTGGATGAGGCACAAGCGATCAAAAACAGAAATGCCAAGCGTACCAAGGCGATCTTAAAGTTGCAAGGAGACTTTAAGTTAGCGCTGACGGGTACTCCAATGGAAAACCATTTGGGAGAACTTTGGAGTTTGTTCCATTTTATTAATCCAACTTTGCTGGGCAGTCATGACGCTTTTGTGCAGCACTATACCTCTGGAGAAGTAGGACAAAAAAGATTGAAAAGGGCCATACAGCCATTTATTCTTAGAAGACGAAAAGACCAGGTACTAAAAGATCTGCCTCCAAAAACAGACATTACGCTACATCTGGAGTTGTCTAGCCAGCAGCGTACTTTCTATGAGGCGGTAAGACAAAATGCCTTGAGTAAGCTGGAAGGAATGGAAGAAGGGCAAGGTGCCGTAGAGATTCTGGCAGAGCTTACCCGTTTGAGAAGAGCCTGCTGTCACCCACTGTTATTGGATGGAAATACGACAGTGAGTAGTCCGAAGATTGAAGCCCTTCAAGGAATTTTGTCGGAGCTCAAGCAAAATGGCCACAGAGCCTTAATTTTTAGTCAGTTTGTTAGTTTTCTGGATCTGGTCAAAGAATTTATGGAGGAGGAAGGGTATAGCTATTGCTATCTGGATGGAAGTACTCCCGTCAAGAAGCGACAAGGTATTGTGGACGAGTTTCAGCAAGGAGATGCCGATTTCTTTCTGATCAGCTTGAAAGCCGGAGGTACCGGACTGAATCTAACAGCTGCTGATTACGTGATTCATCTGGACCCATGGTGGAACCCAGCCGTAGAGGATCAAGCATCAGACCGAGCACACCGTATCGGACAGGATAAGCCTGTGACAGTTTATCGTCTGGTGACTAAAGATACCATTGAGGATAAGATCATTCAGTTACATCATCAGAAAAGGGACTTGGCAGACCAGTTACTGGAAGGAACGGAAGCCAGTGCGAAGATGTCCGCTAAGGATATTTTAGCCTTGATGCAGGAGGGATGATTTTTTATGCCATAAAGCCTCTTGTACGGCTGCGCCACTGGCGCGGCCGTACAAGAGGCTTGCAATGCTGTGTCTGTCTTATTGAATGATGCTAGTCCAAGGAAATCCTTGGACTGGAAATGACGGAAGCATTTGCTTCCGAATTGCTCTAAAATAGGCGACTCGAAAGTAAATTAAGGTTGAATATTTAAGCGTCATATTCTGTATAGTGACGGGATAAAGTTAATAAAAAGAGGTTGCCACCACTGCTGCCTTAACGGATTCAGAAGATTTCGCTTCCACTAATTCTTTGAGTTTCCGCATAGTTCGAATGGGACCTCTGGTGCAAGCAATATTGACAAGCCATGCAGGAAGTGCCCCTCCCGGGTCCCCTAAGGATTCATAGGTCACAGCAAGTAGTCCATCAGGACGCGTTTTGATGATCCAGCTGGAGGTATAGGTCATCATGCGGACCGTATGTTCTTTTTCAGGAATAAAATCGGGGGTAGCTACGGATTCAGAATAAATAGTGCCTTCTGCATCGGTCCATTGACGACACTTAACGACCAAGTCTCGATTGTATATAGGAGAGGGTAAGTCTACCACCACATGGTAATAGAACTCATCTTTATTGATGCGTTTGAGTTCTACACTTTCTTCACAGCTATAGAGCCAGTCTTTATAGATAGCTGCTTCATTGAGGTAATAAAGAAGGTGCTCCAGCGAACCGTTGATAAGCATTTCGGCTCGTATTGCCTTGAATGAGATATCCGTATCTTTTGTATAAATAGCAATAGCATCTCGATCGCTGACCAGGTCCCAGGAGTGATCCTTTACTTGACTATAAGCAGAAAGAGAGAAGAATAGTAGTAAGCTGCTGAGTGCTGAGACAATAAGTTTCATGTGTCCTGTTATTAAAAAGTGATTGTTAAATGAACCCTTACATGAATAAGATGCGTCAGCAGGGTTGTACCCCTATTGCGGTAGAATTTTTTTTTAGGGGTTGGGGATTGGGTGTTAGGGATTAGGATAATCTTCTTTACTCATTCGTGGTTTTTGAAGTGTTTCATAAAGAAAAAGGCAATCGCAGAAAGCAGTAAGATGCCTAGAAACAGAATTAATGAACCTATCCAAAAAAGCTTGAAAATAAGATCCTCTATTCTGTTCATCAACTGGTTGCTGTATTTTTCTGCAAGGGCATCTGCATCGAGTATTAGTGCTTTTCTTTCTTCAGTGGCTTTGTTCAGTACTTTATCATTCTCTTCGCCCAGGGCGTTCATTAGGGTGCGACTTTCATTTTGAAGTTCATACATAAAGGCTTCACGTTGTTGATCAAGTGTATAAGGAAATCGCTCAATGGTATTGGAGACCCCTACGATAGAGCCTTCTACACGATCTACTTTCTTGGAGAAGGCAATGGCAGCACTGTCCTTTCGGATATCTTCCAGTGTTTCCTGAACCATATAAGAGGCTTGCCATCGGGCTTGTTTTGGAAGGAGATCTACATAAATATCAATGCGTTCTGCAAATTGAGTAACAGACTCAGAGGCCCCCACGACCAATCCTTTTAACCCCAGTTTTTCCTTATCAAAATATTCAGCCAATAAAGGTGCCGTAGATTTTCGGTTGAAATAGATACTTTCAATGGGATGTTGGGCTGCAAAATCTTTGATAGATTCCACGGCAATAGTGGGATAGCGATTTTTTGAGAGCGTCATATAAATCTCCATGCTTCGATCCAATAGGGTGTCAGAAACAGCGATAGGGAGAGGCTGATATTCGCCAAAAGCACCACTTCCGGCCCCAGTTGCAAAAAAGTTTTTCATTTGCAGGCAAAGGGCTGCCCCATCAAACAAGCCGATTAGTGGATCATTGACCAGAATAGCCTTCTTGGCAGCCGGTATAGCATACATTTTCCATAGTAAAGCGTTTTTCTTAATCTCTTTATCGTTGCTGTCATGAATAATACTGTCGGCTGCGACTTCTACATAGTCCACAAAATCTACCAGAAACGTATGCATATACTCCCTCAGTTCTGCTGCGGTGATATCGACTGGTTGCTCGATATTGCGCATGGTTTGAGATTGTTGTTTACGCAATTCCTCCAGTTCCTTTTCCTTTTGACTCATACAGGAAGAAAGAAAAAAGAATAGGCATAGAGAGGGCAAAAGTAGTTTGGTCATGGAAGATAGTTATTAGGTTACATAGGGTAAGGAGACCTATCATTAAAAATTAATCATTGAAAGTTGAAAATTAAAAATTAATCATTGAAAATTAGAGACTTCAAACCCCTCCCATCTGGGCTAATATTCCTAGTACAACAATAGATAGTAAATTAAGCCATATTCCCGTTCGCATCATCTGGGAGACATGAATATCTCCATTGGAAAAGACAATGGCATTGGGAGGTGTCGCCATAGGGAGCATAAAAGCACAGCTGGCAGCCATAGTGATGGGCACAACAAATTCAAGTAAATCTTCTCCAAGACCGATAGCGATACTAGCAACCACTGGAATGAAAATGGATGTAAGGGCTACGTTACTCATCACCTCTGTCATAAATACCATCACGGCAATCAGTACAAAAATAAGGATCATCGTATTGAATCCGGCATGTAATTGCACCCAATCGCCGATCACCTGAATGACACCCGTTTTAGATAGTGCCCCCGCCATACTTAATCCTCCTCCAAAGAGAATCAAAATACCCCAGGGAAGTTTTTTGGTGTCTTTCCAACAAAGCAAGAAGGTACCTTCTTTTCGGTTGGCTGGAAGTACAAAGAGTAAAACAGCCCCTGTCATGGCGATGCCGGTATCGGTGAGTGGAAGTCCGGAAAACTGATTGATGACACTTCGAGAAATCCATAGCAAGGCTGTCGTGCTGAAAACGGCTAAAACCAACTTTTCCTGAGAGGTCAGTTTTCCTAATTTCTGTAGTTCCAAATCAAAAACCGTTTGCGCATTTTTGATTTCTTGCATGTCATTGGGGTAAAGCCATCGTGTCAGAAACCAGTAGGTGATGACAAGAAGAATGACGGAAACCGGAACGCCCCATACCATCCATTTGAGGAAAGAGATTTCCGTATCATAGGTGTCGGTCAGGATGCCGTGAGTGACAATATTGGGAGGGGTTCCGATCAGCGTCGCAATACCTCCAATATTAGCGGCATAGGCAATGCCCAAAAGTAAGCTGATCGTAAAATATTTGAAATTACCATTCGTATGGACCTCATCCTCTTTGATCCAATTGATGACAGAAGTGGCAATAGGGAGCATCATTACTGTGGTAGCGGTATTACTGATCCACATGCTTAGTAATGCTGTCGCAACCATAAATCCCAAAATAATCCGATTGGCACTGCTGCCTATAATGCGTATAAGTGACAGAGCGATACGACGGTGTAGATTCCATTTCTCCATAGCCAATGCAATCATGAATCCTCCCATAAAAAGGTAAACCATGGGATTGCTGTAAGGAGCCGTAGTTTCTTTTATATCCATAATACCTGTCAAGGGGAGTAAGATCATAGGTAAAAGGGCGGTGACAGCAATGTGTACCGTTTCAGAAGCCCACCAAACAATCATCCATACGCCAATAGCAATCACAAGTTGAGCATCTGGATTAGGAAATATATTGGAAGGGAGTAGTGCACTCACTATACATAAGATAGGGCCAAGAAATAGGCTGAGTTGTTTGAGTTTAGAAGGAGGAGTGGTAATCATAAGGGTTTAAGGATGAAGGAAGGGCGATCCTTGTGGTCGCCCCGATACAAGGATAAAGAAAGAAGATCCTACTGGTCGTCCCGATGCAATGATAAAGAAAGAAGAATTATGCTCCAAGGGGGCCTTATTCTTTAATCCTTCTTCCTTCCTCCTTTATTTTAGGGAGTAGTTTCCTTATTTCTATCAGAAAACTTAGTGCTTTAAAGATAGAAGCTTCAGGGAAAGACCACAAGAAAAACACTGGAGTTTGGCATTTCAGGTGAGAGAGGATACTCCACATTCTTCATACTTAAATCTTCAAGCTCAGGACACCTCCCACAGCCCCTCCGGGTAGTGTAGTGACTGCCATTTGAATAGATTCCTCTCGCTTAAGGTAGGGCTTGGTAAAGAGATAAGAACTACCTGTTCCTAAGACAAAACCGCCTAGAACGTCCCACCAATCGTGCTTGTTGGCATAAACTCTACTCCACCCTACATATCCGGCAAGTAGATAAGCAGGTATGCCTGCTTTCCACCCGTATCGTCGCTCGAGAAAGGCTGCGCCAGTAAAAGCGGCGGTAGTATGCCCTGAAGGAAATGAATGTACTCCTCCATTAGGTCTTTCCTTATTGATTCCTCTTTTAAGTGTTTGGGAAATAATAAGGGAGGTAAGTGCTGCTTTTGTGAATTGTAAGGTGCCTTTTTGTCCATCCCTCCAAATAAAAGTAGAGGTAAGGGCAATTCCGGGAAGAGCGTATTCTAAGATGTCGCCGGCGCTTTCATAACCTTTATGATATTGAGCGTTTAATGAATAAAAAGGAGAGCATATAAAAAGTAGAACTAGTAAAAAATAAGATTTCATAAAGAAGTAAAAATAGGAACCTGTTAATTAGGTTTCTTAGTGTACAAGCTGTTTGAATAAGTAGAGTAATAACGGGTTGTTCTATGTTTTATTTTTTATCAGTACAAAGAAAGAGTTATGAGTAACTGCCTTATTTAGGCAAACTCATAACTCATCACTCATCATTTACAACTCACTATTACTCACCGGGTCATTATTCGGGAAGTTCATCTGAGAAGGGAGTGATTCTGGTACATAGCGTTTTAGATTAGGGTCATAAAGTGCCTCTTCCAAAAAGCTACTAAGCTGTTGCACTTCTTCATCTGAAAGGTTGAGGGGAGTGAAGAGAGGTGAAAGGAATTCTTCTGTGACTGCAGGATTTTCTGGAACTGCGTTGTTTTTATATTCTACTACTTCTTTGATAGAACGAAATGTTCCTCCGTGTCCAAAAAAGCTTACGTCTTTCAGGTTATAGAGTTGAGGGGTCTTGAAGGTAAAGCGGTCATCGAAGGCTTTAGTAAAGCCCCCTCTTCCAAAGTCTGGTTGTTGTGCAGTAGTAGCATCAATAACAACATCACCTCCTCTCAAGTCACCCATACCCAAAGCGTGAAAAGCATCCATTTCTTCCAATGCATCGTTTGAGCTTAATGCTGGACCGGTGTGGCAGCTCACACATCCTGCTTTTCCGAAGAAAAGAATGGCTCCTTGTTTTTGGTCGGGAGTTAATGCAGAAGCATCGCCTTTCAGCCACTTTTGGAAAGGGGCCTCATTGGCTAACAAGGTGCGTTCGTAAGCGGCAATGGCTAAGCCAGCTCCTTCCGCAGAGAATCTTTTTTCATCATCCCAGTTAGGGAAAGCTGATTCAAATTTTCCTTCATATCCCATCGTATATAACCCTTCTTTGTCGATGACCATACGATGTACTGTCAGCCCGGCAATTGCTTGTATTTCTACCCCTTCGTACCCCAAGTGATTATTGAAAATAGGAGTGCCTTCTTTCCACTCTCTTTGGGTGTTAATATTATGACCGGTAGCTCCAAACTGTCCATTCCATAACATATTGAGTTGATAGGCACTATTGAGAGTAGAAGGACTCCTGACAGGCTGTACATCCAAGTCACTCTCATTCATGGCTGGATTAGCTTGACGTTGTGTTCCTTTGGGGCCAAATCCAATACCCCCTTCTCCTATCCCTTGTCGTATGCCTGCTTGAAATCCAGCCTCTACGTGATGACAGCTGGCACAGGAATATGTCATGCGATTTTCCTGAACATTAGGACTGGTACCTATACAAGGGTCGTGGTAGAGTAGCTTGCCTAAGCTGACCATATTTTCATTAATAGGGTTATTAGGGTCTTGTGGAATCTGATTGAGATCAGCGCCATCAGGGAGCTGGAAATAAGACAGTCCCTGTCCTTTGGATTGCTCTTTTAGCAGTAGTGTAAGGGTGTCGTCCAAAGACTGAGGCTCTTCTTTTTCTTGTTGACAGGATACTATACCTAAGAACAAGAACGCAAATAGTACTTTCGATAAGGAATTCATACGTGATATGGGTATTAAGGAGATTGCAATTGAGAAATGTTATTTATTAGATAGAAAATAATGCTACCTAAGTGATTTATAAATGTCAGCTTCTATAACATTTGTAATTACGTTGAAAAGAAAAAGGTCTTATGTATGTTGAGAGAATAAAATCAGCGTATGTAAGTTTTGTAGTATTATTGTACCCAACAAGATGCTGATCAAACTGTTAATTAAGATTGGATTATTACTAATGAACCTAATATAAGACCACAAAAAATATGATGAATACTGTTTTAGAATACCTGGAACTTTCTGAGGAGGTAAAAAAGGCACTGGATCAAAATGAGGCCGTTGTTGCATTGGAGTCTACCATTATATCTCATGGTATGCCTTACCCCCAAAACATGGAAACTGCAAGAATGCTAGAGGATACTGTTAGTCAGCAAGGTGCTGTACCTGCGACGATTGCTATTATTGATGGAAAATTAAAAGTAGGCTTGAGCACGGAGGAAATTCATCATTTGGCAACCTCTAATCAGGTGCTGAAAGCTAGTCGACGAGATTTACCTTATTTGGTAAGCCAGAAAAAGGATGGGGCTACCACGGTGGCTGCTACTATGATTATTGCTGCAATGGCAGGTATTAGGGTCTTTGCGACAGGGGGACTTGGAGGAGTACATAGAGGTGTGGCCGAAACATTAGATATATCTGCAGACTTGACAGAGTGTGCGAAAACGAATGTGGCAGTGGTTTGTGCAGGTGTGAAGTCTATTCTGGATATAGGGTTAACATTGGAATACCTGGAAACACAAGGAGTACCTGTGATTGCTTATAAGGCGGAAGAGTTCCCAGCTTTTTATACTCGAAGCAGTGGGTTTAAGGCGGATTACGCAATGTATACCCCCGAGGAAATCGCTAGTATGCTTAAGGTGAAATGGGAGATGGGATTGACAGGAGGAGTGATTATTGGTAATCCGGTTCCTGAGGAGGCCGCTATGGAAAAAGCAATGATTGATGTAGCCATTGATAAGGCATTGGCAGAGGCAAGTAAAAGGGAAATCAGAGGAAAGAAAATCACGCCATTTTTATTGGATCGGCTAAAGGAGATTACCGAAGGGAAAAGTCTGGAAACGAATATTGCATTGGTAAAAAACAACGCTCGTCTGGCTGCTGAAATAGCCGTGAACTTAGCAAGGAGGTGATTTGTGAGGGAGTGATCACTCCTTCACAAATGTTTCCAAGTATAAATCCTCTACTTTTTTTCTTGCCCAGGGCGTTCTTCTCAAAAACTTAAGGCTTGACTTGACACTAGGGTCACTTTTAAAGCAATTGATATCAATCAGGTAGGCCAATCGGTGCCAATCATAGTGGGCTACCAATTCTTCAACAATCTCTGCCAGTTTCTTTCCGTGTAAAGGATTATTTTTTTGTGCTTCCATAGGACGTTGTGTTTTTGCAAAGAAACGAATAATTATCGAAGAATACCTTAGTGCATATTTTTTGCTTTTTGAAATAAAACTGAATTGAAAAGTTAATGAGTACTTTCCGTGGGAGTGGGATATAGATTTTAGTCAACAATTTCTCTCACTTATTTTTATAAAGTAAAAGTATATCTTAGCGGGAAGAGTAGAACCTTTAGAATATAATTATGGAAGAAAAAAGGGCTGATGTACTAAGAACCGCTAAGAAAAGCATATTAGGAAATACCTTGATCGCTTTAGTAAAGGGAACGGCAGGAGTTTTTGGGAACTCCTATGCTTTGATTGCCGATGCGATCGAGTCAACCACAGATGTTTTCTCTTCATTGATGCTTCTGATCGGTTTGAGGTATTCTACTAAGCCGGCCGACGACAACCATCCTTATGGGCATGGAAAGATAGAGCCTCTGATGACTTTTATGATTGTCATTCTTTTGGTGATTTCGGCTACGGTGATTGCAGTGAAGAGTATTGACAATATACAGACTCCTCACAAAGCACCGGCGCCTTTTACCTTGATCGTTCTGGCGGTAATCGTGATTGTCAAAGAGGTTTTTTATCGATTGATTTCCCGAAAGAGTAATGAGACACAAAGCTCTTCGCTTAAGGCAGAAGCATGGCATCATCGCAGTGATGCAATTACATCTCTGGCAGCATTTATTGGTATTGGAATAGCGGTACTTATGGGAGAAGGATATGAAGCCGCTGATGATTGGGCTGCCTTATTAGCTTCCGGTATTATTCTTTTTAATGCTTTCTTACTGCTTAGACCGGCATTGGGAGAAATCATGGACGAGCATGTACATGAAGAGTTGATCGAAGAGGTACGTATTATTGCTTCTAAAGTTGAAGGGGTACAAGATACGGAGAAGTGTTATGCTCGTAAAAATGGTATGCTCTACCATGTGGATCTACACTTGATTGTAAAGGGTAGTATTACCGTTAGGCATGGACATGAAATTGCTCATGAGGTAAAGGATAAAGTGATGGGGCAGTTACCAGAAATATCCGATGTACTGATACATATTGAACCCGATTGATACTATTTTATCAAGTTTGATTTAAGGAAGCCGTAAAGAAAGGTAGTTCATTGGAGTTAAGGCAGAGTGTTATTACTTTCAAGTCATTAACACATACTAACTTTTTTAGGACTATGGCTATTATCAGAGGAATATTTTTTGTATTGCTATTCTTTCAGTCAGTTGCTTATTCCCGAGAAAATAAAGACTTACTCAAACAGCTTCAGGAGCATCCACAGGAAGACTCCATAAGGGTAAGTATTCTTTCCAATTTAGGTTTCTCGTATTGGACTTCAGATCCTGAAAAAGGATTGGCTTATGGAAAAGAAGCGGTTGCATTGGCCCAAAAGTTGGGTTATCGTAGGGGAGAGGCTTGGGCTTATGGAGCTTTAGGAGCTTGTTACTATGGAATGGCTAATCTACCAGCAATGCATGAAGCAGACATGAAGTGTTTGATGATCGCAGAAGAGCTACAGGACAAGCGTTTATTATCTTCCGCTCTGACCAATCTGGGTAATTATCATTTATCCAATAAGGACACTGTACAGGCATTGGAACATTATAAGCGTTCGGCAGCCATTGATGCAGAAAATCCTGCTCCAGTATTGATGACCAATATAGGGATTATCTATTACGAAACCGGACATGTGGATTCTGCTTTTTATTATTTGGATAAAAGTATTGCAGGGGCTATTGCTTATCGGGATACCACCAACCTTACCTTGGCATTATTAAATAAAGGGAATTATATGGCGCAAGAGAAGCGCTTTAGGGAGGCTGATCGAATTATGGAGGAAGCCAACTCCCATATTAAGACTGAAGCCAATGCTTTGTTTGAGAGCTTGTATTTTTCGACAAAGGGAATGATTTATGAAGGTTTCGGACAATATGATAAAGCGGAGAAAGCACTCCTTAAGGCATTAGCCATTGTGAAAGAGAGGGGGTTTAATGAGCAACTGAGAACCTTTTATAAGCAGGCAGCCTCTTTTTATGAAAATAGGCAGCAATTTGAAAAAGCATATTATTCTTTGATGGAATATTCTTTATTGAATGAAGAAATTTACAAGAAAGAATTATTGCAAAGAAGAGAAGAGATGGATGCGAAGTATGAGAAGGTGAAATCTCAGAAAAAACTTGAAATGCAGGCCCAACAGTTGGATACACAACGACTAATACAGAATATCTTTATAGGAGCATTTTTAGTCTTCATTGTGATGATGATCGCCTTGTATTGGAGTAATATTCAGAAAAAGAAACTGAATGCCATACTGATTGCTCAGGGAGAAGATTTAAAAGAGCAAGCTCATGAACTATTGGAACTTAATGAAGAAGTAGGGGCCCAGAAGGCTTACTTGGAGAAAAGTCACCAGTTGTTGAGTGACAAAAATAGACAAGTGACAGACAGTATTAAGGCTGCACAGTTGATGCAGCAGCGTCTGCTTCCTTCTTTGGATGTACTGCAATATTATTTTGCGGATGCTTTTACCTTGTTTATCCCTAAGGACATGGTTTCAGGAGATCTCTATTGGAGTAAGAAAATGGAGAATGTGATAGCTATTGCTGTAGTCGATTGTACAGGGCATGGAGTGCCGGGTGCTTTTATGTCTATGCAAGCATATTCATTGCTAGAAGAGGTGTCCAACAATATAGGTCTCCAAGATCCAGCCTTGTTATTGGATGAGATACAACAACGTATGATGAGTGGCATCACTACAGCTGAGAATCAGGTGGAAAGGGGAATGGATATGTCTCTTTGCATTATTGAGGAATTGATGCCAGGGAAGTTTGTGGTACATTTTGCAGGAGCAAAACAAAGCCTTTATTATACACACCAAGGACAATTGTTAAAGTTAAAAGGAGACAATATGTCTTTAGGAAAGAGGGCTAGGGTTAAAAGGTTTAAGAAATACACATCCCATGAGCTATTCTTAACAACGGGAGAAGTACTTTACCTTTTATCTGATGGGTTTGTCGATGCCTCCAACGAGGAGCGAAAGAAACTTGGTAGCCAAAAATTGGAAGATATTCTGCTAGCGTACCATAAAGAAGCTATGAATGTACAACTAGAACATCTAGACAAAAGCTTTCAGCAGCATACGACAGGGGCAGAACTTAGAGATGATGTGACCTTACTGGGGATTAGACTTTAAGCGTCTGTCGATAATTCAGATTATAAGAGCTTGTCTGAAGATGTATTCTAAAACAAGCTATGAAAACACCAAAGGCCTTCAGCAGGGCAGTGCTTCCCTGTTTGAAGGCCTTTGGTGAAAAAGAAAATATACTAAGGTAGTTTATCCTCTTCCATGTAACACTAACGTGCTATTTTTCTATTCAATTCTCATTCAAGGTTCGCTTTTATCTTAGAATTAAGATTTGCAGTGAGCGAGATCACTGTAACGATCAACATCACCTACCTGCCATTTGGGTTGTGTGCAGATAGTAAAGATACAGGAAGGGGTTCAAGCTTCCGTTCCTTTAATATATTGCATGATGTCATCCGAAATAAATAGTGAACTACTCAATTTCAATACCGATTATTTTTTAAAAGTCATCACCAAAAACAGGTAAAGAAAAAGAGTGCTGTTCCAAGAAGAGGAAGAGATATAATGGAGATTTACCTTTCGTTAACCGACGACCAAAAACCATTCGGGAAGTATCCTCCCTCTTTCACTTTGCTATGATGCATAGATAGCAGCTTTCAAATAAAATAGACTGCTTGATGGAGGAACTTTATCTCTACAATGCTCTAAAAACATCTTATCATCATCTCTACAAAAAGGGTTAATTTACTGATAGATAAATAGTTGTGATATATGTTGTTTGCTGGCTTAATTAACGGATAGACAACAGAATTATCGTTCTACACTGTGTATCGGTTATTGTTTATCGCTTATCGCTTATCGTTTAAGTGATTTGCTCACTGCTATAAAGAAGCAATAAAACTATTGAGGTCCTGATCTTCATTGTTAAGCCCTAGCTTTTTACGCAACCTAAACCTGGCCATGTCGATGGATTTTGGACTTCGATGGGTAATGGCAGCAATATCTTTACTACTCATATTGAGACGTAAGAAGGCACAGATCTTTCGTTCATTAGGTGTGAGATTTGGAAACTGTGCTTGTAGTCGTTCATAAAAGTCTCCATGTACAGATTGAAAGTGTGCTTCAAACTCTTGCCACATTTCATCGTTAAGGGAAGATTGCAGCTCCATAGCGATTTGTCGAATGGCTTTCTGATCTTCTTTTCTCATATTTTTTTGAGTAGATAAAAGGTCGGAAGAGATCTTATTGATCAACTCATTCTTTTGCAAGAGATGCATGACGTTAGCCGTGAGTTCTTTCTTCTTGAAATGAAGTTCTTGCTCTAGCTTTTCATGATTCAGTTGTAGCTGCGAATGCTCAAGTATAGCACGTTCTTTTTCCAATGCAATCTCTCTGGTTTTGGCTTTTTGTAGGATAAATAAAAACCCAATAGTGAGAGAACTTAGGATAAACAGAACTGAAAGAATAAGAATACCATTATTTCTTTCTTCTTGTTCCAGCTGCATGAAGAGTTGTTGTTTCTTGAGCTCATGTTGCTCAATCAGGAGATTGATTTTTTGTGTATTCTCATTGCCTTGTATTTGGTCTGTGTATTTCTTGTAAAGAATATGGTGCTCTAGAGCCTTGTTGGCATCCCCCATTTCTTGATATAATCGAAAAAGGTAAAAATGTGCATGAAGCAATGGATAGGGAGCCTTGTATTTTTGGGCACAAAGAAGCCCCTCATTGAAATAGCTTAATGCTTTTTGATAGTCTTTGCGTTGACGGTAATTCTCTCCTAAAGAGATATAGGTTAAAGGTAAGCTGCTATGGTCTCCTAACTTTTTCTTGAGCGTTAAGGCCGCTTGGTGTTGGGCGAGGGCCCTTTCCAGGTCGCCAGTGATCAGGTATTGATTCCCTAGATTATTGGCCGCTTTGGCTTCGATCTCCGCATAAGGTAGTCGTTGAGCTATCGATAAGGCTTTTTGTGTATGGTGAATAGCTTCTTTTCTTAACTTCATACCATCATAGGCACTTCCCATATTAAGATAAATCTTACAGAGCAGTGAGTCTTGAGGAGGACCGTGAAGTTGTAACGCATAGGTTCTGGCTTTATCAAGATATTGATAAGCGGTAGTATAATCTTTAATTCGCTCATGCATGGTACCAAGCGTATTGTTGAGCTGAGCAAGCCGCCTGACACTATCGGGCAAATGCTGAACGATTTCCATCACTTTTAATAACTGTTTGGTCGCTGTAGCATACTGCCCCTTGTTGAGTTGTAGCATCCCATAAGTATGTAAAGCCTTTGAAAGTTCCTCTTGATTTCCACTTGCTTTTAGTAGTTGAATAGAGCGCAGGATACATTGCTCTGCTTCATGGATATCGCTAGAGAGTAATTCGTAGCCAAGTTGATGCAGTAAGATACCTTCTTCGATTTGATTGGTACTAACGGATAATTCCATCCGGAGACTGTCCAGTACTTTTTTATCCGAAGCCTCTATCCATATCGGAAAGAGTAAGCCGATAATAAAAAGTAGTTTGTTCATAATTTGATAGTTTAGCACACTAACTATTGCGACAACACAATAGGTGACTTGTTTCGTTTGTTTTGTAGCTTAGTATTAGAGAATGTTAATATTTTGATTTTATCTATTACTACTATGAGTTTGTATGGTTAAACACGTGAGCGGGAATAAAGAGTTATTGATAATGGAAAAATAAATACCCCATGTTTATGGGGTAGCAAAGATAAGAGAATGTTCGAAAACATAAACATCGGGAAGAAAGGGCTGTGGATAAAAGGTTTATCGCTTATCGTTTACCGCCTATAAACAATAAGCGATAACCGATAAGCGATAAACAAAAAATAAATTAATTTTTGATGAACTGCTTAAAGAAGATATGTTCTTTCGTCTGTGCACGAATCAAGTACATACCTGTTGGAAGCTTATCCAGTAACAATACTGTTTTCTCTCCAGAGAAAGTACTTTGCTGTACTACTTGCCCTTCTAAGGTCATTAGTTCTAGGGTGACATCATTAAAGACATCCGGTAGTTGTACATGAAGTTGCTCTTTGGCTGGAATCGGATAGAGCTTGAGTGTTTGATATGTACCGTTAATAATGTTGGTGACATCTCCAATGGACTCCGTTAGTGTGACCTTACTTTCTCTTTGGTCATAAACCTCTAAGGTATAGGTGCCTGCAGGAATATTAATTAAATCCTCTGAAGTTGCTCCATTGGACCAACGATAACGATAAGGAGGAACACCGCCTTCAACCGTAACATCTATTCTTCCATTGGCACGTCTGTCCCTACTGTCTCGTTTTGAACGAACAAATACACGGTAAGGAACAGCACTTCTCAGGAAGTGAGTGGCAAACCCTCGGCAGCCATTGGCATCAATGACTTCTACGGTATACTTTCCAGCAGTCAACCCTGTTGGGTCTTGTTCGTTGGAGGTATATCCATTAGGGCCTTCCCAAGTGTAGGTATATGGAGGTGTCCCCCCTTCTACTTCTATGTCAATCGACCCATCAGCTGCTCCCTCAGCGCTTTCCTTGACATCATCAATATAGATGACGTTGATTCGGACATTCTCACACCCTTCAAATTCAATCACAAACGTTCTAAAGAGTACACATCCATTGGCATCGATAATGAATACGAAGTACTCACCTTCCGCAAGGTCTGTGCGATCCTCTTCTGTACTTCCATCAGACCATAGGTAACTGTAAGGAGGTGTGCCCCCTGTAACGGTCAGATCAATATTCTGATTGCTATCACCACTGATATCAGCAGTAACCTCTAGTTGCTCATCTGGCTCCTCTACGGTGGTGTTTAGCTCTGTAGTACAACCATTTATATCAGTGACCGTTACGGTATATTCTCCAGCAAGCAATCCATTGATGTCTTCTGTGGTCGCACCATTACTCCAACTGTAGGTATAAGGAGGAGTCCCCCCTGAAACACTGAGGTCGATTGCACCAGTGGCTTCACCGAAACAAGATACGTCAGTCACAACAGAAGAAGCGATCAGGCTGTCTGGTTCAGTGATAGTCTCTGTAAGACTAAAGGTACATCCATTACTATCCGTAATATTTACAGTGTAATCACCTGCACTTAGGTTGGTAAGGTCTTCTGTGGTTGCACCATTGCTCCAAACAAAGTTATAAGGAGGAGTTCCTCCACTGACGGTTAGGTCGATACTACCATCATCAGTGCCATTACAGCTGATATTATTTACTGTAGAGGAGGCTGATAGGGTAGTGTCAGGTTCAGAGATATTGAAACTTGCATCTTCTGTACATCCATTGGCATCGGTAACGGTAACGCTATAGGTGCCAGCTGAAAGTCTTGTACGATCTTCTACAGTGGCTCCGTCACCCCAACTATAACTATAAGGAGGAGTCCCTCCTGTAACGGTTAAATCGATAGCTCCTGTTTGCTCACTTTTACATAAGACATCAGTGACTGTAGCTGAGAGTACGATAGGCTCAGGCTCTGTGATTGTGTAGGAGGTGTCTGTAGTACAGCCAAGAGCGTCTGTAATTGTTACGTTATAGTCTCCTGCTGTCAGATTCGATAGGTTTTGTGAGGTAGCGCCATTACTCCAAGCAAAGCTATAAGGAGGAGTTCCTCCAGTGACTACTTGATTAATCTCACCATCCTCTAGCCCATTGCAACTAATGTCAACTGCTCCACCAAAGACGATTAAAGGAGTGATAGATTGATTGATGTCGAATTCTGCAAAGGCAGTAGCTCCATTATTATCGGTTACGGTTACGGCATAATGACCAGCACTGAGTCCAGTCAGGTCTTCCTGATCAGAGGTAAAGCCATCAGGGCCTTCCCATTCAAAAGTGTAAGGGGGTACACCGCCACTCACCTCTAGCGTGATTTCGCCATCGTTAGTGCCGAAGCAAATACTATCTGTACCATCAATAATTACTTCCAGTGGGGTTGGTTGAGGCACAACAAACACCAAGCGTTCACTACATCCATTGGCATCTGTAACGACAACACTATAAATCCCGGCAGAAAGTCCTGTACGGTCTTCTGTAGTGGCTCCATCATTCCATAAGAAACTATAAGGAGCGGTTCCTCCTGAAACAGTCAGGTCGATAGCACCATCACTTAGTCCGCTGATTGTAACAGGTGTGACTACGCCACTTACGCTGAGAGGAGCATCAGGTTGAGAGATGCTTGTAGAAGCCGAGGCTGTACATCCATTTGCATCGGTAACCTCAAGGGTATATTCTCCACTGCTTAATCCTGTACGGTCTTCAGTGGTAATACCGTCACTCCAAGTATACGAGTAAGGTGGAGTTCCTCCAGATATTTCAGCATCAATACTCCCTGTGTTTTCTCCAAAACAAAGGACATCAGTAGGTGTCAACACAATCTCCAAAGGCTCAGGAGCGGTAACATCAAAGGTAGCTTCTGCGGTACATCCATTGGCATCAGTAATCATAACAGTATAACTGCCCTCAGCGAGGTTAAAGATATCTTCAGTAATCGCTCCATTACTCCAGCTGTAGCTGTACGGAGTGGTTCCTCCAGTAACAGTGATTCCGATAACGCCATCACTCAGACCGTCACAACTAACATTTTGAATGAAGTTGGTTGTAATAGATATTGGACTATCGGGCTCGCCTACCGTAGTGGAAGTGGTAAAGGTACATCCATTGGCATCTGTAATGACAACTTCGTAATCTCCGGCAGGAATATCCTCTAGATCAGCGGTCGTTGCTCCATTATTCCATTGGTAAGAATAGGGAGGAGTACCTCCGGACACATTCAAATCAATAGCCCCAGTACTTTCTCCAAAACAAAGGATGTCTTGGATTCGGAAGGTGCTGTTGAGGGGATCGGGTTCGTTGATAATAACAGAAGTAGTTTCTGTACATCCGTTAGCATCAGTTACGACAACTTCATACCTTCCTGCAGGGATATTCTCAAGGTCAGCGGTCGTTGCTCCATTACTCCATTGGTAAGAATACGGAGGAGTTCCTCCTGTTGTTATCAGGTCAACACTACCATCACTTTCTCCATTACACGAAACATTTTCTTTTGTAGTGGTAAGTCGTAATCCTAATAATGGTTCTGTGATTTTTACTGAAGTAAGCGCTGTAGCTCCTTCACTATCGGTAACAAGTACTGTATAAGTTCCTGCAGGGAGGTTTTCCAGATCCTCTGTTGTCGCTCCATTGTTCCATAGAAAGGTGTATGGAGGAATGCCACCTTCGACTGTCAGATCAATGGTTCCATCTGCATCGAATTTACAACTTACGTTTGTTGATATGATCGTTACGGTAAGAGGATTGGGTTCGTTAATACTATAAGCAGCAGTGGTGACACAGCCATTGACATCTGTAACCGTGACTGTATAGCTACCCGATGGAACTCCTGAGAGGTCTTCTGTGGTTGCACCATTACTCCATTGATAGGTGTATGGAGGTGTTCCACCTTCCACGGTAATATCAATTGCCCCAGTACTTTCGCCAAAAATAGCAACATCAGTGACAATGGCATCCGATATACTTAAGGCATTATCGGGTTCTGTTATATTGGTTTCTAATGTGGCGGTACACCCATTTTGATCGGTTACCAAGACTGTGTAAGAACCTGCAGTTAGCCCAGACAAATCTTCTGTAGTACCCCCATTGCTCCATTCGTAGGTATATGGTGGATTGCCTCCAATAACACTTAAATTGATTGACCCAGTGTTGTCCCCATTACATGAAACTGGAGTAGGGGTAGCGACTAGCTGAATAGGAGGGAAGCCTGGGACAGAAAAGGTCTCTTCTAGTGTACAGCCATTAGCATCCGTAATGATGACATCATAAAGTCCGGGACTCAAGTCAGCGATATTTTTCTTGGTTGATCCATTACTCCATTGATACGTGTAGGGAGGAGTCCCTCCAGTAACATCTAGCTTGATACTACCATTGGCATCTCCGGTACATTGTTCGCCTCCAACCAATCCATTGGCTTCCAGTTCATCTGCTGGCCCAAATATCTCGACACTTCTAAATTCCGTAGCACCATTAGCATCTGTAACTCTCAGTTCATACCTACCAGAAGGAAGATTATCCAAGTTCTCATCGGTAAAAATATCTCCCTCTTCATTTACCCATCGGTAGGTATATGGAGGCACACCTCCGGAAACCTCTGTAGTGATGGTTCCGGTACTATCGTCAAAACACAGGTTGTCAGTGGTCGTCACGGTTACCTCCAAGACTGTTGGTTCGTTAATAGGTACTATTAAGATGAGGTCACAACCGTTAGCGTCCACAATACCTAAGAAGTACAATCCAGCACTGAGGTCGACTCGATCCTGTGTTCTTGGTCCGTCCAACCAATAGTAATCATAAGGCGGTACGCCTCCGGTCACACTGACATCTATACTACCGTCATTTCCTCCATTGATGGTTACATCCATAGCAGTAAAGCTAGCTTCCAGGGAAGTACTGGGCTCGTTGATGTTGAAGGTCGCACGTTCTGTACAGCCGTTGTCATCGGTTACTTCTACAGTATAACTGCCAGCAAAGAGGCCAAATAAGTCTTCTGTTGTTTCCCCATTACTCCATTGGTAACTATACGGGGGAGTACCTCCTTCAACACTTAGGTTGATATCTCCACCATTTGCTCCCTTACAGGCTACGTCTGAGGTTTTAGCAGAGAGTTCTAGCGCAGGAGGTTCATTGATGGTTGCTGGAATCTGCAGGGTACACCCATTGGCATCAGTGATAGTAGCAGTATAATCCCCTCCTGGTAAGTTGTTAATATTTTTAGTGTTTCCTGGTAGTGTTCTGGATACAGAGGTCCATACAATATCATAAGGAGGTGTGCCTCCATTAATATCTAAATTGACAGCACCATCGCTAGCTCCATTACAACTCACATCTTTTATAGAAGCTACTCTAGCATTGAGCTCCTCTGCGGGTTCGGATAAGGTAATAGTATCAGTGATGAGACAATCATTAGCGTCTGTTACTTCTACGCCATACTCCCCTGCTGGCAGGTCTGACAAATTTGGTGTGGTCGCTCCATTAGACCATAGGTAGCGATAGGGAGGAGTTCCCCCATTTACTTGTATACTTATAGTACCTGTACTATCTCCTTTACAAAGAATGTTCTCTGTTAGTAACTTGAGTGCTAAAGGGGCTGGCTCTTCAATCGTAAAGGTTTGTTCTAGCGTACATCCGACTTTATCTGTAATGACTAGTGAGTAGGTTCCTGCAGAGAGATTATCAATATCTTTGGTGGTGGCTCCATTACTCCATGTATAGGTATAGGGTGGGAATCCTCCAAAAACATTTAGTAAAATAGCTCCGTCGTTCGCCCCATTACAGCTTATATCAGAGACAAGACTATTAATTGAAATAGGAGCAGTAGACTCAATGATAAATACAGCCAAGAATGTTTGGGCACCGTTGGCATCGGTTACGGTGACATCGTATTCCCCTGCCGGTAAATTATCTAGATCTTCTTGGTTAGAGGTAAAACCGTTAGGGCCTACCCAGCTGTATGTATAAGGAGGAACCCCTCCGGTTACGGTTAAATCAATACTTCCGGTACTTTCTCCAAAACAAACGGTATCTTCTGCTATAGCATCCACCAATAATGGCGTAGGCTCTCCTACCACTACCCGTACAGAGGCGGTACATCCGTTAGCGTCTGTTACCAAAGCTTTGTAAACACCAGCGGTTAGGTTTTCTCGATCTTCCGTAGTGACACCATCCTCCCATTGAATTGTGTAAGGTGGCGTACCTCCTGAGATGCTGAGATCTATGGCTCCATCATTTCCACCATTGATAGAAACGTTAGTGACCACACTGATGACATTGAGAGGTGAAGAAGGTTCATTAATGCTTGTGGTTTCAGAGACGGTACATCCATTAGCATCTGTAACAGTAAGTGTATAATTTCCCGCAAAAAGACCTGTACGATCCTCCTCTGTGCTATTTCCTATATCGGACCAATTCAAGGAATAGGGAGGTGTTCCACCCTCTATTGTTGCATCAATACTACCCGTTCCTTCTCCATTACATAATACATCAGTAGGGGTGAGAGTCAAGAGTAAAGGGTCAGGTTCTTCGATGATGTAAGAAGCTTCAAGGGTACATCCGTTGGCATCGGTTACCACTACGGTGTACTCTCCACCGGGCACATTGAGTAAATCTTTTTTTACACTACCGTCAGACCAGTCGAAGGAATAGGGAGGCGTACCTCCTGAGACACTCAGGTTGATACTTCCATCATTATCTCCGTTACAGGCAATATCCTTGATGATCGCATCGTCAATCAATAAAGGACCGTCCGGTTGTGTTACCTCAAAAGAAAGTGTTTTACTACAACCGTAGAGGTTGTCAGTAATGGTAACCGTATAAGTACCCGCTAGTAGATTGTCAATATCTTCTTCGGTAGAGGTAAACGCATTGGGGCCGGTCCAGCTATAGCTTACGTCTCCGGACCCTCCAGTAACCGTGAGGTCAATACTTCCGGCAGCCTCTCCAAAACAGGGTTCATTCGTGACAATTCCAGACGGAAGAATCGTATTGGTTCGTACTCTATAATCTTCTACTTCTCCCTCTTCAAACTGCCCAAAAGAGCGTTCATCGATACTAGTGGAAGGATTGTCCACAGCTCTTCCTGTACTATTGAGTTGCTCATAGGAAATTCTGATCCTCAAGTAGGTGAATTCATTAGCTAAACAACTCAGCCCATTCCAGGTAAATGTTTCAGTGCCAATCGTTTGGTTAACGTCAATTTTCCTAGCCTCTCCACTATCAAAAACACCATTTTCATTGACATCCAGCCAGGCAATGAGCAAGGCCGGACGAATACCTCCTCGTTTATTGATGTAAGGAACATTGATCGTCAATTCATCATTATTGACAATTTCTAAAGTAGTTTCATCTAGCCCGTCATCGGCATCTGAAATAGCATCTGTCCCAACGGCATTACTTTCAAAAGATATGGTATCTCCAATGGTTAATAGAATTTCTTCTGTAGTGGTGTAATGGCTGGGGCCATCGTCTGCATCCAACGTTTTATAAGATACAGGGTTATCTCCATAATCTAGGTTGATATCTGCCAAGGCACAACGAGCACCGTCATTCTTGTCCGAGGAAGGACCCTGAACAAAGAGTTCTGCAGTGGTAGAAGTGGCGTTGTTGGGAATTTCATGGACAGCCCGCAGGATATGAATCTTACCTGAATTATTATTACTAGCATAAAAATTACCTTCACGGTCAAAATATACGGCGCCATACCCTCCTGTGTTGTTGTTGAATCCATCACCAGATACTGGAATCGTAAAGGTAATTTGCATTGTTGTAGGGTCAATTCTAACCAATGCATTTTTATCAGCTTGTACAGCGTAAAGATTATTATCTACTGGACTAAAAGCCCAATCGGCAAAGTTAATGTTCTCGCTGAGCGTAAGTGTATTGGTATATAAAGGTCCTGCACCATCAACATCTCTTAGGTCTATGATGTCGACTTCTAACTTGGAGTCTTTATTATTACGTAGGTAATAAAAGCCATCCAGGTTGACATCTCCAACAATATTATCTTTGCCTTGAAGCTGCGGAATATTGAAATAACTTACATTGTAGGTGACAGGGTCTACCCGAACAATACGGGGATCATTCCGTAATGAGCCATAGATAAAGCCATCAATAATATTAAAGCCTATGGCGTTAACTTGCCGTTCCGATTCCGAAGCGGGAATCAGGGGGTCTTTGACTAGTGTGGTTTGTCCAGTCACCAAATTTACTTCGTAAACCTTGGTAGGATCTTCCTGAAACAAGTATGAGGTAATGGGACAATCACTTTGTGCATGTACGGAGCCGTACAGCAATAAGGTAGTGAGAAAGAGAAAAGCTCTTTTCATAGTGTAGGTGGTATTGGGTTTGTTATTAAGGTTTTGCGTGTGAGTACTTAACAGAAAGCATGTACCAACTTGCAAATAAGAGTGTATCAATAATACTACATGTTGATGTAATATTGGTGGGAGTAATATTATTGATAATTAGATAGTTGAAGGTATCTAATAAATATTACCTAAAAAATGTAAATCCGTTCTAAACCTTAGTTAGATGGAGGGTGAAGAATATCTAATTGATCATTAGACTTTATCACGGTTAATTTCGTATAAGCAGTTCAGTAGGCTTTTTTACTCATAGACAATTAACCGTGATAAACGCTATTAAAAATTATTTTACTCTCGGTCTCTTGTATACCGGCACCGTACTACAAGGTTCCCCATACATCAGAGACTTGACAACCGGCTTGAGAAGGCGAGTAATTTCGACATAGGCATAGGTGGGCACGGGAAGGTTACCACACCCTTTGATCACCACTGGGCGATCCCTGAATTGCTCCACATCAATTTTGGATAAAGCTTCTTTATAAAGGCTGATCTCTAGCTCTTCCAAAGACCCAAAGGCTACCATGTGGGCATGGACTTCTAGTTTAGAAGCTAATAGCATGTAGGCCCAGATAGGAACAATGGCGTCAGCTGAGCAAGTAAGGGCAACATTTTTTCCTTCATATTGAGTCCAGTCGTGCTCTTTTACAAATGCACGAAAGTCTTTTTCCCTTAAGATAAGCCCTTGAAAAAGTTGATCTTTGATATCTAGAATAATACGTTCCCCCTGATGGTAGTAATCCTCCAGGTTTAAGGTAATAATAGGACTTTGTGCTACACGATTAATAATCTCTTCCATATTTTGTGAAATGTTGGGGCTGCTAGCGCAGCTAGTTGAGTAGAACTTCGTTCTGTTGAGATGCATCCATATAAATTTTCAGGTCAACCTTAATTACTATATAGCATCTCCATAGGTAACCATGAAACACAAAATAAGTTAAGTTAAATCCAAAAGAAAAGCCTTGTTCCTAAGAACAAGGCTTAAAATTTTTCACTGCTCACTGCTCACTGCTCACTGCTCACTGCTCACTGCTCACTGCTCACTGCTCACTGCTCACTGCTCACTGCTCACTGCTCACTGCTCACTGCTCAGCTACTTTCTGATCCATCATTTTCTTCCAAAGGGACGGCTTGTCCACTTTCCTGTAAACTGTCTGCTTGACTACCGTCTCCAGGCTTGTAAAAGCGAGGTCGCCAGAACTGCCACCATTTGCGTTGTTTAACGGTATCTGAGACAGACCTGATGATTTCTGCATCCAAGTCAACAGGTTGTCCTACCAGCTTTTCGTAGTGATACTGTTCTACATCATGAGGAGGTAAAGAGTCTGGATTAAAGTTGTAGTAATCCAGAATACGTTCCTGTTGGGTACGCTTTTGGTACTTTTTAGGGATTTGGTCTTTGTCCGGGTCAAAGAACGGATCTGCACCACGAGCAGGACCTATCTGTGCTGAAGCCACTGAATCATTAGCTGCAAGCATACCATCCATCGTAGAATCCTGAGCTGCACCTGGGTTGGCAGGGTAATAGACATCATAGTATTGTCGGGGTTGTGGCTTGAACTTCAATACCACTGCCAGCTCTGTATTGTCCGGAACCGTTTCATAGTCCGGAAGTTCATACCCTCTCAGACTGTCATAAGCATCCACTTCTTTTTGTGTAGGATACGTAATGGCATATTCCATCTCTTTACGTAGACTAGTTTTTGCCTTAGGTTTTCGGAATAGGCCCCTTTTTTGCTTCTTATCCAATGTACCATTCCAACGGGTTTTCTGAGCAACCAATAGATCATGGGAAGGTTTTTCCTTGGGATCGAGTTGTTCAATGCCGAAGGGGGAGAATTGATAGGCAAAGTAATCTTCATACTCTCCGGTAGGCTGGAAAGCGCTATAATAGGCCGGACACACCTGTGGCTTGCAAGCCATCATGAGTTGGCAGGAGAATAGAATAAGTATGAGAGATTCTGTTCTTTTCATTATACAATGACTTCAATAGCAGTGCTGGTACATGATTACCTATCAATACAGTAACATAAAGACAACTGTAAGGTTTGGAAAGGGCAATCATACTTTTAGTTTTTGGAAAATTTTTCTTTAGAGCTTGTTTGGAATACTGATTTAGATAGAGAAAATTTCTATAACCTGTTCAAAATGATTCAAATTTGAGAATAATAGTGGTTCTATTTGTCGAAAATTTGAGTCGATTTGAACAGTGATTAGAGGAATTTTCTATCTGAAGACGTATTCCAAACAAGCTCTTAGTAGATTTCTCTCATAAGCAACGCTTTCATCTAAAGTTATTCTGAGAAAAAAATGTGCCACTATTTGCCACAAACAGTGGGAGATACAATATCTTGTAATTATTATAGAAAAGTCATATTCTGTGCAACGTAATGAATAGACCTAAAGCTGTTACAGATATAATATTTGACACTGGTATAAAATGCCAATATATACCCTTCTCCCTTCCTTTGCAAATTGCCATCCTCCAAATAGTTCAACTTAAGTGAAAGATAACTCATGTAAGACAGAGATACGATGATATATATTTTTTACAACTTGTAAATATATCTTAATAGTATGCTTGAGGGAATAAATTATTCTATAAATCCACTATTATCAACGTCATTAATAGAGGGGGTTATTGTACTTGTCGGGGTTTTTTCTGTATTTTTGCGGCAGAATTATGACAAGCATCACTAAACAAATACAGACTTTAGTCAAGAAAGAATTCTTGCTGGAATGGAGAGAACGCTCCGCTCTTAATGGCATACTGTTGTATACCTTCAGTACCGTCTTTGTGTGTTATTTGAGTTTTAATCAGCAACGGGTCAATTTGCACCCAATTACCTGGAACACACTTTTTTGGATTATACAGCTATTTACGGCAATCAACGGGATTTCCAAGACCTTTGCGCAAGAGCAGGGTGGAAGATTTTTCTTCTATTACTCTTTAGTGAGTCCTTTGGCTGTGATCTTGTCCAAGATTATCTATAACTCCTTATTGATGGTATTGGTAGCGATGGTGGGGGTTGGAGTTTATGTCTTTGTAATGGGTAACCCCGTACAGGATTTACCTTTGTTTATACTCAATTTATTTCTTGGTGCCATAGGGTTTGCCGCTACCCTGACGATGATTGCAGGAATTGCGTCTAAGTCCAATAATAACAGTACGCTGATGGCTGTCTTAGGTTTTCCTACGATCTTACCCATGATCTTAATGTTGATCAAGGTGTCTAAAAATGCGATGGATGGATTAGACCGAGGAGTGAGTATGGACGAAATTATTACCATTCTAGGTATAGATGCTGTGGTGATTGCGGTGTCTTGCTTGCTTTTCCCCTATTTGTGGAGAAGTTAAGCAGTTATAAAAAAAGAATAAACATAATTGGCCTTTGGGCCGGTGGTTAAATATAAAGACGATGAAATTAAGCTGGTGGAAAATAGTAACCATTGTGTTACTGACCTATACCGTAATCGGAGGGTTATTGATGGAAGTGCCTCGCTTGCCAATTCTCAACGAGACAATCCGTAACTTGTATTTTCATGTACCTATGTGGTTTAGTATGATCATACAGATGTTGGTCGGGACTGTATATGCTATTAAATATCTGAAATCGTCTAATACAGAACATGACCTGAAGTCAGTAGAATTTACAAATGCAGGAATTCTATTCGGTATTCTGGGTCTATTGACTGGAATGCTTTGGGCCAAGTTTACTTGGGGCGACTTCTGGACCGGAGACCCTAAACTGAATGCGACAGCCGTAGGGATGATGTTCTATATGGGATATTTTGTGTTGAGAAACTCTTTACAGGATGCAGAGCAAAAGGCAAGAATCAGTGGTATCTATAACATCTTTATATTTCCACTATTTGTGGCTTTGATCTTCGTCTTGCCTCGCTTGACAGACTCCCTTCATCCAGGAAATGGAGGTAATCCAGGGTTTAATGCCTATGATTTGGACTCCAAGCTACGCCTGGTGTTTTATCCAGCAGTAATAGGTTGGATCTTACTAGGGGTATGGATTGCTACCTTGAAGGTTCGTCTAAGAAAAGCAGAGGATAAGATCCTTGAGAAACAAGAGGATAGCCAACGCGCAATTCTATAGTAGTATTGTTGAGCGCTACGTATACCGAAAGTAAGTGGTATAAAAAAAAATGAGCGCCATATCATTGATTAATAAAACATTCAAAGGGAACAGATACTTTTAGTAATTGAACCCTCTTGCTTATAAATAATAAAGACATGAAAAAGTTAGTATACATTGCCACCTTTGTCATCATTAGCCTTTTTGCAAAACTAGAGGTTGCACAAGCACAGGATAAAATTCCAGTAACGGCAAGAGATTATAATAATCAGGAAGTTGAGATGGCTGATGTCATGCGTGATAATGGAAAAATCTTTGTGGTTGTTGGCGTCGTGGCAATTATTATGGGGGGAATGTTTTATTACCTGATTGCGATTGACAGAAAAGTCAGTAAGATCGAAAAAATCGCTAACGAACAGTAATTTCAACAAACTAAACAAGACGGTATTCTTGTTATTAATTAATTCAAAATCGCTATGAAGATTTCCAGTATTATCGGATTAATCGTAATCGCTGTGGGTATTGCAGTAGTTGTGACAACCTCAGGAGATGCCAGTGAATATGTGAGCTTTCAGGAAGCTTACACTAAAGCTGCTAACGGAGATGACGCTAAAGTACACGTAATTGGAGAATTGTTGAAGAATGACAATAATGAGGTGATTGGTATTGAGTATAACCCTAGTATTGATGCCAATTATTTAGGGTTTACCTTGGTTGATGAAAACCATGAAGCACATAAGGTAGTCTGCTTTAACCCACCTGCATCGATGAAAGATTTTGAAAAGTCAGAGAAGGTAGTTGTAATCGGTAGAGCAAGCAAAGATGGAAACTTTGTAGCTTCTAAGATTTTGATGAAATGTCCTTCTAAGTACGAAGAGAAGCAATTATAAGAACTTCCTATAGTCAGAAGATAAAAAGGCACCTTTACTTATTAAGTTTGAATAATTAACCGACAGTTGAGGCGGCTTACGCCGCTGGTTGAGTGGCACTGCGTACCGTTGAGAAGCCCTTCGGCCTGTTGAGAAAGATCAGTACTGCAAAATCTCAACAGCCCGAAGGGCTATACTCAACGGAGCGAAGCTCTACTCAACGACACGCAGTGTCACTCAACAAAGCCATTGGGTAGTATGACGGTTCTTTTTTCAATCTTAATAAGTAAAGGCGCCTTTTTTCTCTTAAATAAGAATCTCTTTCTCAGCTTCTGGAGATAGTTTAGCGAGTTCTCTTTCCATCGGTAAATAGGAACGAATCACTTTAATAAGCAGCAGTCCAGCAATAACAGACATTAAGCTATCAAAACTGTCAAATAATGCCGAGTGCTTATTGTCGTAAGTAATTCCATCGGCATCCCCAAAGACTCTCCATGAAATTTGACCGGTGATATTGGAGATGATCCAAAACATCCACCATAGGTTGATGTACAGAAAAGAAGGCTTGGGGTAGTCTCTATCTTGCTTCTTGTAGATAAATACCCATGTTTCCTGATAAATTTCTTTCATAATTTGCATTGGGCGAAATGCGTTTAGGAAGGGAATAAACCAAGCACCTACAGCCCATCCTTCTCCATGATTAAGGTGACTTACTTTGACATGTAAGTTTGCATAACTTCTTCTGAACCATTGCAAGAAGAATACTATACTACAGACATAACATGTCAGAAGTACTAAAGCAACAAAACCAATGATAATGTCTATCATATCAAGGGTTTCCGAATAGGCAATATTATCCATTTCCAATAAACTACTGACTAAGTTGTACTTGAATAAATAGATAAAAATGAAGATGAAGTTAATGGTAGCAACGGCATAAAGAAAGGTAATCGCTCGCTTACCTCTTGCCTCATTTGATTTTAGAAAGTTCATCGGTAAAAAAGATTAATTAAAAAGTATATTAAGAAGAGCTTGTCTGGCACCAGATCTTTTGGAATAAAATTAGAGGGATTTTATTCTCAAAACCTGGATTCCAGACAAGCTCTAAGTTATTCCTTTTATAAGGGACACACAAAATATTATAAGTCTTCTACGGGATTTTTTAACCCAGCTTTGATCGTGTGATAGCTTACCGTTGTCAACATTACCAATAAAGCGGTTATTCCACTGATCGCGAAGGCTTCCCATCCTACAGACGTACTAGAAGGGAAACCATTGAGCCAATTTTGTAGTATGGCGTATGAAATAGGCCACGCCACTGTGATAGCAATAAGCACCAAAGTGATAAACTCTTTGGTTAGGAAGAGCATAATGGCAGGGTTGGTCGCGCCCAAGGATTTGCGAATAGCCACTTCTTTGGCTTTTTTGGAGACCTCAAAAAAGGAAAGGCCAAATAACCCCAAAACCGTAATTAAAATACCTACGGCAGAGAAGAATAAAGAAATACGAACGAGCTTGACTTCCTGAAAATAGAGCTTTTTTAAGCTACTCTTTAAAAGGAAAGTGTTAGCCTTCTCCTTTTTACCTAACTTTCTCCATACCTGATTGATATGTTTTGTAATAGAACGTGGATTACTACGTTTCATACGAAGAAAAAGGTAGTTGGAACGGTAGCTCTTATTGGATTTCTGTTCATGTATGAAGAACACAAACGGCCCTGAAGGTTCATGTAAGGAGCGGTAATTGATATCAGGTACAACACCTGTAATGACTTGCTTGTCTTTTCTGTGGGGGAAATAAAATAGTTGTCCCAAGGCATTTTCTGGATTGTGATACCCTAGTATTTTGCTCATGGCGTGATTGATAATGACTTCTTTAGCCCCATCGTTTTGTTCAGAAGAAAATCGTCTTCCGGCGAGTAGCGGAATATTAAATGTATCAAAGAACCCATCCCTGACAGCCATTCCTGGAACTAAATAGCTACTCTTATGTGTATTAGCGCTATCTGATCCCAAAAAGAAATGCGTTTGATGTGCTGCTCCCAATAGAAAGTCCATGGCGGTGATAGCAGTAATATCAGGAGAGGCCAGAAGCTCGGCTTTTAGGGTGTCAAAGCTGTGCTCAAATCGCATATCTCCCAAAGGCACTACCATGATATTATTGGAATCAAATCCAAGGGAGGCAGAGGTCAGGTGATTGAATTGCTTTATGCTTACAATAGAACTCATCACTAGAAAAATCGTAAGTGCGATTTGAGTGACGATCATGCCCTTTCTGAAATGAGTCCCCTTGATGTAAGTGCTTCTTTTGTTCTGTAGAATACGAGAAGGGTCTCTTCCAAGAATATAATGGATGGGGTATATGCTGGCTAATATTCCTACGACAAGCCCAGAAGCGATGATGCAGGCGATTACCGTACGCATATTATCCTGATAGTAAAGCAAATATTGTTCATCAAAATAGGTGAGCAACGACATAATTGATTCGCTAAGTAATAAAGCGAAGAACATCGATACAAAGCATATTAAGAGGGTTTCCACAAGAAAAAGGTCTACTAACTCTAAGTCTGTGGCTCCAATACTTTTTCGAATACCTATTTCCCTGAATCGACTGCTATATCTTGCCATGGAGAGGTTGGAGAAGTTAATTCCTGCAATCACAAGAACCACAATAGCCAGTAAGGCAAAAATGTAAATATAGATGATATCTCCATTGGGAGATAGTTCATAATCCAGTTTTGAAAATAGGTGTATTTCTGTCAGTGGTTGTAAGTAAATAGAGGTATACCCCTGTAATTCTTTAGGATATTTTTCTTCTATAATTTCTTCAAAGTGGTATTCAACTTCTTCGGGTTGACGTCCCTCTTTCAAGAGCAGATAGGTCCAGCAAGGGTTCCAAAGCCATTGTTTATTGCCTTTCTGATTGAAGCTACCTTCTCTTCCATAGTCAAGTGTACTAAGTGAGATCAATACATCTGGGGCAAGGTGTGTAGGCTGACTGGAAGGAACGAATACCCCTGTGATTTTCACCGATTGTCCTCTCCTGTGTTTAATGAATTTCCCAATAGGAGACTCATTACCAAATAACTCCTGTGCTACCTTGGTAGAGATAATGGCTTGCTTTGCCTCGTTCAAAGGCTGTTCTAAGCTACCTTCTTTGAAGGAAAGGGGAAATAAGGACAAGTAGCTTGGGTCGGTATAGTACAAACGTTCTGAGATAAAGGTTTTCTCTTGATACTCCAGGGTATGGTTGTTCGTCTGAAAATTAAATAAACGGACGTAGTTTTCGACTAACTCAGGGTATTTCTGTTGCAGGTGTGGGCCAAACATCACAGGCATAGAGGCAGACTTTTCTCCTGTACCTCCTTTTTGAATATGCTCTACCACCCGATAAGTACGTTGATGCAATGGGTATTGTTGATCAAAACTCCATTCATACCGTACGATTAGGATCAGAAAGGTGAAAAAGGCAATACCTATTGATAGCCCCAAGATATTGAGGATAGAAAAAAGCTTATGCTTAAAAAGATTACGTACTGCGACAATAATATAACTCCTTAACATGTAGAAAAGGTAAAAGGTAAAAGGTAAAAGGTAAAAGGTAAGGGTGTCCCTTGTGGGCACCCCGCCCAAGGTTTAACGTAAAAGGTAACCAACTCCCAATCCCTAGCCCTTCTGAATCAGGTTTTCAGTAACAATTTCTCCATCGAACAAGTGAATCACCCGATGACTATAATTGGCGGCACTTTTGGAGTGGGTAGCCATAATAATAGTAGTGCCAAGTTCATTGAGTTGCATTAATAGCTCCATGACTTCTTGTCCTTGTCCAGAGTCCAGGTTACCCGTGGGCTCATCAGCGAGGATCAATCGAGGCCTACTCACCACAGCTCTGGCAACAGCTGCCCGTTGCTGTTGTCCTCCTGACACTTGGCCGGGGTAGAAGTCTTTTTTGTGTAAGAGCTGTAAGCGTTCCAGAACTTGCATGACTCTTTCCTTACGTTCCTTGGGGGCAATGCGCTGATAAAGTAAGGGGAGTTCGATGTTTTCAAAAAGAGTGAGTTCTTCAATAAGATTAAAACTCTGAAAAACAAACCCTATGTAGGCACGTCGATAATAGGCTCTTTTACGGGCACTAATGCTGGAACAGTCCTTTCCCATAAAAAATAGTGCTCCTTCTGAAGGAGTATCCAATAGTCCTAGTAAATTGAGTAAGGTAGATTTGCCACAACCTGATGGCCCCATGATGCTAACAAATTCTCCTTCCTCTACAGAAAGATTAATACCACGAAGGGCTTGTGTGACGACCTCCATGTTGATATAGGACTTATTTATATTTATTGCTTTAATAAGCTCCATAAGTAAATAAAGGTACGCTATTAAATAATTGAACGGTATACACCACAGTTATTTTACACCCTGAGTATTCATAATTTTTTTAAGGAATTAGAAAAAAATATCTCAGTGTGAAATCTCTTGATGGATACGCTTTTCTCAAAAATAATAGATTTAATAGTATTCTGTTTTTCTTTGTTTTTATAGGATGATTATTGGGTTGTTAATCAATTGGTTAATAATAAAATATTGTGTTTTGTGAAGAATTCTTAATCCTTATGGGTTGTTCGAAATTGAACAGGGCAGAGAAGAGTTATAGCCTTCATTATGAATAAGGTTATTATAAGTGTGTTATTAACGCTTATAGGTATTTCTTTTTTAAAATTATTCAAGTACGTTTGTATTAATTAAATATGAAATAGGGAATAGCGAAGAGCTTTTATACCTCTATAAAGGTATAAATTAAGGGGGCGAAGGTATTCCTTGAGTTCATTAAAAAACACATACTTACCAACCGAATAATGAATACGACTGAACGAACGCTAGTCATTGGGAGCTGCGGACAGCTAGGTACTGAACTGGTAGAAGCATTGTGCCAAAAGTTTGGCAAGGAGAATGTATGGGCTACGGACATTGCAGAAAAAACACCTGCTTTGGAAGGGTATCAATTTATGAAGCTGGATGTGCTGGATGAAAAGTCTTTGAGCAAGGTGATTAAGGATCATGAGATCACACAGGTATATCATTTGGCGGCAATTTTATCTGCTAAAGGAGAGACGATGCCTTTGAGAGCTTGGGACATCAATATGCAAGGGCTTTTGAATGTACTGGAAGCTGCTAAGCTTTTTCACTTGAAAGTTTTCTGGCCTAGCTCTATTGCTGTATTTGGTCCGAATACCCCTCAGGACAATACTCCTCAGGATACGGTAATGCAGCCTAACACGGTGTATGGGATGAGTAAGTTGGCCGGTGAGCTTTGGTGTCAGTATTACTTTGAGAAGTATGGTGTAGACGTAAGAAGTATCCGTTACCCAGGTTTGATTGGATGGAAGTCATTGCCAGGTGGAGGAACGACAGATTACGCAGTAGAAATTTTCCATAAGGCTTTGGCAGGAGAGTATTTTGAGTGCTTCTTGTCGGAACAAACAGGCTTGCCGATGATGTATATGCCAGATGCGGTAAAAGGGACCTTGGCGCTGATGGATGCACCAGCAGAGCAGTTGACGGTAAGAACGTCTTATAACTTTGCAGGAATGACCTTTACACCAGAAGAGATCTATAAAGAGGTGAAGAAACATTTTCCTCAGTTTGAGATTTCTTATAAACCGGATTTCCGTCAGGCAATTGCTGATTCATGGCCTTCAAGTATTGATGATGCTGTGGCGCAAAAGGATTGGAACTGGACACCAGATTATGACCTGGGAAAGATGACGGAAGATATCGTCACTAATCTTAAAAAAAAGCATAGTCTAATCGACTAAGATACATTATATGTTATGATAAAAAGGGTTTCCTGTTACTACAGGAAGCCCTTTTTATTTTTATAGAAATCCCCAAAATGATTATATTATCATATAAGCGTCCCTTGTGGTCGTGCGAGCATTATAATTTTTAGATAAAAATTATTTCCAAATGAAAACAACCCAACTACAAGACCTTAATGAGAAGGAGTTAAAGCTTTTGCATAATGGAGAGTATCAGGCCACCTTATCCCTTGCCGAATGGGCACATAGCTGTAGAAAACTATTGAGATTGGCGAGCAACTATCAGATAGTGAAGGAAAGAGAGCAGTATGTGTTATTAAGGGTAGTACTCATATTGTTATTAGGAGGGTATACGGTAATAAGTATAGGAGATACTCTTCCGGTATTTTACACTGATTTTATGTATCACTCCGTGATAGGGAGAGGGCTTATGGGAATATTGGCGGTATCCTATCTGTTTTTGGTAGGATTGACTTTTTATAAGCTTCGTATTTTACCGGGACGAAAGAAACGATTGCATGTCAATAATCGCTTTTTTGAGACCATCATCACGGAGATGCCGGAGAAGTTACAGGAGATGGTATCTCCTAATATACCCCTAACCCAAAAAATACAAATGAAAGGAGATTTTGGAGCCAATTCCGCTTCATTAAATCCTGCAACCAATAGATATGAAATCGAGCATCTGCAAGCGCAGGCGGTATTGGCGAAGGGGGTGGTTTGTCAGTATTCCTTAGTCATTCACTATCACAAAATACGGTACTGGAAAAAGGGTAGGGGAAACTCAAGTAAGCTTAAAAGGAAGACGAAAGCCAGAAGCTATTTTTTATTGAAACTACAAGTTAAGCAACACCTCTTTGATAAAAAACGACTAGCAGGTCTGGTAGGTAAAGCCAAAATTATAAAAAGAGGTGATAAGGTGATTATTAAATCCCTTTTTCAGCGTAAAAGCAAGGCCGAAACAGTAGTTTCCAATGCAAGCATTACGACAATGGTAGCCCAGGACCCTATCAATCAGTTGAAGTTTATCTTACGACAATTGGATTTATTGACTTACGTGAAAGAAAAGAGCGAGGAACAGAAAATGGACAAAACGTTTACTGCAGCAGATTACGAGGGATTTGAGGAAGCAGTACTTCAGCAGGAAGTTGCCGAGGCATTGGTGGAAGATGCTTTTGGGGATAGCTGAATGGAAATGGTTTACTATTCTAATGCTATTGTAGTCCCTCTCCATAGGTACAATGCCGTCAACTTAACGAATGGTAGACACTGGTCTTTGCGTCCTCGCTAGGACTAGTATTTAGCTTAAGTTGACGACATTACCCCATATAAGGGGCTACAGTAATATTTTTAATAGTAGTAATACTGATTTACTCTTGATGTCTATAAGATTTGCTACAGTCTGAATCCCATTACAAGAATATCATCTGTCTGTATTTCTTGTTCCACTCCCATCCATTCAGTTAGACAGTAATCAAGCTTTTGAACTTGTTTGTTCATCGGTAGCTGATGATTGTCTAATAGCATTTGCTTAAGTCGCTTGGACATGAATTTCTTTTTCATAGGACCTCCAAACTGGTCCTGATACCCATCGGAGAACATATAAAAAGACGTACTTTCTTTAATGCAGATGCGATGCTCTTCATATGCTTTAAAAGAAGTAGAGGTGTCTCCTCCAATAGACTGTCTATTCCCCTTAATATAATGGCTTTGCTCATCTTGAACATATAGAAGTCCATTTTTTGCACCAGCGAATAGCACCTCTTGATTTATTAAATCAATACGGCAAAGAGAGATATCCATACCATCCTGGTTTCCAGAATTTTTCTGATTCAATGTCTGACTGACCGCAAGATGTAGTTCTTTAAGGATCATCGAAGGTTGTAAAATCTTTTTGGTGTGGATAATCTCTTTGAGGAGACTATTGGCAATCATAGACATAAAGGCGCCGGGTACACCGTGTCCTGTACAATCTACGGTTGCGATAAAATGTATCGTGTTTTGTGTAGGAGTAGTTGTTTGGGTGAAAAAGTAGAAATCACCACTGACCACATCTTTAGGCTTTAAAAACACAAAGGACTCAGGAAATGTCGCCTGTATCTTTTCCAAGGTAGGAAGCATTGCACTCTGTATGCGTTGCGCATAGGTAATACTGGATTGGGTGTGGGTATATTGTGCCTCTAGTTCCTTGTTTTTTTCTTCAATATTATCTCTTTGAATACTGATTTCTTCTGCCTGTTGCTCAATCTCAACGTTTTTTTCTTTGATTTCCCGATAAGCAGTCTTTACTTTTTTATTGGCAATAAGGATTAGGGCACTTAGGAAAATAGACACTATAAGTACCATACCGATCCCTATGATCATATAGTATTGCTTTTGCTTTTCAGCTTCCAGTAATAGGATTCTACTTTCTTTTTGGCTGGTTTCAAATTTTGTTTGAAGTTCCTGAAGAGAAGCCGAATTATTGATGCTGTCAAGGGTTGTTTGTAAGCTATTATAGGTTGTAAAGTGATGGTAGGCTTTTTTGTATTTTCCGAGTTGTGCATACAGGGTAGACAAGTCAAATTCGGCTGCTTTTTCCAGTTCCAGAAAACCTACTTTTTTGGCATATGTTATGGCTGTTTCATAGGCTGCACCAGCACGTATAGGTTGCTGGATCGCCTGAAGAGTGTTGGCTTTCTGTAAATGATATTCTGCAACGGCATAATAGTCCTGCTCTATTTCAAACATCCGAATTGCCGAATCAATCATAATAAGTCCTTCCGCATAGTTGCTCTGTGCATTATGGATTTGTCCCAGAATACCATAAATATAAGCCATATTTACAGTCAGTTCGTGTTTTTGAGCATACTCGAGGGCTATGTGCTCATATTCTAAAGCTTCTTTATAGCGTTCAAGAATAGAAAGGACTTCTCCTGCATTAAGTGCATAATCTGACATAAAAGACTCCCAGGTGCTCGTATCTCTAAAGCTATTATGTCCTTTGTGTTTGTTGAGGAGTGTTATGGCATGAAGGTAATGCTCCAATGCTTTTTTATAGTCCTGTTGCCCAAAGTAGTACACCCCAATATTGTTATGGACGATGGCCGTTCCACTATGATACCCTGTAAGTGTGTATTTATCTAATGCGCTGAACTTATATTCCAGACTCTTAATATGATCTCCTTTTAGATTATAAATGGAGGAAAAGTAGTTGAAAGCATTTGCTTCCTGATTATGTAATTGATAGTGAGCGGTAATTTGTTGTAGTTGCTGGGTATACCATAAAGCACTATCTAGATCCTGACGAAGGAAATATTCAATTTTATTTTCTAATGTAGTCAGTGTCTCTATTATTTCTGGAGAACGCTCTTCCTTGGACATCAGGTCCCATTTTCTTATCTGCGTTGAGGTATCAAATGAAGAAAGGAGTAGAGAAAGTCCAAGAACTAGTATATGAATAAAAATTCTCATGAATAGTAAAAAATATAGAAGTTAGTCAGCACACTTGAATGATTGGGGTAAATATACGATAGAATTTTAAGTATTAACATTAATAAATAAGGAAGTGTCATCTTCTCATTTTTTCTACTTCTTCCATTTCCTATATAGATACTCATAAGCACCACTAATGTTCAGTACCAGAAATAAAAGTCCGGTGAGTGGAATCACTATAATTACCCATTTATCTAAGATAGGACGGAATAGACGAGCATTGTGCAATTCAAACATATAGTTCCATAAAGGCATACGGTAAGAATCCCTTAAGGTATGAGGTTGTTGAAAGCGATTAGGATCAACTTGTTTGAAAGGGAGTAATCCCTGCCCATAAGCAGAGATATAATGATCCCCTTCAGGGGTTTGAAAGTCCCCACCAATCATATACAAGCCAGGCCTTCCAACGCTCGTATAGAGAGGTACGGTATCATTCATTATGATATCATAGGCGTTAGGATCACCTTCTTTATAGTGGTATAGCCCATAAAAAGAGCCAATCATAAATTCATCTCCTTTGAGATGTTCCATGACCGTTGCACCCATCACGAAAATATTGACATCCCATTCCAAGGTGGTGAAAGGACTGCTTAGGTCCCCTTTACCCTCAAATAACCCTTCGGTGGTATCGAGAATAATACGGTCTTTGGCGGGGTCATAGACAGCGTTTCTGAGGGTATGATACCAAGGGTTTTGTAGGATGGGAGAGGGAATATATTTTGTAGGTACTTTACCGTTGGCTAAGGCTACCAATAGGGGTGGGCGCATAAACATGCCTGTTCCTCCAATAATCAGTAAGATACCAAGGCTCCAGAAACCAATACGGGTATGGTTACGAATCATCCAGCCTAGTCTTTTCTTGCTTCTTCTACAGCTCCCACTTTTCTTAAAATTTTTTCGTAACGTAATGTATAAAGCTGTAATGGAAAGAAAGACCAATATCACTGCGACAATATCATAGACCAATCGACCGGGTAGTCCCCACAACCACCCTGAATGCAATGCAAAGGTGAATTGAATAAGGTCCATATAAGGACGCTCTGCCCGCAGTAATGTCCTTGGGATAAATTTCTCTGGATTAGCTATAGTAGTTGTATATACCCCCGATTGGGAGAAGGCAATTAGTTCATCCTTTCTTCGAAGGACCTTTACAAATTGTGCGTTACTATACTTTCCCAAGTCAACTTGATGCCATTCGTGGGTAGTTAAGTTTTTGATCCACAATCCTCCATAGGTAGCTGCCAATATTTTATTCTCTTTTTCTAGCCAGAGCAGGTCATTGATCTTTTGGTAGTAAGGGGCGGTAGTAAATCCCTTACTATTTTCTTTTTCAAAGGTATATCCGTTATCTGTACTGATCCATAGTCCATGCTTTCCTCCAAAGTATATGGTGTCTTTTCCGATAAAGAGTGCATCTTTTACTCCTTCTCGATTCCAGTTTTGAGGATGATAATCTTCAGGAATTAATGCTTTTGGGACACTGTAATGTGCAAACCAATCCGGGTGATTTAGGATAATACCCGACAAACTCATCCATATTAAAAATAAAGAGAGTGCTATTCCCAAATACTTATGCCATGACTTGAGGGTATCATAGCTTCGTTTTCCGATAGATTGCTTTCGTTTCATAGTCATCTCAAAATGTCATTCCTCCATTGGTCATTGAAAATTAAAAATTGATAATTAATCATGGCTTTGTTGCAACGAGTCTATACTCTCTAAGGCTCGTTGCTTATTTTTAAATTTTGAAC
>NZ_BAABJX010000059.1:0-127747 GCF_039543525.1 Algivirga pacifica
ATTCGAACCAATGACCCCCTGCTTGTAAGGCAGGTGCTCTAAACCAACTGAGCTAACATCCCAATAAACAAGTCCTGAATTCGCTGAACTGTTTTTGTTTTTGCGATTGCAAAGGTACTAGCTTTCTATAAAAGTGCAAATACATTTATATAAAAAATACAACACCACACTTTATTTAACTGATGATCAGTGGTATTTTTTTTCACCTAGCGAAAGGAAGAGGGACTAAAATAATACTCTCTTTATGAATCTATCAATAGCGACATTATTTTTCTATATAATTAAATCAGTATTTCCTCAAAGCTATCTACCAATTACTACATTCCTTTCATAAATTTGTCATATTGCAAAAGAAAAACCATATAACTTTTTATATAATGGACGAAATCGATAAGAAAATACTTACGGCACTACAACAAGATGCCCGAACCACTCATAAGGAATTATCAGCCATTGCAGGGATTTCTACCACTCCTGTTTACGAAAGGGTTAAACGCTTAGAAAGAGAGGGCGTAATCAAACGCTACGTTGCGCTATTGGATAAGAAAAAAGTGGGGAAAGCACTAACCGTTATCAGTATGGTTACGCTAAAAAGTCATAAAAAAGACGTCATTGACAAGTTCCATGAACATGTTTTAGCCATGCCAGAAGTTATGGAATGCTATCATATGGCGGGTAACTATGACTATATGCTAAAGGTATTGGTAAACGATATGGAAGAATACCAAAAATTATTGGTTGAAGATCTAGCCAGAACTGAGGCAATTGCAAACATTCAGAGCATGTTTGTGATGGGAGAAGTAAAGCAAGAAACAGCCTACAACCTTTAGAATTTTCAATTATTAATTTTCAATTTTCAATGACTAGCTTCTAATAACCCTTATCGCTCCTATTATCGACATGATAACAAACCGTGATCACTTCTTTTATTAAAAATTAATCATTGAAAATTGAAAATTAAAAGAATCATTATTTCAACGCCATTTCAGCAACAGTATTCCCTATCGACAGAGAAGACGTTGCTGCAGGAGATGGTGCGTTTAGAACATTGATCATACGAGGACTTTCTACGAATAAGAAGTCATCAATCAAATTACCATCTTTATCACATGCTTGTGCACGTACGCCTGCCCCTCCAGGCTGTAAATCATTGCTCCTCACATCAGGCAATAAACGCTGCAGTGCCTTCGTAAAGGCTCCTTTGGAATAAGACCTTACCATCTCACCAGCACCTGTCACCATATGACGTCCTGCTACCTTATGGAAGCCTCTCCATTTTAATGTATCAAGCAACTCATTAAAGCGTAAAGAGGTTTTCTTGTATCCTTCTCGTTTAAACGCTAGTACCGCATTAGGCCCTGCTTCTATTCCTCCGTTGATCATACGGGTAAAGTGTACGCCCAAAAATGGAAAAGCAGGATCTGGAACCGGGTAAATAAGGTTTTTAACAAGATGCTCTTTATGAGGTGCTAGCTTGTAGTATTCTCCCCTAAAAGGAATGATACGTACATCCAGCTTTTTATGTACCATTTGCGCAATCTTATCCGAATACAAGCCCGCGCAGTTCACCACCAACCTACTTCGAATAATACGGCTCTGTGTAAATACCTCAGCGGCAACACTACCAATCAAGATATCCTTTACAGCCTCATTGAAAATGATTTCTCCACCCATACGCTGGAAGACTTCTGCATACTTTTGCGTAACCAGCTTATAGTCTATAATCCCAGTATAGGGTACATGAATCCCTGCAATACCATTACAGTAGGGTTCATATTTCTGAATCTCATGTGCTGCCAACTTTTTGATTTTGGTCAGTCCATTTTCGATTCCTCTTTTGTAGAGTTTTTCCAATTGCGGCAATTCTTCCTGTCGTGTAGCTACAACAATTTTCCCACAAAGGTCATAAGGAATCCCCTCCTTGTCACAAAAGTCCAGAAGCATCTGGTAACCTTCGATACAGTTTTTAGCCTTATGGCTTCCAGGCTTATAATAAAGTCCTGAATGGATTACACCACTGTTGTTGCCTGTCTGATGCATGGCCACCTCTCGCTCCTTCTCTACTACCACGACTCTCTTCTCAGGACTTTTTTCCTTGATTTTCAAGGCAGTTGCCAGACCGACAATTCCCGCCCCGATCACTACAACATCATACATGGTTTTTTCTTGTTCAATAGGGTATTGTATGAAAAAAACATTGTAAAGTAAAAGCCACACAACGCACATAGATAGGGATGTGTGGCTTTTCACTTATAGAAAAATTATGCGGTAAGTTGAAAAACGATCAGCACCACTTTTTCAATTACCTTATACTGCTGCTTCTTTCTTGAAGAAATCAATAAAGTCCTTCAAGCTCATTGATCCCAGGTCTCCCTCTCCCTTACGACGGATAGAAACCTGCTGCTCTCCTTGCTCTTTTTCTCCTACGATAAGCATAAATGGTACCTTCTGCACTTCTGCATCACGGATCTTACGGCCAATTTTCTCATTTCTCAAATCGGCAAATCCTGATAGATCCTCTGCCGCTAGCATCGCCTCTACTTCTTTCGCATAATCATTATACTTCTCTGATACAGGAAGCACCGCGTACTGCTCTGGCGCCAACCACAATGGGAAGTTACCCGCTGTATGCTCGATCAAGATCGCAATAAAGCGCTCCAATGAACCAAATGGTGCACGGTGAATCATTACCGGACGCTTCATAGTGTTATCAGAATCTTTATACTCTAGCTCAAAACGTTGTGGAAGTTGGTAATCTACCTGAATAGTTCCTAACTGCCAGCTTCTACCCAGTGCATCTCTTACCATAAAGTCTAGCTTAGGACCATAGAATGCCGCTTCACCATACTCTACGATTGTATTCAACCCTTTCTCCTCTGCAACCTCTTTGATGTTTTGCTCTGCTTCTTCCCATAGCGCCTCGTCACCGATGTACTTCTCACGGTTCTCCTGATCTCTCAATGACACTTGTGCCACATAATCCTCGAAGCCCAATGATTTGAATACGTACAACACAAGGTCAATTACCTTTGCAAACTCTTCTTTTACCTGATCCGGACGGCAGAACAAGTGAGCATCATCTTGTGTAAATGATCTTACACGTGTCAGACCATGCAACTCACCACTTTGCTCGTAACGGTATACTGTTCCAAACTCTGCCAAACGCAATGGAAGATCTCTATACGATCTTGGTCTAGACTTATAAATCTCACAGTGGTGAGGACAGTTCATAGGCTTCAACAAGTACTCCTCTCCTTCATGAGGGGTATTGATTGGCTGGAATGAATCCTCTCCATATTTTGCATAGTGTCCAGAAGTCACATACAAGTCTTTACCACCGATATGAGGCGTCACTACCGGAAGGTATCCCATACGAGTTTGTGCCTTTTTAAGGAAGTTCGTCAGACGGTCTCTCAACACAGCACCTTTTGGTAACCACATCGGCAATCCTTGTCCTACTCTCTGAGAGAACGTAAATAAGTCTAGCTCTTGTCCTAGTTTACGGTGATCACGCTTTTGTGCCTCCTCTAACCTTTGCAGGTACTCGTCTAGTTCTTTTTTCTTAGGGAATGTTACACCGTAAATACGCGTAAGCATCTTGTTCTTCTCATCACCTCTCCAGTAGGCACCCGCTACGTTCATCAATTTGATCGCCTTGATGAAACCGGTATGAGGAATATGTGGTCCACGACAAAGGTCCGTAAAGTTTCCTTGGTGATAGAAAGTAATGCTTCCATCTTCCAGTCCACTCAACAAATCCAGCTTGTACTCATCATCCTTATCCTCGTAAAACTTCAGGGCATCTCCCTTAGAGATTTCCTGACGCATATACTCATTCTTTTGCTTTGCCAGCTCTACCATCTTCGCTTCTACCTTAGGAAGATCATCCGAAGAGAAGTCATGCTCGCCAAAGTCAATATCATAATAGAACCCTGTCTCGATAGAAGGGCCAATTCCTAGCTTGATTCCTGGGTACAAGGCCTCTAGTGCCTCTGCCAACAAGTGTGCAGAAGAGTGCCAAAAGGTAGACTTCCCATCGGTATCATTCCAGGTCAATAGCTTCAGACTGGTGTCTTCAGGAAGGGCGCGGGTCGCATCCCAAACCTCTCCATTTACTTCTGCCGCCAATACGTTTCTGGCCAATCCTTCACTGATACTCCTCGCCACATCCATTGCTGTAGCTCCTTGCTCAAACTCTCTAACCGAGTTATCGGGAAGTGTTACTTTTACCATGATTCTATGATTCGGTCGTTTCTATTTATTGCAAAAATGAAAAGTCCAATCAATAATAAATTATCAATTGGACTATAAAATTACAATTTTAGAATATTATCATAAAATAAGGAAGCCGAAAAGCTTATTTTATTTCTTTATTTTTTCAAGAAGTAGACTACTCGCTCCAGATCAGCATCGGTTTTATAGACTGTATAGCTAATATCCTTAAAGCCGCACTCCTTGGCAAAGTCTTGTACATCCTCCAGAGAGGTAAAGTACGCATTCAGTGTTCCCCACTCCGTTTGGAACTTGATACTCTTCTTATCCTCATCCAATCGCCCCGTTTTACTAATCGATTGCCAAGGTGCCTCGATAATCAAGCTTCCTCCTTCTTCCAAAAAGTCGTAGCAATGGGAAACAGCCTCATGTTGTTCCTCTGAGGTCAGCTCCAAAATACCAGACCACAACCACAAAATATGATCTACCTTAAGGTCAGCGTAATAATCCCGAATATCTACATCCAACAACTCCACTTGCTCTGCCTCAAACTTCTTAGCAAGATATTCAATCAATTGAGGGACACGCTCAACAGCCGTCACTTTCCCTTTATAACCTTTTTGAAACAAAAAATCCAACACTCTTCCATACCCCGAACCTATTTCCATAATATGCCCTGCCTCTTTGATATAGGGGTAAATAATATCTATATCCTTTCCATGCTGAAGGCCTATCAGGCTTGCGAAACATTGAAATCTTTCAATTTCCATATTTTCATAGAAAGAAAAGTTAGTATCCTTTAATACGGTAGAGGTATGAGGCATTCGCATAGTGTCGTAAATTTAAACAGTCTGGGAACAAATGGTATTATTTCAATAAAATCTGATCCACAAGATACCTATTTAAAATAAATAAACTCGCATTCAGACTTCTGTAAGCATCTTTAAGATAATAACGAACTTAAATGTATTGTATTTTAGATGGATCAATAAAAAAACCTTGAATCCTATTTTGGATCCAAGGTTTCTGGTGCTTCATTCCATAACCTACCCTGTACGGATAGTATTATTTCATAAAGTAATATTACATATTTGCAATAATCTCTTCACCGAACTCTGAACACTTCAACAAGGTTGCACCTTCCATCAGACGCTCAAAGTCATACGTTACTTTCTTGTTTGAGATAGAACCCGCAAGACCTTTATAGATCAAGTCAGCAGCTTCTTGCCATCCCATATGCTCTAGCATCAATGCTCCAGAAAGGATTACAGAACCTGGGTTCACTTTATCAAGACCCGCATACTTAGGAGCCGTACCGTGAGTCGCTTCAAAGATAGCGTGTCCTGTTGCATAGTTGATGTTTGCACCTGGAGCAATACCGATACCACCAACGATTGCAGCCAATGCATCAGAGATATAGTCGCCATTCAAGTTCAATGTAGCTACTACAGAGTACTCTGCTGGACGCGTAAGGATCTGCTGAAGGAAAGCATCTGCGATAGAATCTTTCACCAAGATCTTACCTGCTGCCAATGCTTCGTCTTGTGCTTTATCTGCTGCTTCTTTTCCTTCTTCCGCTGCGATTCTGTCATACTGAGCCCAAGTAAATGTCTTGTCTCCGTACTCTCTCTCAGCCAACTCGTAACCCCACTCCTTAAATTTACCTTCCGTAAATTTCATGATGTTACCTTTGTGTACCAAAGTAACAGATGGTTTGTTGTGTGCAATAGCATACTCAATAGCACCTCTTACCAAACGCTCAGTACCTTCAACAGATACTGGCTTGATACCAATAGAAGAAGTTTCAGGGAAACGGATCTTGTTCACACCCATTTCTTCCTTCAAGAATTTCTTTACTTTATCCGCTTCTTCAGTACCTGCAAGGTACTCAATACCTGCATAGATATCTTCAGTGTTTTCACGGAAGATTACCATATCCGTCAACTCAGGACGTTTTACTGGAGAAGGTACTCCATCAAAATATCTTACTGGACGAACACAAGCATAAAGGTCAAGGATTTGTCTCAAGGCAACGTTCAAAGAACGGATACCTCCTCCTACTGGAGTCGTCAAAGGACCTTTGATACCTACCAAATATTCTTTAAACACATCAAGTGTTTCTTGAGGCAACCATTCTCCTGTTTGGTTAAAAGCCTTCTCACCAGCCAAGACCTCTTTCCACTCAATAGTACGCTCACCGTTGTAGGCTTTCTCTACTGATGCATCCAACACGCGTTGAGAAGCTGCCCAAATATCAGGACCAGTACCGTCACCTTCGATAAAAGGAATGATCGGATTGTTTGGAACGTTTAATTTACCGTTCTCGATAGTGATTTTTTCTGCACTCATTTGTTCTACTTATTCAGGTTTTAGAAAAAGTATCTGGCTATAGATTGCATTATTGTGCATCGTCTGTTCATGTGTTTTTCAATGTTACTGGATGATACAGCAATGTATACGCCATTTTTTTACGTTCGCAAAGATAGAGGTATGCATTAAAACACAAAAATTATAGTCTTAAAATAATGGAATAACCATAGAGGAATACCTGTTTATAGCGACCCTATAAAAGAATATTCTTTCTTGTATCTTTCACATTGAAGGCCCATAAGGGGACTTTTGAGGTTTCTTATTCCAATAATTAATCAATCGTAAAAAGTCTACCATCGTAATACGAAAAGCCTCTCGTTCTTCTTCTTTAGTTAACAAGGGCCATGATTTCCCATCTTTTTGCACCACTAATGAATCGTTTTTCAAAATTCCATTATAAAACTCCGCTGATAACTCAAACTGCTGCAAGACATTTCCTTTCTTATAAATAAGCGTATCCTGAAGCGTTCCTTCTGCAGAATATACTTGTATAGGAAATGACTCTTCTTCAAAAAAGGTATTAGGCTCCAACAAGACAAAGGCTCTACTTGTATTTGGGTCATTGACAATGCATAAATGCAACTGAGGCGTAGTATCTGATTGTATGCGATCTTCTATCCTGTATTGGAGTGGTTTATCCTTTTCTTCCTGAAGGTCGTAATACAATCCTCTTACATTCTTAAAAAATAAACGAGAATCCTCCGTGGTACGAAAAGAGGGGATTCGCTCCAGATCAATTGGTTTTTCTTTTTCCGGATTACAGGAAAATAATATACTCCCTAATAAAAACAGTAAGGTCGCTCTATACTTTGTTCGGGTTGAGTAACGGTTAGTTAAGACTTTCATCATCGTAATAAGTTGGTATAAACATGAAAAATCCCCCGACAGATTGTCTGACGGGGGATCCATAAATTTTATCGTAAGAAGCATTAATGCTTTGCGTACAATTTCTCTTTATGTTTCTTCACTTGCCTTCTTAGTGACTCTACCACCTCATCAGCAGCCGCCTCAAAGGTCGTATTATGTCTCTTAGCTATGAGCTGGTCGCCCGGGATGTTAAGTTTGATTTCAACAAGCTTGTCGTCATGTGGAACACCACTGTTTTTATCAATCCTCAAGAACACTTCTCCGTCAACAAAATTGTCATAGAAGGTTTCCAGCTTGTCTACTTTACCTTGAATAAAGTCGATCAACTTTTGGTCCGCTTTAAAATGGATGGAATGAATGTCTAATTTCATAAGCGCGATGATTTTAAGTTGAAGAAAAATCCCGAAATACCACATATTGGGCGTTTCCCTTGGTGGCTTTTTAATGGTTAATGTTCTTAGTAGAACGCTTAACCTGTGTTGTATATATAAATACGATTTTCCTGTGTTTTGGGTTTCTAAAAATGCAATTTTTCGCAAATAAAGTTACATTTCAAGAGACACCTTATTCATTTTCAATACTTTTGGGATGTGCTTTTTTATAGGATTTTTTCAGCTGATCCAAAGAATGATGAGTATACACTTGGGTTGCAGAAAGATTTGCATGCCCTAATAGTTCTTTAATATCATTGAGGTCAGCTCCTCTATGAAGCATATGTGTTGCAAAAGTATGTCGAAGAACATGGGGACTTTTCTTTTCTACTTGACTCACCTGCAACAAATGCTTTTTAACAATACGCTGTATAAGCATTGGATAGGCAGGAGCCAACTTATCTGTTACAATCAGATAACTATGTTCTAAGTCTCCCCTCTCTTTTAAATATATAGAAAAATACTCACTTAAAATACGATTACACGGAATAATTCGTTGCTTCATTCCTTTTCCTGTCACCTTAATAGTTCCCTGAGTCACCTGATAATCTGTCACCTTCAAGTCCAATAATTCGGAGAGACGAATTCCTGTACCATAGAGTAGCTCTATCACCATTTGATCTCTCAGCTCTGCAAATGTCCTTGTAGTTGTTTCCACAACAGATGACACCTGCATTTCCTCTTCTTTTACAAAAGAAGGGACTCTCTTTGGCATCTTTAAGTTTCTTAGCTTCGCAGTCGGGTCTTCTGTAATCTCTTTTTGCTTCAAAAGATATTTATAAAAAGCCCTTACACAAGCAACCTTTCGATTAACACTTGCCGTAGAATATTCTTGCTCCAATAGGTTGAGCACCCACCCCCTGAGATCCTGATAACTCGCCTTCTCTGGTAATAGCCCCGATAAATGATTCTCTAGAAACTCTGAAAGTTGCTTCAAATCATTTTCATAAGATTTGATTGTATGCTTACTAAGGCGCTTTTCGTATTGTATATATGTTAAAAAATGATGAATCATATTTTCATTTTTCATGGAAAGATAAGTCGCTGCAATATTTATGTATGGAACACTTTTAGGTTCATGACATGATATTCATCCAATAACGGGCCTAACCTTGACAAGAACAAGGTAACTCCCTACTTACATAAAACCTTCAACCACTAGAACCATGTCTATACTTAGACTTATTGCACGCTACGAAAGAGTCCATGAACTCATCAAAAGAAAAGCCACTGGTAGCCCTAAAGAACTGGCGCAACGTCTGGAAGTCTCTCCCAGTACCGTCAAGATCATCATCCGAGAACTCATACAACTGGGAGGACCTATCAAGTATTGTTATTTTTCTCAAAGTTATGTCTATACCGAACAAGTAGAGTTTGAGATCAAATTCGAATATGACCCGAATGAACCCGTTCTCTAACGATAAAGAGCTCATTCGTGACGTTTAGTTGTTTTGGCATTCATGGAGTCAATGAATGCCAAAACAACTAAATGTCATCATTCGATAAGCTTCTGGCTATTCCCTTTAATGTATACTTTTTCACCGTTTGAGGAGACAGTCCTCTATTCCTCCCACCTCCCCATAATATTGCACATTAAGCGTTAACATTGTCAAAACCAACCCACAACAATCCCATCAACCTATTAAATTATTTAAGGAGTTATAGAAGTTAGTTCTTATGTATCCTAGTATGACCTATACGTCTCTTATTATTTATAGATAAGGAAAGTAATGACCTTCTCATACCTACAGAGTATTCATTATCTACCGACATATTCAAATGTAACCTGATTATACCATGCACTTTCATCAGCTAAAAAAACTTACCTTTTTAGTCCTTATACTTTATGGCTCTTCGACTGTAAGTCATGCACAGCAACGGCAAAATGATAGAGGCTTCACCGACGAAATTACCTCTACTCAATATAGTAAACTCATTGGGTCTCATTACCAAATGGCAACGATGAATGACTATAATTTCATCTTTACCCCCAAAACCAATGACCAAGGGTATACAGTAGGACTTGCACATGAAATCAGAGTCTTTAATCCTAAAGACAATAGTGTTTATGAGATGTCTCTAACCTCTGACCTATACACAGAGTTCACTTATGACACTTACAACATTGACAATAGAAGGATTGAGCCTCAAAAGTTTACAGAAATAAATAAGATCGAACTTTCTTACAGTCAATATATTCCTGAACATCAACTTTTCTTTTCTATCGCTACTGGTATAGGTATGCGTAATAAAGAAAGAGCTGTTCCAGGCATGGCGTTGTTCATGCAAGGAGGATATAATGGACAAGGAGGGTATCATAGGTTTATTGAACAATATGGATTTGACTATATCCCAACAGGAGGAGTAAAACCTTTCGTATTTGTGGCTCCTTCCCTAACCAAGCATTATATATATCAACAGGATAATCAGAATAATGACCCTTTCCACGTGTCTATCAACGGAGGAATACATCTTGGATCTTCACAGATTCAAAGCAACTTGTTCGCATCCTTTAATTCTGAGTTACCTGTTGTACAATTTGATTTATATGGCGTGGATGTATTTAAATTTTCCATTCGCTCGAATGCCGCTTTGATGCTACATCAGGAGGGGTTTCTATTCAATCCTGAAGTAGGTACAGAAGTTTCTCTCTTTTTCTTAAAAGCTGGATATGTTTCCACCTTCAATATAGGACACCAACCACTGGCTGTCGTTGATTACTTCGATAACGAAACTACGATGCGACTTTATGCAGCGATTAATCTCTAAAAAGTAAAGAGTTAAACAAACATGAATCATCCCATATTAACAAATGGCTTAACTTTCTGAGAACTCATCACTTTATAGCTATCTCACAAGCCCTTTATGAGCTTCTTCATTTTTTCCTTGATGAAAAAACGAAGCAAAAAAATCAAGGCTTTGAAGAATTTGCCTAATCTTTAATCGCAAAAGCTAAAACCATTACATGGCGTATTCAACTCGCTACGCTCAAACAATGGAATTTTATTAACGCTTTTACGATTAAAAATTTTAACGGCAATTCTTCAAGGCCATTTTTAGATATTATAAAGGCACTTTTTAAACAAAAAACATGAGTCACCCCTTAAATGTTAATATGGGATGACTCATTTTTTTTATCTGAGACCAACAGCTACATTGTCTGCGGTCTTCCAAATTGATACTTCACTCCTGCGCCAATAGATTTATACTCAAAGTCATGTAGTCCTATTTGTCCATACCCTTCTATAAAGAAGCCTTTGTTTCCTACCGCACGAGATACCATGCCTCTCCATACCAACGGTCGGTCTCCATTATCCAGATATCCAAAATACCCTGCCAGCGAAGATTGCATTTCCCATGTACCCTTCTGCTTTGCGGAAAACTGTATTCCATAAAGGTAAGCATCATTTTGCTCCCTGATACGGTGCACCAACTGCCAGGCATAAAACCCTAGATTTCCATCTACTCCAATCTCCCATCCACTACCCGTATTCCAGCTTTTTCTGGTTGATAAGTCAAAATAATAGGCAGGCGCATCCGTATGTCTAGCCATTTCCCTATTACCACCTGATGCAGTCTTCAATCCTACACGGGCAATTGCTTTTATCTTTTTCTTCTTCCAATCTAATACTTGAAAGTGGCTTTCCACAATAATATCACCTCTTGAATCATTCAGTTCTTCAAAGTTCCAATAGGCATTACGCTCCAGCATCAACTCCTGTGACATAGTAAACCGCTCCACAGGAACACTCATGACTTTCAAGGCAGCTACTCCCTTAAAAGAGTAATACAATGTCAAGACAGGATTATAGGTAAGGTCTCCTTCCATAACATGTCTCATCCCTCCAAAGGAAACATAATGATGGTCTTGGATTTGCTGAGGCACTTCCGGTACAGGCAATGAATTGGGGCCCATTAACGCTGGAACATAATTGATAAACTCTGTCCAGTGAGAAGGAACATTCCAGCCTTCTCCTCTCCAACCTGTTTTATTACCATACTGCTCCCTATACTCATCTCTCGGAAAATCTGCTTGTGCCTTTAAACCATTAAAAAAGGATACTCCCATCAATAATGGGAATACTAAAAAGTAGCCACGATATACGTTCATCTTAATTACTGATCTCTATTTTTAATTCATTGTAAGCATATCTCTATCTCCATTGATATTAGATACCTTAGTAAGGCGTCTCTACGGAAGAAGACAGATTAAAAGTACTTTACCTGACTTCTAACGAATAGTTCTATACTATTTCAGGTTGCAAATAATATGGATCTATTCAACTAAGCAAGTTATCCCTATGCTTTTATCAACGATACATACTATTCCTTCAATATATCCCTATACAAAAGAGGCACCTGTTGCCCTTAACCATAAAAAAATGGTATACTTACCTCATGGACGGACGTAAAAATAACACTCTACCGGAAGGTTACTACCTTAATAACTTCAATACGTTGCTCAATTTTGTCGAGAAGCGTTATCAGGACTTGCTTACCCCAGAGGAAATCACATTTAAAAGTCACTTTCATCAGCTCTCTGAAAATGCACAAAGGCTTTACGTCCGTATTATTATGAGAAAAGGGCCTTACCTAAGAGAAGACAAGTTATCCTACCCCGAGATCAATATTCCTGAAGGGCTCCATGAGCTGCATTACGAAAAGTTTATTAACATCAACCCTACCGGAGACCTTATTGCAGCCCTGAATACCTTAATCAAAAACGAACTTATTCAGGTGATTCAGGAGGTTTTTCGTTTAGACAACATCAAGGGAATCGCTAACCTTAAAAAAGATGAGCTCCTGCATTTTATCGTAGAACAAGAAGAAACCGAGGCAATATGGCAAGTCATTGATCGCTACCACACCTTGTTGGAACCTTGCTACTATGATAAAGTACTCTTGTTCCGCTTATTATTCTTTGGTAATCTAGAGCAAGACTTTCATGAGTTCATTCTGGAAGACTTGGGCATCTTGCGCTACGAGCCTTACCCTATTCGCAAAGAAGATCGCTTCTTTCACCATAGAGCCGTCATCGACTATTCTTTTCTGGGCATACAAGCTAAAACTGCCTTGTATTTAGCTGAAAAAGATAAATCCTTAGAGGAGATGCTTTTTATAGGAGAATACCTACAAGAACATACTCCCCCTCCATCTTTACAAAAGAAATGGGAAAAGTGTTTTGAACAGATTGCTTATCTGGCTGAAAGAATGAAAGCCTTAGATGTTGCCCTGCATTACTATAAGCTCTGCAGCTCCTATTATTCACGGGAACGCACAGTCAGGGTACTAGATAAAATGGAGGCCTATCAGGAGGCGTTGCTTATGGCAGAGCAAATGCTCAAGTTTCCCACCCATGAAGAGGAAGAGGCTTTCGCCCAAAAATTCCTCAATAAGCTCAAAAAGAAAATGGCACTCCCGTATACCGCTATACCCAGAGAAACATTTTCCACAGATCAATGGAAACTTCAGAGACAAATGGACCTTTCCATTGAAGAACTCACTCTTGAAGCTTACCAAGCAAAAGGCATGAATGGATTTTATAGTGAAAACCTCATATGGAGTGGCCTTTTCGGCTTACTCTTCTGGGATATCATCTTCGCTCCTATACCTGGCGTATTTTTTAATCCCTTTCAAAGAGGGCCTGCTGATCTATTTCAAAGAGACTTCTATACTCAAAGAGCTTCTCTCATTAAACAACGACTTAAGGAAATACAACATACTGATAAGCTTTCCGCAGACCTTCAATCCCTTTGGAATGAAAAATACAATACGGCAAACTATCTAGTGAGCTGGAAAAAAATCACATTAAAACAACTTCAACAGGTTGTTGAGGTTATTCCCAGAAAGCACCTCATTGCCATACTAGAACGTATGGGCAAAAACCTACGCAGTTTACGATCGGGATTTCCAGACCTTATTTTATTTGGACCAGAACCTACTTCCTATATGCTAGTAGAAGTCAAAGGACCAGGGGATCAACTTCGCCCGAACCAAAAAGCCTGGTTACGCTTCTTTGAGCAAGAGGGAATTCCTTGCCGGGTAGCGAAAGTTCAATTCGAGTCCTAAGGAAAGGGCGACCATGTGGGGTCGCCCCTACTTTTACCTTTTACCTTATACCTTATACCTTATACCTTATACCTTTTAAGCTATGTCTCAGCACCTTTGTAATTACTATGAGAAACTACAGAATGAATTTTATCAACATACCCGAAATACTCTATTCCGAAGGGAGGAAGAAGATATTCATCAATTACGTGTTACGGTGAAGAAGCTACGAGCTTTACTGCATTTAATCGCTTATAGTAGTGAAGGAATATACCATAGCTCCTCTCACCTTACCATCTTTAAGCCCTTATTTAAAGCTGCCGGCACGATCAGGGACTTACAGATACACCTCAAACTTCTGGAAAAAGAAGATACTCCCTCTTTCCTCACCCAGAAACTACAACAAGAAATAGAGATACAACAAACGCTCTTGACACAGCAACTGATTCATTTTGACTTCCAGCGACTCTTACAATTAGACCAACACCTTGTGAAAGTTATAAAGCATCAATCTACGTCCAAGATCCTTTCCGACCTCAAAAGCTACGTTCAACGGGAACAACAACAGGTTGAAGAACTTTTAAAGGAAGATCACCCTTATCAACATCTACATGAAGTGCGGAAACACCTTAAAAAGGTCGCTACTATACTAGATCTGGGACTTCATATTCGCTCCTCCAAAAAATTAGAAGAACAACTGCAAGCTGTAAAAACAACCAATACCCTATTAGGGGAATGGCATGACTGGGATGTTCTGGCAGAAAAGTTACAAACCTTTAAACACACCTCTAAAACCAGTGCCTTAATCAAAAAAATACAGAAAAAGGCCGATAAAAAAGGGAGGCATCTACTCAAAGAAATCCAATCAAATAAATAAGGAAAAAACATTGTATATAAACACATTAGACTCTTACAGAGTGTTGATTATAGAATATAAAAATGGCATATTTGTATAATGGATAAATACAATTACCAATCCAATCATTATCAACGCTACTATCGCTAGATGAACAAACAATATTTTTTCCGTTGGGAGCAGCTATTGATCTGTTTCATACTTTCCCTGATTCCCAACCTTGCTGTCAATGCAAAGGATGATACCCCTATTGGTTCTGATATCATTAAATCCAAAAGACTAAGGATTTACAGCACAGAAGATAAAACACTATCTCCTGAACAAATATTGAGTCTTCCAGAGCACTTTTTCCTCATCCCGGAAGAAGATATCTTCACGATCAAAGATACGTCCAAAGTCTATTGGGTTAAGGTTAATGTCTCTGCTAAAGACATTAACACCGAACAGTGGGTGATTGAGATTATGGATAGTCATGTTAGTCAACTGGATGCCTATCTATATACCTCTGAAAAAGAGTTAGAGAAAATATTCTCGAAATCTGGTTATGATTACTCTTTCAATAACCGATTGGTCGAGCATAAGAACTTTATTATTCCTCTTCCTCCTCTGCAAGGAAAGCAAGAGGAAGTTATCCTATTGCGCTACCAAACACGGCTCAAAAATGCCGTCCTACTCAAACTCAAGGAAACTACTTCACTCCTGAGTTACTCCAATACAGAGTACATACTTCTAGGCGTTTTCTATGGTGTACTCCTTATCCTAATGATCTATAACCTGATCATGTACTTCTTTGTCAAAGAACGCTTCTATCTTTACTATGTCCTCTTTGATATTGCCTGTATTCTGGTCACCCTTTCGGAAGATGCTCTGGGGTTTCAGTACCTTTGGCCAAACACCCCAACATTTAACTACATCAATGCACAGTATGCACCTTTTCTATTCATGATTTCCCTAACATTGTTCTCAACTTCATACCTGAAGATGAAGCAATCGTCTCCTCTATTATGGAAATTATCTTGGGTTGGAGTAGGGGTCAACACTATTTACCTTTTACTATATGTAGATATGAATAATTACCTGTGGTCTTCCCCTTTCTATCTACTTCCAACACTTCCAATTGCTTATTTCACTCTACAGCAATGGTGGAAAAAAGAGCCTATGGCTAACTTTTTCCTTATCGGATTCCTGAGTACTATTATGGGAATCATTGTCGTATCGCTACGCTCCAGAGGACTATACCTTACCTCTTCAATCTGGGGGGTTTACAGTTTTAACTTTGGCGTTTTATTCAACCTACTTTTCTTATCCATGGCCCTTGCTGAAAACTATAAGATCTTAAAGGTTACCAAAGAAAAGGCCCAGCAAAAACTGATTGAAGAACTTAAGGTCAGGGAACAAGTTATCGAGCAGAAAGTCGTAGAACGCACCAATGAAATTGCCAAGCAACAAAGTATTATTGCCGAAAAAAATAAAGAGTTAAGCGCTGCCTATGCTACATTGGAACAACAGGCTGCTGAGATCGAAAATATTAACCGACAGCTACAAAGCGAAAACGAAGAGCTTCACGAAAACCTGGAAGGACTCTCCACTGCACGTGTAATGATGAAGGAGCTTTCTTTTCAAGAATTTCAAGCTACCTTCCCTGACGAAGATACCTGTTATAACTTTCTAGAGAACCTGAAATGGGGAAAAGGGTTTAGCTGCAAGAAATGTGGTGCAGATACATATACAGAGATCAAGGAAAAACACACCCGTCGCTGTACCAAATGTAGTTACAGTGAATCTGTGACTGCCAAAACCCTCTTTCATCGCTTACATTTTCCTCTGGAAAAGGCCTTTCATATCGTATTTCTGGTATTTGTCAGTAGAGGAGAAATGTCCTCTACCCGTATTTCAGAAATTCTAGGAATACGACAAGCGACTTGCTGGCGATTCTCCAAAAGAGTCAAAGAACGTATGGAAGGTGCTACCAAGGAGTTGGGAGGAGAAGATAAGTTGAGAGAAGCGGGATGGGACTATCTACTGCTTGAATAATAATGTTTAATTTTCAATGATTAATTTTCAATTTTTAATCATTGAAAATTGTGACTTTACTTCTTCTCCATTTTCCTCCATCCAACGCTGACGATAGGAACTTGGAAACTCATCCAGTAAATAAACCTTTTCAGGGTTTCCTTTTTGATAGAACATAACTTCCCTTTTCTCATCCGTCAAGTAATAAGGGTTGTCGACAGTCTCCAGGTAATGAGTATAGGGCTTATCATCAACTGTATATACAAACACTAAAACATGTTGGACAGGACCTTCATCAGGAGTTATCTGTTTGTGAGTACGCAGTCGGGCTAATACAAATGCTCCCTCCTCGACTATCCCTACAATTTTTCGAAGATTTCTCCATGATTGAATGATAAAAACAATACAGCCCAATATCAATATTATTAAAATATTATAGCCTATGAAGTTAGATCGAGTATCATAATATCCTTTAGGCAAATTGACATAAGGGTTATCCTTTACGTAGGCAATAGTAACCTGATCTCCTTCTTTCCACATTTGCTTTTCTGTATACCCATACTCCATATGAATAAAGCCAATTTTCGGATGCTCAAAAGTATAAATATAAGCATAGCCATCATTAAGGTATTTCTCTTTTTCATAATCCCATACCCGATAGGGTATCACCTGATTAACGATAGCAGTAGTCTCCTCTTTGACACTCAATCGCCACTCAAACTCCCGGTCACTATAGTCATTAGAAATATAAAAAAGGCAAAATATAGACAAGAGTAATACAATCACTCCATAATGGAGCTTTAGATGATTGAAGCTAATGGAAAGCTTCTCTTGGAAATTAAAAGGGGTCATTCTAAAAAAGTTAATATAAAAAGTCCTAGTATTACTTCTCAAGATAGTATAATCCAAGCTATATCAAAAGATCTACAGCACAGTTACCTTCAATACAAAACAGGCAGCCATACTATCGTATTGACTGCCTGAAAGCTATTTAAATGAGTAACAACTCGATTAAAAATTGATAATTAATCATTGAAAATTCCTACCACCACAATGCGTAGATGGCTGCAATAGCACTTAATAACGCCATAGATGTCGCGTTAAAAACAGTATTTGTTTTGAATAGTGTTCTATTGATACTAAACCCTTTACCGAGCATCATATCTGCTGCTTTTCCATATTTCATATCTAAGAGAGAAACCATTACCATCACGCCTGATAGCAACAAAAAGTTTACTCCCATTTGATCAATAAATGGCATTCCTTCGAAGATATAATTATCTACCGCAATGGAAATTGGAATAGAGATAAATGCAGTAACCAATGCCGCATTGGCGGTTGCTTTTTTCCAGAACAATCCAAACAGGAAGATCACTACGATTCCTGGACTTACATAACCCGTATATTTCTGAATAAACTGGAATGCTTGCTCCAAATGCTTTAGTTGAGGAGCTACGTATACGGCAATCAACAAGGCCAATACACTGACCATACGCCCAATCATCACCAATTTCTTTTCCCCTTCATTTTTTCCAATAAACGGCTTGTATAGGTCCAACGTAAAAATAGTAGAAACACTATTGATCATAGAACTCAAAGAAGATACTACGGCTGCAATCAAGGCTGCAAATGCCAACCCTTTCAACCCTTCCGGCACAAAAGTACTCAACAACCAAGGGTAAGCTTCGTCCGCTTTTCCAAGGTCTGCTTGTAAGACAAAAGCCGCAATACCTGGCACCACCACGATCAATGGTAATACAACCTTCAGGAATCCTGCGAAAATGATTCCTTTTTGTCCTTCTTCAATCGATTTGGCTGCTAAAGCTCTCTGGATAATATATTGATTACACCCCCAATAACTTAAGTTGGCAATCCACATCCCACCTACTAAAACAGAAATTCCCGGAAGGTGCTCATAGGCTGGATGGTTTTTATCCAGAATCATATCAAATTTCTCTGGTGCTTTTTGCAAGAGTGCTGAAAAACCACTCCATACCCCTTCATTACCTCCTACAGCATCTACAGCCAAATAAGTAGTGATCAAACCACCACCAATCAAGAAAACTACCTGTACAACATCCGTCCACGCTACGGCTTTCAATCCACCATAGATGGAGTATACCCCAGAGAAAATTGCCAAAGCAATAATACCATACCATAACTCTACACCCATAATGGTTTCAAGTGCCAAAGCTCCCAGATATAGAATAGAAGTAAGGTTCACAAAAACGTATAGGAATATCCAAAAAACAGCCAAGCTGGTACGCACCCTGCTATCAAAACGCTTTTCCAAGAATTGAGGCATGGTGAATATCTTCTCCTTAATGAAAATAGGTAAGAAAAACTTCGCCACTAAGATCAAGGTAATTGCAGCCATCAACTCATAACTGGCAATACCCATTCCAATGGCAAAACCAGAACCCGACATGCCAATAAACTGCTCTGCCGAAATATTAGAAGCAATCAATGAAGCTCCAATAGCCCACCAAGGTAAGGACTTGCTGGCCAAGAAGTAGTCTTCCGTATTCTTGGAAGCCCCTTTCTTGTCTCTGGAAACCCATAAACCTACACCTACAATAAGCAAGCAATAGGCGATAAATACGATGTTATCTGTTAGTGTAAAATTCATAAGATGTAATAAGTATTAGTAACTGGTTTTATAGTTCCAATCGGTGTTAAAAAATCACTGTTTTACAATAGACGCACTATATCTCCCTGCCTTCAAAAAATAAATCCCTGGTTGAAGGGATCTCAAGTCTAATTGTACTGTATGTCCATTAGCATATTTCAAGGGAACCCTAATGCGTTGTCCCATCATTGAAATAATTTGTATTGAATCCTCCTTTAACAACTCAATGGTCTCAAAATAAAGAAAGTCTTGCGTGGGATTGGGATAAGCCTTTAACCGTACAGAAGGTACTTTATCTATACTCAAAATAGGGTTTTCTTCCTTTGGTTTATTTTCTAAGGGTTCCGGTTGCTCCCCTACTTCTGGTTTAACCCAATGCACTCCTCCCAGCATTAACTTGCCACTCTTTGCTGTTGCAAAAAATCCATAGTTCACATACATTTTCATCCCAGCTACCTTTGACAAATCTATCCCTTGAGCGGGTTGGTCTGAGTGGTTAAACCAATGACGATAAGTTTTCCATTGCCCGTCATCAAAAATCTGCTGCTCATTCATCGTAAAAAGTGGCTTTTCAATGGAGTTCCCATCAATATCCACAAGATCCAAGCGAATGGATTCAGGAGCCTTTCCCTTTTCAGCTTTCAACGTAATCTCCAATTTGTGATGCTCTCTTAAATCGACACTTCCAGGAATTTCGTAATAGATATAAGGGTTTAGAGAAGGGTCCTCTACTGCAAACTGCAGTTCGAGGACCTCATCTTTCTCACTCAAATCAAATAGTTGTTCGAAAGAAGATGGAATCTCCCATAAAATCCCTCCTAAATCATTGATCAAAGGTAATTTCAAGGTGTCTCCTGTTGGTGCGCCTCCCAATACTTCTACCGTCGTAATCGTATGGTAGGTATCGCAATTCCCTGTAATACTCAAGGAGACTGTTCCTGATACTTCTCCCCATTTCACCGTCACTTCCGATGTTCCTGCTCCTTCCAGAATCTCTACTCCCTCTGGAAAACTCCATTCATAGGCATTCGCCTGAACAGATGACTTAAATACTGCTGTGCTGCCAGCATCCAGGTATCCTTCTCCTTTAATTTCTAAAGGTGGCGCTGTTTGCTGATACACTCGAACATAATCCACTTCCATACGTACCGGAAAAGCGGAAGGATCTACTCCTTCTATACCTCCCCAAAACCCTCCTACGGCAATATTCAGCAATAGGTGGAAGCGTTTATCAAAAGGCCATTCCTTATAAGTGCCATGTTGATCAAAAGTAAAATACTGTTGATCATCCACATAAATTCTAATTTGATCCTCTGTCCACTCCAACGTATAATCATGGAAAGCGGTAGAAAAATCAGGCACCTCAATTTTTTGTCCTTTTTGCGTACCGATGGAATGATGATAAGCCTCTGTGTGTACCGTTCCGTGTACCACCCCAGGGTCATACCCTACGTGCTCCATAATATCAATTTCCCCGCTACTTGGCCATCCACCATACTCCCAATCGGTCGGAAGCATCCAAATGGCAGGCCACGTTCCTACCCCTGTAGGCAACTTTGCTCGCACCACTACTTTTCCATATAGCCAATCTCCTTTGCCTTTAGAAACTAAACGAGCAGAAGTATACTGCTTGCCTCCAAAGCCTTCATTATGGGCTTCTATAACTAATTTCCCATTTTGCAAACGAGCATTTTTTGTACGGGCATCCGTATAGTACTGTAGTTCATCATTTCCCCATCCATGTCCTCCTACATCATAACTCCACTTCTCGGCATTGGGTAATCCACTCCCCTCAAACTCATCACTCCAAACTAACTCGTAACAGGGTTCTTGTGCTGGTAAAATGCTTACTGCACACAGTTGCAATAGCAATAAGTAAATATATTTCATAGTCTTATTGAATGGTTGATTCGTTGAATCGTTGAATTTCAATACTACGTATTGAGTTGAATCGAGTTGAACTGTTGATTGAATGAAGCACCTCAATAAACAGTTCAACTCGAATCAACTCCCCGAAGGGGGAAATTCAACGAATCAACGATTCAACAGTTTATAGTGATTGCTTCAACTCAAAGCTTCCCGCTAAACCTTCTGCTGAGTTTGTACCAATCATTACATCAAATGTTCCTGGCTCCACGATAAACTCACCATTGTTATTGTAGAAACCCAGCTCTTTTGCTGTCAAGGTAAACGTTACTGTTCTCGTCTCTCCTGCTGCCAATTTGATTTTCTCAAACCCTTTCAGCTCTTTCACTGGTCTTGCCACTGAAGCTACTCTGTCACGGATATAAAGCTGAACTACTTCTTCCCCTGCTACTTCGCCTGTGTTTTTCACACTCGCTGTTACGGTCACTGCCTCTGCATCCTCAGCATTCACTTTCAAATCTGTATACTCGAAAGTCGTATAGCTCAAACCATAGCCAAATGGGTAAAGTGGTGTTACTTCCTCATCCATATAGTGTACCCAGAAGATCGCATCACTTGTTGGACGGCCTGAGTTTAGATGATTGTAGTAAATTGGCACTTGACCTACACTTCTAGGGAATGTCATTGGCAATTTACCTGCAGGGTTGTACGCACCAAACAATACATCTGCAATCGCATTTCCAGACTGTGACCCTAATTGCCATGCCTCTACGATAGCAGGAACATGCTCATCCGCCCAAGTGATGGTCAACGGACGACCGTTCATCAATACCAAAACAATGTTCTTGTTTACTTTGTATACTTCTTCCAACAGCTCTTGCTGTACTCCTGGAAGACCTAATTTAGAACGGCTTCTTGCCTCACCACTATGGTAAGCATTCTCACCCAATACCATGATCACTACCTCCGACTTCTTAGCCAATTGTACTGCTTCTTTAAACTCAGACTTATCCGTCTCGTTCACATCCAGCTCTGTAAAGAAGTTGGTATTATTGTCATTCAGTAATTTTGCTCCTCTTGCATATTTTACATCAGCGTATTTTTCCAAACCTTCCAATACTGATACGGCAGTGTTTGCATCCGCTGACATTCTCCAGTTCCCTAAAGGGCTATCCTTATCTGCCGCCAGGTCTCCGATTACTGCAATTTTCTTTTGGCCTTTTTTCAATGGCAAGATATTGTTTTCATTCTTCAACAATACCATCGACTTTCTTGCCATATCCAACACTGCTGCGTGGTGATCGGGGTGGTGTAACAACTCCTTCTCTCTCGCAACGTCACAATATTTATAAGGATCATCAAATAGACCCAATTCAAATTTCACTCTCAATATACGGGCTGCCGCCTCGTCAATTACACTTTCGTCTACCAATCCTTCTTCTACAGCACCTTTCAAGTAATCTACGTATGCATAAGATTCCATATCCATATCAGAACCTGCATTAGCCGCTTTTACGGCAGCATCTTTCAAGTCTGCTGCATATCCGTGGTTAATCATTTCTGCCGCTGAACCCCAGTCAGAAATCACAAATCCATCAAAATTCCATTTGCCTTTCAAGATATCTCTCTGCAAAAACTTATTACCTGTTGCAGGGATACCGTTCAATGTGTTAAAAGAGTTCATGACTGTTTTAACATCCGCTTCTTCTACTGCCGCCTTAAATGGAGGCAAGATTACGTTGTACAACGTAGACAATCCAACATCTACGGTGTTATAGTCTTTTCCTGACTCTGCAAAACCATAGCCTGCAAAGTGTTTTGCAGTTGCTGCAATCGTATTGTTTGCCGAAAGATCATCTCCCTGGAAACCTTTGATACGCGCAACACCAACCTTAGTACCCAAATAAGTATCTTCTCCTGCACCTTCCATCACACGTCCCCAACGTGCGTCTCTCGAGATGTCAATCATAGGAGCAAACGTCCAGTTCTGTCCCATTGCTGACGCCTCAATTGCTGCAATTCTTGCAGACTTCTCAATCGCTTCCAAATCCCAGCTTGCTGCCTCAGCCAATGGAATTGGAGCCATCGTTTTTTGTCCGTGAATAACATCCAAACCAAAAATCAATGGAATTCCTAAACGTGTCTCGTTGACAGCGATTTCCTGCATTTTACGTACACGCTCTGCACCGTTTACGTTCAACATAGAACCTACCAACCCCTTCTTAATTTGTTCGTATTTTCTTTTGGACTGACCTTCAGACGGTGTAGGCCCCGTCACATCCCAAAAACCAGTATACTGTACCATTTGACCAATCTTTTCTTCCAAAGTCATTTTGGCCAACAAATCCTGCACCTTAGCATCGATCTCATCAGAAGGTTTATCCTGGCTAATAAAGGCGGTCGTCACTGCAATTACTGTAGCCATGGCAGCTACAAGCAAGACATTTAGTTTCATTGATTTTTTCATTGCGTTGGTATTTAGTCATCTCACACTAGAGTAGAGTATTGGAGCTATGACTCACGATGTTTTATAGAGGGCCCACCCCTAACCATGGTGGGCCCTTGTCAACCATCTATCTTACTATATGAGAATGTTTAATCTTATAATAATTTAAAATCAGAGATATAGAAGGTACCTGGTCTTGTATGACCTTCTCCTCCAATTTGGATGATGATTTTATCGTAGATATCTGCCTCAATAGCAGGTTTATCATACCCCCAATCCAAGTCATGATCAACCATCACCTCAGAGAAATCAAAGGTTACTTCTACCCACTTACCAAATTCATCCTCACCAAACGTGTGTAACGCTTCTGCTCTAGATCTCCATGCTTCTCCATGCTTAGTGTTCTCTAGGCGAAGAGTAATGGTTGGTGTCATCGCAACTTCTCCTAACCATGATGGTGTTTCATCCGCAGTAGAAACAGTGGTGTGGTCATTAGATGGCAACATGTACACTTTCATCGTAAATACATGTCTTTCTCTAAGGTCAAGTACAAATGGTAGTTCTGTTTGAACGTTTTGCCACCATCCTGCATCAGAGGCAGCATCTGTTCTTACATACTGTCCTACATTCGTTGCAGCATTGCCGTTAGGATCAAAATTGTTCACCCCTGTAGTGAATTGAATTGCTGTTGATGCATCACCTGCAAACATCAAGTTATCAGAGTATGTCCCTGCGAAATTGTCGTAGATATCCTCGATCTTGATTTCTTTTGGCTTCTCAGGTTCTACCGGACGCTCGTATCCTTCACGAAGGAATCCAAAATAACGTGCGTTACCTTCTCCATCAATACCTTTCAAGTAAAGCTCATCATCTGTCAAGGTTAGGATCTCGTATTTACCAGTAGGGTTTGCTGTAAAGTACATTGGGAAACCGCCACCTCCTAGTACCAGGAATGGCTTGCCACCTTCTTCTACGATATCCCATGACCAGTTATCCTGGTTGAAATCGATAATCGCTCTAAAGTCATAATCATCTTGATTTTCTACCGTAGCACCTAATCCTTCCAATGCGCCTTGTCCCAAGTTCATAGAGTAAGTATCTCCATTATTCTCCAAACGGAAAGCGAAACCATTCAGGTTGAATGTCATTTTATCGTCGTAGATACCAATTGTTTCACCATCTTTTGCCAATGGATCAGCAGCCCACCAGTTTGGCTCATTTAATCCAGCTTCTCCTACGCCCAAGTGACCTTTAGTCATCTTATCCATCACCCACGTTTTTCCATCCAAAGCCTCTGCTCCACCTGAGATCATCGCATAATCTGCACGATTTAGCATGGCATAGTTGGTTTCAGCAATAGACACTGTTTGTGTGCTCGCTGCCTGACCTGATTTAGTACTAACGGTTAGAGTTACCTCATAGTCACCTTTGACAGCATAGCTTGCAGTGACCTCATTTCCTTTGGCAGTCATACCGTTACCAAAGTTCCAGAATGCAATACTATTAGCTGTTGTATTCTTAAATGCAACGATATTAGGGTTATCTACTGTTGGAGTGAACTCAAAGCTCACCTGATCAGCGCTTGGTGCTGGCCCTATCTCATAGTTCTCTGGCGTACACGCCTGAAAAAGAACCGCCAACATCAAGACAAAACTGTATATAGAATAAGTTCTCATGTTGATATATCTTTTAGGGTGGAGCCTAACGAAGAAGGCTCCACATAAAAAATTCTTTAATTAATTGGATGTTATACTAACAACTTCACTAGTACCCCGCATTCTGTTTTATGTTCTCTCCCATCAGGTCAATTTCTTCCTGTGGAATTGGCATAAACCCTCTCGTTTCAGACTTGAAGTTCACCTCAAAAGAAGCGGCATCACCAATATCACCCGTCAAGTTTTCACCTTTGTCCGTGATGTACTGATCATCAGCTGCTACAGGAGCTTTCAACTCATAGTTAGAAACATTTACCATAGAAGCAGTATAATCTACCCCTCTACGCAACAGGTCCCAGTAACGGTGACCTTCCAGCGCCAACTCTGTTCTACGCTCTTTGTAGATATCATCCAATGTTACGGCTGTTAGTCCAAACAAGCCTGCTCTACTTCTCACATCATTTACCAATGCCAAAGCCTTTGCAGGAGCCACATCCAGATTCAACTCTGCTGCGATCAACATAATATCTGCCAAACGGATATAGTGATAGTTTTGCGCCCAGTTCAATGGTGTATTCACATCAGAGTAATTGATTTTATGTGTCGTATACTTATTGGTGAACATACCAGTATAGGTGTAGCTTACCCCTACTTGCTTACCCGTTGCATCGATCAAATCTTTAGCCGTCATAATTGTAGCAGCCTTTCTTGCATCACCATCCTCAAAAGAATCTGCCAAACTATGCGTAGGAACACCAAATCCCCATCCTTCAGCCAACAAGTCACTGTTGTGACCACGAGGCCCGGCCATTTGTGACTGAATATTACCGTAAGACCACTCACCCCAGTCTCCAGAACCTGTTGCAGCAAAAGGAATCTCGAATAATACCTCTTGTGAATAGTTTCCGTTTCCATTAAATAGGTCAGCATAGTCTGCTTCCAGTACAGCTCCTGAGTTATTGATCACATCATCCGCCATCGCAATGGCATCGGCTTTTGTGATCGCACTACCACCTGCTACAGGCGTTTCAGCTGTTTGATACACTCCCGTATAGAACATGTATACCTTCAAAAGTTCTGCTTTCGCCGCATACTTATCTAGTCTCCCTGCCTCAGCTTCAGACATTTCTTCTGCCATCAACTCAATAGCCGCCAACATATCTGCTGCAATCGCTGCATATAATTCCTGAGGTGTTGCTTGTGTTACACCTTCCCAAGCATCTCCTTGTAACGGCTCCAGTACCAATGGAACATTCTCAAAGTAACGTGCTAACTCAAAGTAGTAATGTCCTCTTAGGAACATTGCTTCTCCTTTGTAGTTGTTTTTCAAGTCTTCTTCATTCGACTTGAAAGCGATATTGTCATAGTTCGCCAACAACGTATTTGCACGCTGTATACCGATATAACACTTCTTCCACGTTTCCAACAACACCTGGTTGTTCGTCTCTGGCTTGAAACGTGCCATATTCTGCCACATCAACATATCCGTAGGACCGCCGCCGCCGGTGTAAGCATCATCCGAAAGGATGTCTGCTGTCATAGCCATTGGAATATAAGTTCCTCTAAAGTCTGTTCTTAGCTTCTCGTAAACCCCTAAAAGAGATTGTCTAGCCTCTACGGAAGTCTTAAAGAAAGAATCCGAAGTTTGTGCATCCAGAGGGTCGATCTCCAGAAAATCAGTACAAGATTGAATTGACATGGAGCTTGCCAAAAGAGCCCCTGCCATTGCTATATGTTTAAGTTTCATGATGATCTAAGGTTTAGAATGATAAGTTTAGTCCCATTAGGAATGTTCTTGCCTGAGGGTAAGCACCGTTATCAAAACCGATACCCATTGCACCTCCGTGACCTACTTCAGGATCCATTCCTGAGTATTCAGTGAAAGTAAGTAAGTTGTTTGCCGACACGTATACTCTTGCCTTGCTCACGCCTGCTTTGCTTGTCAGTGTGTTTGGCAATGTATATCCCAACTGCACCGTCTTCAAACGAAGGTAAGAAGCGTCCTCCAAGTGAACCATATCATTGATTCTACTGTAGTTCTGGTTTGTATCGTTGTGAGAGAAACGAGGGAACTCATTCGTTGTTCCTTCTCCTGTCCAACGCTGTAGGTAACGAGTAGGATAGTTTTGTACTGTGCTCAGATCACCTCTCAAGGTACCGTTCACCAAAGAACCACCTGTTTGTCCTTGCCAGAACATGCTAAAGTCAAATCCTCTGTAATCCATGTTCAGGTTAGCACCGAATGTCCAATCGTGGACTGCTTTACCGATATACGTACGGTCATTCTGGTCAATCTTACCATCACCGTTTGTATCTACGAAACGGATATCTCCTGGTACTGCATCAGGTTGGATCATTACACCTTCTCCATCTACGTGAGCTTCTACTTCTGTTGTATTCTGGAAAATACCATCCGTTTTGAAACCAAAGAAGTAAGGAAGTGGATAACCTTCTTCCATCACCATATTACCTTGCTGAAGGAATAGACCTGGTCCTACCACACGACCACTGTTGTTATCTACTTTAGTCACTTGGTTATCGTTGTAAGCAACGTTAGCTGTCAATGCATAGTGGAAATCACCTTCTTTCTTAGCATAAGTCAATGCTGCTTCCACCCCTTGGTTTCTTACTGTACCCAAGTTAGCCAAAGGATTGCCTACCCCTGTGAACCCTGGAATTGGTCGCTCACTCAACAAACCTTGACGCTCTCTAGAGTATAGGTCAACATTCAATGTAATTTTATCCTGAAGGAATCCTGCATCCAAACCAAGGTTTACTTCTGACGCTGCTTCCCATCTTAAGTTAGGGTTTGCCATTCTTGTGATTCCATAACCCGACTGTGGCGTTTGACTTGTTCCCACGATATATGTAGGCGTTTGTCCAAACAGCTCCAGGTATCCAAATGCACCAATTTGCTCATTACCTACTTTACCCCAAGCAGCTCTTAGTTTTAGTTGAGAAACATAGTCACTGTTGCTTAGGAACTCTTCTTCTGAGATATTCCAACCTGCCTGTACAGAAGGGAATACACCAAACTTGTTATTTGGTCCGAAGTTCGAAGAACCGTCATAACGAAGCGTTGCTGACAACATGTATTTCTCGTCGTAGTTATACCCTACTTTACCGAAGAAAGATAATAATCTATGCTGCCATGCGTTTCCTGTAATTTTTTGCGTATCATCATCTGCACCATTACCTAACCAAGCATAATCCCATCCTTCCAACTGCATGTCGTTACGAGTACCACTAATCTGTCTACCGAAAGAGTTTCTAAGTGTTGTACCTGCCAATAGATCCAGTTGGTGATCGCCAAATGCTTTTGTATAATTGATGGTATTCTCCCACTGGTAAGTTGTGTAAGTACCTTCCCACTGAGCAACTCCTGAAGTAGGTATGAAGTTAACCACGTTGTAGTACGCTACTGGCGTGTATGATCTTCCGAACCAGTTACCAATATCGACACCTATATCTGATTTGATAGTAAGACCTTCAATCGGTTGCACTTTCAGGTATGCATTACCCAAGAATTTGTTCGATGTATTATCCTCAAAAGTGTTATGGATTCTAGCCAATGGGTTCACTACTTCTCTCAAACCTTTGTCTGAGATCCCGAAGTATTGACCGTTGTCATTTGCCGGTCTTACATCGTAAGCATCATAAGAAGCTATCAATGCAGAATCTGTTACGTAAGCAGCCGTCAAAGGATCGTGTACCAAAGCACTCTGCAATACACCACCAAATTGGTTTTGCTCGCTAATTCCTTTTCTCATCTCACGTACATACGTCAAGTTAGACCCAAAAGTCACATAGTCAGAAACTTTATGCTGAGAATTGAAACGTGCAGAATAACGCTCAAAGTTTGACTTGTCTGGCGCTACGATACCTTGCTGACCAAAATACCCTGCACTCGCCAGGTACTGAGATGTCTCATTACCTCCTGAAAGTTGTACGGAATGATTCTGAATAGGAGCATTCCCTAGAATCTCTCCTTGCCAGTCTGTATCTACCCCCATATTTTCAAATGCTTCTGTACCATAAATTGCAGCACCACCAGCGTTCAACGCTCCTTCGTTGTGGAACAACATGTACTCTCTTGCATTCATTACCGGAGTCTTTCTCCAAGCCTGTTGCGTACCATAATAAGCATCGTAAGTTACGATCATTCTACCTTCCTTACCTTTTTTGGTCGTTACCAGTACTACGCCATTGGCACCTCTGGAACCGTAAATCGCTGCAGAAGCCGCATCTTTCAATACTTCGATTGATTCAATATCATTAGGGTTCAAAAAGTTGATATTGTCCATCTGTACTCCATCTACTACGTAAAGAGGAGCGTTACTTCCGTTAGAACCTGTACCACGCACACGGATATCAACCCCTGCCCCTGGCTGACCAGAAACGGCGGTAACAGTCACCCCTGGTGTACGCCCTTGTAATGCCTGAGAAGCATTAGCAATAGGAGTTTGTGTAATTTCTTCTGTTTTTACGGAAGCAATTGCTCCAGTAACTACCGCTTTCTTCTGCACACCGTATCCCACTACGACAATTTCCTCCAGGGTTTCTGTGTCTGATTGTAATACAATGTCAAAATTTGTGCGTCCGTCTACTGAAATCGTTTGGGAAACATATCCTATATAGGATATTACAATCTTTCCTCCTTCCGGTACATTTAAATTAAATTGTCCATCAAGATCTGTAACGGTACCATTTGTGGTTCCTTCGATTAAGATGTTAACTCCTGGAAGTCCCATCGAGGAGTCTGCTTCCTTAACCGTTCCTGAGATCATTCGCTCCTGTCCCCACAAGGAGAAAGAGCTAAAAACCATCAAGAGGGTTAACAGTAACTGTGTAGAATTTTTAAGCCTCATGTTTTTAGTCATTAGTACGATGTTGCCATCAGTCAAATAATACATTCAAAAAATCGGCGCCGACCCTTTAAAAATGTTGCTTCTACGTATTAGCTGAAAGCAATATAAACGAGTACCTACCTAAAAAAAAAGTGTTAAAAAAAACCGTTGATTAACGTATATCGCTTAAATAAAATAAATATAAATAATTGAAAAACAGGTATTTATATATCAAATTAAAGATTATTTAAAAATTAAGTATACGCTTAAAAAACATCACTTTTTTTCAATAAATGATTCCAAACTCCTCACATAAGCGTACAAAAGACACTAAAATTATTTTTATATAAATTTTTACAATAAAGCATTTTCCTTACTTCACTTATGAAGTTGAATACGAAAAGCCTATAGATATCATATAACGTCACAAGATTCTGTATTACCATTTATTTAGTATACAGCTAAACCTTTTGATTCATCCCCCCTTTTTTCTGAAAACCTCTTTTATTTTTTAGAAACACCTCTTAATGTTAACTAATTGTTAATTTAATATGTATTAATAGTTAATTAATTGTTAATAAAGGCAACTATGAATAAACTCAACACTTCACAGATAAACGCCCTCATCCTCAAGCACTTTTTATTAAATTTCAATAACACATTGCACTCGTATTTAATATTTGGCTAGATGATCTGTTTACCGATTGTTAACATATCACGTTCTTCCATTGTGCCTTCCATCTCCATATTGCTTCCTATCTCAATATTTCCATTCTTTGCGCCCCCAAAAGAAAGTATCTGTTAATCTGATACATACACTATTCAAACTATATTCAATTCATACTACAGAGTTATTCTAAAAGAATCACTCAACTATTTTCATTCGCTTATTAATCATGAAACAAATTATCCTTTCATTGTTTTACACCGGTATTATGATTTGCACTTCTTACACTTTAGGAAACGCACATCCCAAATACCAAATAGAGCTCATCCAAGAAGGCACAGCCATCAATGTGATGATTGATAACCCAACAGAGGAGAGAATTTCCTTTCAAATCATTAATGCACAAAAAGAGGTTTTTCTAGAAAGGGTCATTCATCGACAAAAATCCATCAACATGGATCTACATTTTATCGGAATGACAGCTGGTGAGTATCGCATTATTATTCAATGGCCTAACTATACGATATACAAGGGAATTTATGTTTGCCATAACGGCTACGGTCACCTTAAAGAAAGCTGCGTTCAGAGAAATGGGCACTTCTGTCCGTTTGAGCTAAAGGACAAAAAAATAAAGATCCATTATGATCAAGAAACTAAAGAGGAGCTCATCGTATCATTATTGGATCAAGATGGAAATCGATTACAGGAAGTAAAGCTCTATAAAGCATATGATGCACACATCATAGACTTAAGTGCTTACCCTCCGGGGGTATACTCTGTGGAGCTAAAAGGAGAACAGACTAATATAAAAGAGATGTTAATTTTGTAGGACTCAGGATAGCCCAGCGAATATTTCACTGGGCTATTTTTTCATCAAGGTCTTAAACCGTATTTCAATCATATAACCACTCCAACGCCTCCTCCTTATTAGAGAAGTTTACAATAGGGTATTGGTTGGGCAGCTTCATATTAAAGAACTCCTCAAAAGTCTGTTCTACAGATACCTCCGAAAATAATTCCTCCGGCACAATATGCGCATACTTCTGTAATCCCAATGCTACCCAGGCCGGATTCAGCAATTTTGCCATCCAAACTTGCTCCTCCGGGCTAATCGGATAGCTAAAGTCTACACAGCGGTCAAAAAGATACTTCGGTTTACATGCCTCAAAAGCATTGACCCACTCCTGCATCTCTGTCCTAAAGTCTTCCTCATTCATTGACTCTGTTTCCTTGAACCAATCAGAGTAAATCGTAGCAGTAGCATCATCATACAAGTGTTCCGAGAATTTTGACTTATAGATTGTTTTCATGGTGTTAAGTAAGGTGAATAATGAATATGCGGCTTTGCCTTAAAGGGTTCTTTATAAAACCGCCTATAGTGTTAATATATCCAAACAAAACAACCCATAGCAAACGATAGTTATAACCCACTCACAAACAACATGTAAGGTAATCTTCTCCTAAAAAGTATCTTCTCTTCAAATAATCTAAATCAGACAAAAAAGCCATTCTATAGCATTACTCACTCCCGCTGCTTATTGTCTTTTTATCTCTAACGAGTGTCATATTAGTAGATGAAAAATTAAGGTATCTTTAAAATCAAACAACCACAATAATCATGACCAACGTAAAAGCAGTTTTATTCACAGGATTTCTTTGCCTAAGTCTTTTGGCTTGTAAATCTCAGAAACAAGTAAACCAGGAAAGTAAAAACGACATCACGAATACTGAACAAGCCGATATGGAAGAAAGTCAAAGTAGCAATCCACTCCATGAAACAAAATGGATACTTACTGAGCTGAGAGGACAAAAGATTTCTACCAACCCTTCAGCCCCTGAAGTGTTTATTACGTTTACACCTGAAGGTAAGGTTTATGGTAATTCTGGTTGTAATAGTTTCAACGGCAGTTACTCCATTTCTGAAGGAGAGCGTATACAGTTAACGCAGTTGATATCAACACAACGTGCTTGTTTAAATATGGAAGTTGAAGACGCTTTTCTTAAGGTACTCCAAACTACAGATAATTATACCATCAAAGATGGAGTCCTTACATTGAACAAAGCTCGTATGGCTCCTTTGGCGAAGTTTGAAAATAAATAAAAGGTAAAAGGTAAGTTAATAAGGGTGTTGGGTGCGCCATAATTATTCTTAGATTTTTTTACCTTATACCTTTTACTTTATACCTTAACAATGATGAAAAACTATATCAAAACTATACTCCTGATTGCGCTCGGAAGTCTTGTTCTAACAGCCTGTAAAGACGCTCAACCACTTAAGACTGTCGGTACGCTAGATATTGAAAAATATACTGGAAAATGGTACGAGATCGCCCGCTTTCCTAATCGATTCGAGAAAGGTCTAAAATGTGTGACCGCTACCTATACCCTCAAAGAAAACGGAAAGATTGAGGTCCTTAACCAAGGAGTCAAGATCGATAACCCTAGTAAAATAGAGCAATCCAAAGGAAGCGCATGGATACCGGACGCCACTTACCCTGGTCAACTTAAGGTTAGTTTCTTCTGGCCTTTTGCCGGAGACTATTATGTAATTGAACTGGGTGATACCTACCAATATTCCTTAGTGGGTTCTCCTGATAGAGATTACCTTTGGATATTGAGTAGAACACCTTCTCTTCCGGAAAATACAATACAACAATTGAAACAGATTGCTGAAGACAATGGGTTTGATCCCTCTCAACTAGAGCTTATCGAGCAAAACTGTCAATAATATATTTTTTTGCCCCGGGCGGTGCCCGGGGCTATGTGGGCTTCGCCTTAATTCTTTTTGGTAGAGCAATGATTAAATTAGTGTAGCAGTGTAAAGTTTGAAACTTTACACTGCTACATTTTTACACTTCTTAATAAACATTATGGATATTATTAGCTACAGAGACTATTGCCTTTCTTTTCCCGGTACAACGGAACATACCCCTTTTGATGAAGTAACCCTTGTCTTTAAGGTGATGGGAAAAATGTTTGCACTTACCAATATGGATACTTTTGAATCTATCAACCTTAAATGTGATCCTGAAAAAGCCATAGAGCTAAGGGAAAAGTATACCGCAGTGCTACCCGGATACCATATGAATAAAAAGCATTGGAATACGGTCTTGATCGATGGAAGTATCTCTGATCAGCAACTGAAAGAATGGATTAAAGAATCCTACGATCTGGTCATCAAGGGACTCCCAAAAAAGATAAGAGAAACGCTATAACGATGGGAATATAGAGTGCTTTTTTGAACTTATCATAAGTAGTTAAGGTTGAAACTCAACAGAGCAAAGCCTACGCCATATAATGGACTCAACAAGCAGCGAAGCTGCTTACTCAACTTCTGAGTAATTTCCTATCTTTGCTGTAACAAACAAACCATCAAATCATGAAAGGATTCGCAAGTGATAACTACTCTGGTTGCTCACCGGAGATTATGCTAGCTATACAGCAGGCTAATGAGCATCATCAACCTTCATACGGAGCAGATGTTTTTACACAGCAAGCCATTTCTATTTTTAAAGAGCACTTTGGAGAAAATGCTGAGGTATTTTTTGTGATGAACGGCACAGGAGCTAATGTAACCGCTCTGCAAGCTATTTGTAGACCGTATGAGGCCGTTATTAGCTCTCATATGGCCCACTTGAATACAGACGAATGCTCTGCTCCCGAGAAATTAGGAGGCTTTAAGATCAAGGATGTCTACACCGAAGATGGAAAACTCACCATAGAGCATATCAAGCCTTTACTAGGAGGAAGAGGAGTACATCAGGCTGTTGCCAGAGTTATTACGATCACTCAATCGACGGAAATAGGCACACTTTATACACAGGAAGAAATTCGTACGCTTGCTAATTTTGCTCACGAAAACGGACTATACTTACATGTCGACGGAGCCCGAATTGCCAATGCCGCAGTATCCCTAGGAGTTTCCTTCAAAGAAATGCTGGTCGATACAGGAGTTGATGTGGTATCTTTTGGGGGAACAAAAAATGGTATGATGATGGGAGAAGCCATTATATTCCTAAACCCTGCCTTAGCTGAGAACTTCGGGTTTATTCGTAAGCAAAGTATGCAACTACTCTCCAAGATGCGCTATGTGGGTGCCCAGTTTGTCGCATACTTTAAAAATGACCTATGGAAAAAGAATGCTGCTCATGCCAATCAAATGGCTCAACTACTGGCCAATAGACTAAGGGAAGTTCCAGCAGTGAGCATCACTCAGAAAGTAGAGGCTAATGGTGTATTTGCTATCTTACCAAGAGAAATTACCCCTGCACTTCAGGAAGTATTTCCATTCTATATTTGGAACGAGGAAACCAATGAAGCCAGACTGATGCTTTCTTTTGATAGTACTGAAGAAGAAGTGGAGAGATTTGTAGATACAATCAACACACTATTGTTGAATCGTTGAATCCATTACATGGCGTCTTGATTCGAGTTGATATGTTGTATGAATATCAATATAAACCTCAATCAACGATTCAACTCGAATCAACGAGCGAAGCTCAATTCGAGACGCCATGTAATGGATTCAACGATTCAACAAGCAGGCTAAAACTTAAACTCTATGTTATACTGCCAACGTCTCACCATGGTATCTCGCTCTCCTTGTGGCAAAATCAAACGTCCAAAATAGACAATCAAGCCCATATTAATATTATTGGTGATAGAGTAACGTGTAGAGATTCTACTTCCCTTCATATTTGTACCCGGACGATATCCACTCCCTTGCCCTGACCCTATCAATGCTTCCTCATATTCTGCCCCATAATCAGAGTCGACAAACTCCTCATACCAGGAATCTCTTTCCAGGTACTTGTAGCGATAGACGATTTCCCATCGCCCTTTTTTATCTGCTTTACCCAAAGTGACAAACCCACTCCAACCTAGATTATTATTTTCTATCGCAGTATTCAAGAGCAGTTCTCCCCCCACCTCCACAGGAAAATCACTAAACTTTCTCCAGGCACCTAAATACTTGGTCGCCTCTATCTGAAACATAAGGTTGCGAAACGAGTGAACCAGTACCCCATCCTCTGTACGAGTATTCCCCACGTTCTTATTGGGTACCGCATCATTGGTCAGTTCCTGGGCGTGTACCACCTGCATATACCCTACTCCTCCAAAAAAATGATATTTACTAGGCCGGCTGAAATCAATTCCAGCTTGCACCCCTCCCATAAATGGGTCTCGATGTGTATTGCTATTCTCATCAATCTGAAAATAGGCTGCATGGACAATAAAATTGCTCCCTTCTCTAAAGTTTACAATCCAGTTATTCGTAATTCCTTCAGGGGTATAGTCATTATCAAATACTACATCAGAGTACTGAAATGGGTTACTAAACTTTCCAAAAGAAATATTCGTCTTGATACGCTCTCCGATATTGGTCTCCCATGAAGCATACGCCCAATCAAAGAAGACAAACTTCTTGGTACCATTATTTTCAAAACTGGTATTACCAGAAATGGGGTCTCCTCCACTCGTTCCCTGTGCATCGGAAGAAATCAACTTCATCCCTACCTTAAAATTGGAAGGCAGGTCTACAAAGAAACCAAACCTTGCCCGATAACGTAATCGACCACGGCTCTGTACCGCTGTAATGTCATCATAACGTATCCTGAAATCGCCCTTGAAACGAATATAAACTGTATCTCCTTCCGAGACCTGAAACTCCATTAGATCCTTCAACTCAGGCACCGTAAAGCCCTTTTCATAACGCACAGGCTCCCTTCTATTTAACTCCTGGGCATACGTATTTAATAAGGGTAAGAAAAACAACAACAGTATAAAAGCATATCTCATGAAACAGTTTTTTTTGGGGTTTAACTGTTACAAGATAAAAGAGACCCTGTATCTTACATATGCTAAACTTACGTAGACCTTACATGAAAGATTACAAAATTATTACGATCGTACTCTTATAGTCAAGGACACTTTTATACGCTACACTAACCATAAAAAATACAATGAATCCAACCTACTACAGACTTCTATTGGCATCCATACTTTGGAGCATCTTTTCCCTTTCCGTTCAGGCGCAACAACCTCAAGCAACCGCGATTGATCCTACTTGCAGCCAAATAGTACAATCCGAAAAACCTCAAAATCTTCTTATTCTCTTCCCTGGATACTCTGTGCAACTGCATTGGGCTGAGCAATGGGCTTACGCTCTTTCTCAAGAACAACCTATCCATGACACATTTGATCACATCCTCATTTTTAAAGGTCCGAAAGAAGTCTTTTATGAGGGCAAAGAGTTAAATACCAAGAAGGCAATCGAAATCTTATCTCAACACCATTACCAAAACATCACAGTCGTAGCACATTCCAGTGGGTCATTCCCTGCCCACGTTTTCTTTCAACAAATTCTGGACACTCCTGCCCTTCATCAAAAATTGACACATAAAATCACCTATTATAATTTGGATGGAGGGATTGGAAAGAAAGACACTGCCTATACCACTGCGATGAATCGCTTATTGAAAAAGGGAATAAGCGTTTCGGTTTACGATAGCATTACCCAATCCTATTCGGCCAACCATGAAAGCATGATCGCCTTTGAAAAGCAGTTTCCAGACTCTTTTGAACACATTACCTTAAACGTGGATAGTGGGTGTGATAAAAATGCTCAATGGTGCCTTCACGATGTGGTCATCAACCTTCGTCCTCACAACAATACAACCTTTGACCTGAAGAAAGACTATACGCTTTTTGGGGTAGAGCACCCGTTGAGTATTGAATGGATGATTTTTAATGAGGAATGATAAGTTGAAAGTTATATCCCATGCCTCCCAATTCATAACTTCCTTTGTGTCTAAGTGTTTAGTGGTACTATTGGCCGACATACGTAGTAAAACTTGAATCCATTGGAACAGTGATTAGAGGAATTTTCTATCTAAAGACATATTCCAAACAAGCTCTAAAACGAGAAAAAGGCCAGAGACAATGTCTCAGGCCTTTAACAATTTAGCTAAAAACTAAAACCAATTAAAAAATGAGAATAACCTTTTATATTGTTTAACGTGACTTAATCACGTCCATTTCTTGCTTCTGTACATATAAAACCAAAATAAAGGTTGCATCGTTCGACTTCATCTAAATATTTAATCCTATTAACATAAAACAGAATCAATAGGGCATAAAACGAGATGATCCTTTCTTTCATCTTGGTGGATGATAAAGATAGTAGATTTTTGGCAATTATCTTTAAATAGTTAAATATTTTCTGTTAATAAGATAATTTATATACAAATATTTCAAAATACACCTCTCACACCATAGAATGATCACATCTGTAAAAACATTGTGTATCAATACATCTGTATATTATTATAAATAACATTACTTCTTCTAAAAACAACTTAGATTATTAGGTAAGTCCATTTATTTTTCTGTTTCAGCAACTTCACCATTTTTTATTACTCAAAATAATCTTCTCACCCATTTAATTAAGCTAGCTATCTCTATTTCAAGAGGGAACAATACATAGTTTATATAATTATTCAAGTATTTCCTTATCTAATTAATAGTTATATCCTTATCTTTGCAGTCAATTAGTAAACTTCCTGACGTTTTTTGAGTTAAGTATGTGGTTGGGGACTCCCAACCTATTATAAAGAACGTACAATTAAGACTTAGTCAAATAGAAATAGACTATCAGACAACAGCAGTAAAATGGCGATAAGTGAGAAAGATATAGTCAAAGCACTATCTACCGTAGACGATCCGGATCTGAAAAAAGATTTGATCACCTTGAACATGGTCAAGGATATCCATATAGAAGGGAAAAAAGTGAGCTTCACGGTAGTGTTGACCACCCCTGCTTGTCCTTTGAAAGAGGTGATTCGAAAATCCTGTGAGGAAGCTATCCATCAACAAGTGGATGCTACCCTGGAGCTTTCTATCAATATGACAGCCGATGTGACGTCTATCATGCCTAATGGCCCCGTATTATCCGGTGTTAAGAACGTGATTGCTATTTCATCGGGTAAAGGAGGTGTAGGAAAATCTACCGTAACAACCAACTTGGCACTAGCCCTTTCTGAAACAGGAGCAAAGGTAGGGATTATTGATGCGGACATTTATGGTCCCTCTATCCCAACGATGTTTAACTGTGAAAACGATCAGCCAGGTGTCAAAGTGATCAATGGAAAAAATACGATTATTCCTATTGAGAAATATGGCATTAAGCTTCTTTCTATTGGTTTTCTAACTCCTCCAGACAATGCAGTGGTATGGAGAGGACCAATGGCAAGTTCTGCACTGAGACAGTTTATTGTAGATACTGATTGGGGAGAACTAGACTATTTGCTTATCGACTTACCTCCAGGGACAGGTGATATTCACCTTTCATTGGTACAAAATGCTTCGGTAACTGGAGCTGTAGTCGTTACAACTCCTCAAAAGGTAGCTTTAGCCGATGCTCTTAAAGGAATGAATATGTTTACCTCTAAGCAGGTGAACGTACCTATTTTAGGTATTGTTGAAAATATGGCCTACTTCACTCCAGAAGAATTACCAGAGAACAAATACTATATCTTTGGTAAAGATGGCGGTAAACTTATGGCTCGCCGTTACGAAGTTCCTTTCCTTGGAGAAGTTCCTATTGTTCAAGGAATCCGAGAAGGAGGCGACTCTGGTGTTCCAGTAACATTGGAAGAGGGCAACATTATGGGAGATGCCTTCAAGGACATTGCTCAACAATTGGCTAGAACTGTAGCTGTTCGCAATGCCAATGCGGGTAAAACCGATAGAGTAGAAATAAAAACTTGGGAATAAATCCTATCAATACACAGGGCGATGCCCTGTGCTATTTTACCTATTTTCAATAACTATGGGAGACAATAACTCAACAAATACGGAATTGATCCAAAAAGTAGAAGAGGCAATCAACACGATCCGCCCTTACTTAGAAGCTGATGGAGGTAATGCCAAAGTATTGGAGGTTACCCAAGAGGGTGTCGCCATCATTGAGTTTCTAGGATCTTGTGAATCATGTCCTATGTCGGCCATGACGTTAAAGGCGGGAGTCGAACAGGCTGTCATTAATGCAGTACCTGAAGTCCATAAGGTCATTGCGATTAATAACTCCCAAACTGACCTTGACCTCTCTTTATTATAGTGATGAGTTCCATCTCAACTACTATAAATGTATAGATAAAATATTTTACAGGCAGAAGGCTTTTCCTTCTGCCTTTTTTAGGGTGTATACCTTGGTAGTCATAATATGGACGAAATCAACAAAACATTTGGAGAACGCTTAAGAGTCCGAAGTTGTGGAATTCTGATTCAAGATGAAAAAGTCTTGATGGTCAAACACCGATACCCTAGCACTTTGGGGTATTTTTGGGCTCCTCCCGGAGGAGGGGTTAACTTTGGAGAAACCACCAAAGAAGCGCTTATTCGAGAATATAAAGAAGAAACAGGATTGGATATAACTGTACAACGTTTTATGTTTGTACATGAGTTTTTGAAGCCCCCTTTACACGGTATCGAACTGTTCTTTGAAGTCACTTGTCTGAAAGAGGCGCAACTACTGACGGGCACAGATCCAGAAATGGCTCCCGGGCAGCAAATCATTGAACAGGTAACGTTTCTTTCTTTTGAGGAAATTAAGCAATTACCAAAGGAGGGTGTGCATCAGTTGTTTCAGTTTTGTGAAACACTGGAAGAGTTACAACAACTACACGGCTTGTATACTTAGGTGTTACAAGTTGTCACGCACACTAACATGTGCAAATGCTTTATTCAATTGTTCGTAAATAAATACATCCGGCGATCTGCAGATTGCCCCTTACCTTCAATTCCCAATGGCAAAACTACACATCCTTAGTAGCAAAAATCTGGATATCACCATTAGCCGATTGAGCCAGCAAATCATCGAAGACCACGGTGATTTTCAGCACTCTGTTTTAATGGGGATTCAAAAAAGTGGCGTTTTCCTCGCCGAGCGTATACAAAAACGTATCAAAGAACTTTCCGGAATTGACGTCTCTCTGGGAAAACTAGACATTACTTTTCATCGAGATGATTTTAGGCGAAGAGATGCTCCCTTGGCTCCCAACAAGACGGAAATCCCTTTCATTATCGAAGACCGCAATGTTATTCTAGTAGATGACGTTCTTTATACGGGTCGTTCTATCCGTGCAGCCATGGATGCCATGCTTGCCTTTGGACGTCCCTCTAAAGTAGAACTTCTTACATTAGTCGATAGACGATATAGCCGCGATCTTCCCATCGAAGCTTCTTATGTTGGAAAAACGGTCAACTCTATACAGTCACAGCGTGTAATCGTAGAGTGGACTGAACAGGGTTTTGAAGAAGATAATATTTGGTTAGTCAACCAATAGTCAACCTCGTATGATAATCATTTGTCAAGATTCACTATCAATATGCTAAGCACAAAACATCTATTGGGCATCAAAGATCTTACTCCGGAGGACTTGCACCTGATCTTTGAAACTGCCGATAATTTTAAGGACGTTATTAATCGCCCGATCAAGAAGGTTCCTTCTCTTCGAGATATCACCATTGCCAATGTCTTCTTTGAGAACTCTACCCGTACACGCCTCTCTTTTGAACTGGCAGAGAAACGTCTTTCGGCAGATGTCATCAACTTTTCTTCTGCCTCTAGCTCTGTAAAAAAAGGAGAAACACTATTGGATACGGTCAATAATATCCTTTCTATGAAAGTAGATATGATCGTCATGAGACACTCTAGTCCTGGAGCACCTCACTTTCTTTCAAGACATATCGACGCTAATATCGTTAATGCTGGTGATGGCACCCATGAGCACCCAACACAAGCACTTTTAGATTCCTATTCTATTCGTGAAAAGCACGGTGATGTTGCCGGAAAGAAAGTCGTGATTGTCGGAGATATCCTACACTCCAGAGTAGCCCTTTCAAATATCTTTGCTTTGCAAAAACTAGGTGCTGAGGTAATGGTTTGTGGTCCCAATACACTTATACCAAGATATATTCGTGAGTTAGGTGTTAAGGTAGAACTAGACATCAAAAAAGCCTTGCAATGGTGTGATATCGCCAACGTACTCCGTATACAGATGGAAAGACAGCAAACCAAAAACTTCCCATCTACCCGAGAGTATGCGATGTACTATGGTGTCAACAAGCAATTGTTGGAAAGTCTGGACAAAGAGATTACCATCATGCACCCAGGGCCAATCAATAGAGGAGTTGAATTAACCTCTGATGTAGCCGATGCCGACAATGCCATTATTCTGGATCAGGTAGAAAATGGTGTGGCGGTAAGAATGGCTGTACTGTACCTATTGGCAGGACGTACACAATAAACTACTTCTGTTGAATCGTTGAATTGTTGAATTGAGCTTCGCTCGTTGATTCGAGTTGAATTGTTGATTGATATACATTATACACTAACATTCAAACAACATATCAACTCAAATCAACGCGCGAAGCTCAATTCACACGCCATGTAATGGTCACCAAAGGTGAAATTCAACGATTCAACACTTTTGCTTAGCTTAAAAACCAGCGAGCTAAACTCAAACCCAACAATACAGGAAAAAGCCATTTCGCTACTGAATCAACTTTTTTGCCCTTCTCTTCTCCCTTCCGTCTTCCAACCAGATTGGCAATCAGATCTTCTACCAGTGTAAAAAAGACAATGACCGTAGACTCCATCACCAAAACATCCATACGTGTCAGATAAGAAATCGTAGGCAAATCATTGTGAATCATAAAACGATAAGCCATCACTGTCAACATGGAAGTGATAGCGATCCCTACGCGAGTTCCTAGTTCTGAGACCGGAAGCCAAAAGGCTATCCATGACATCATCACAATAATCATCAAGGGTAAGATGACATTGTAAATATAATAGCCTGTCTCTCGCTCCGCTTTAAACCTAATATTTAAGGTAGCCTGAGTAGTAATAGCCTCTGTCACATGAACACTTTCTGTATCTACGGTATCCGATACAATCTTCCATCCGGCCACTGAAGGAGTTCGGGTCACACCGGATAAGGAGTCTACCTGAAAAAACAAATCATCCTTTTTATTTCCTAAGGCGACAATTGTGATCATAAACTCTTGGGTATCTAATGGAAAGTCTTCCAGGTGTAGCGGTTGTGAAAAATTCCCCCACACTCTAGCTCTAAGAATTACCGTTCCATCATTTTCCACCAAAGCCACCCTAGGCAAAGTGGCCCATACCTTCTGCTGATTCAGCATCTGAAAAGAAGGATGCCAGATACTATCCAAGGAGACTCTCATACTCCCCAACCCTTTATGCTCCAAGCGAGGGTCATGCCATCTTGCCTGAAAATAAAAATTAGCCACAAAGCTCTGCTCGGCATCATCTATATCATCAATATCGGAGATTACAAGTCCCACTTCCACTCTTGTCGGCTCTTCTGGATTGGGTCTTTGGGTATTGAATTGTTGTGCCAGCAGTGGAGAAACTAGCAACAACAAGAGCATTACGTTTAACGTCGCTTTCATTAATAATGGGTTCTTTCTGTTAGTACGATAGACCTTCAGGTTATCCCTGCGGATTATTTCTATATCAGAGCTTGTTTGCAACTGATTCAAACAAGCTCTTAATTATACTAGAATATAGGGAATTGAAGGTATTCTATTTCACGAATTTCAAAAAAAACGCTCTCACGCCTGTAACCTCCTCCATCTCCTGTATTATAAGGGCAACAGTGATCGTTTACCATTACAATTTGAGGCCTCTTTTTGTGATGTGAAATGGGCTTCCAGCTTAGGTTGGGAGCACTTTTCTCATGATTCAATTTATTATGCAAAATGATAAACTATGAAAAACACGAATTGGATACACGAATGGACGCCCTTTTTTAAAATGGTTGGATTGGCGGGAAGCCTTGGCTTTGTTCTAATGGCCTTTGAATGGAAAACCTATGATAAGCCGGAACGTTCCGCTCAAATGATGCGACAATCAGAAAATGAAGAACTTTTTGATAAAGCTCCTTTATTTGAGATTATCAAACCTAAGCCTCAGCCTGTGACTTCACCAAGAATTCAGGAGGTAGATGATGAGACAGAGCTTGAAGATATTGAATTTGAAATGCCTGAACTGGATCCCGATGAGGCGGTAGAAGAGATTTTTGAAGAACCTGCTGAAGAAATCGTTGAGGATGATATTGTCGACTTTGTAGAAGTGGAAGCTAGTCCCAGACAAGGGCTAGGAAAGTTCTATCAATGGGTTGCCAGAAATATGAAATACCCGAATCAGGCTCGAAGAATGGGCGTAGAAGGAAAAGTGTTTGTTTCTTTCGTGGTGGATCGACAAGGTAATATCACAGATGTAAAAGTCCTTAGAGGTATTGGGGCTGGCTGTGATGAAGAAGCTGCTAGAGTTATTCGAAAGTCCCCTCAATGGAACCCGGGAAGGGTAAGAGGAAGGGCCGTGAAGTCAAGAAGAATTATTCCTATTTTCTTTAAACTAGGTTGAATCGTTGAGGCAGCTTACGCTGCTTGTTGAATCGTTCATTCGAGTTGAACTGTTGACTGAAGTATATATTAACATTCAAACAACAAATCAACTCGAATCAACTCACCGAAGGTGAATTTCAACGATTCAACGATTCAACCTCATTACTTTGTACCTGCTGCCACGAACAGCTTTCCCCCTACCTTACTTTCCTTCACGGGAAGGTACTCCATATGAAAGTTGTTTACCTTGCTTTTTAACTCCTCGCTGATTGGTCGATCTAGATCTGCTTTTGCTATTTTCTCCACTAACCAGGTATTGAAATCTCTCTTCTCAGCAAAAACATCTACCACCACAATTTTACCTCCTTCCTTTAAGAGGTCTAACATATTAGTCATAATGGTTGTCCAATCAGGCATCACAGACAAACCTAATACACAAAGCACTTGATCAAACTTAATCTCCTTTCCGGTATACTCAGAAAGGGTATCTTTGGTCAAGTTACGGGCATCTGCTTGGAATAAGTGAATTCCCTCCCATTGATTCTTTTCTATATTATGGGTCGCTCTACGAAGCATTCCTTCTGAAAAATCCGCTCCATAAATTTCAATGTTAGCACAGCTCTTTTTCAGATGTGAAAAATTAGCGCCTGTTCCACATGCCAAATCCAACACTACATCTCCTTCTTTCAGTTCCAATAGTTCTACGGCCCTACGACGACTATCCGCATAGAGCTTCTCCAATGATTGGTCATAAAAATTAGAGAAGAAATCATACCATTTCATAAATGTCTTATTTAAAAAAGAGAGGTTGCCTTTCACTGAAGACAACCTCTGATCTATCATTTTATTAAAAAATCTATCCTACTACTTCTACCGCTTCCTCCTCCGATTTCTTGAAGCTATAAACACTCCAACCTATCGCTAATAATGCCAAAGCAAACATCAAATAAGATGCCGATAAAGTAATTGTTGACCCTACCACATAAGATGTAGGTTCAAAGTCAAATGTAATCGTATGCGTTCCGGCTGGTACTTCCAATGCTCTAAGAATGTAATTAGCTCTTAATACATCCACTTCCTTACCGTCAATTTTAGCAACCCAACCTTTTGGATAATATACTTCTGAGAACACTACCAAGCCATCTTTAGTAGAGCTTGTTTGATATTCAATGTGACGATTATCAAAAGACTGAAGAGTGGCTGTTGCTGTACTATCAGCAGCATAGTCCTCTTTGGACAACTCAAACTGATCGGTATTAATAATCGCTGTATTTTCAGGGTCAATTTGTCCCAAATAAGTCATCTCGTCATCTGCCGTATTCACAGTAATCACATTATTTACAAACCAAGCATTTCCCAGAGCCTCTGGATTGACCAATACCTGCTCTGCCTTATCTCCAAACTTGATATACTTTGTATTCAGCATATTGATTGTCTTCAAGGTAGAGAAATCCGGTTGCCCTGATTGCAGAGAAGCAATAAATACCTGTTGCTCCTGTACAAACTGACGCTCAATCATATCCTGGTAGCGACGCATTTTAGCCGCAAAGTAACCTCCGATCGACTTATGGAAATAAGAAGTTCTTGCCTCCTGGAAAGTATTTCCCAACGTCATCACACGATAGTAAGACTCATCTTGCAGAATACGTTTATCCGCTTCCGTTTTCGTAATTGACAATTGCTTATCCCCTGCATCCAGGTACTTCGTGTCATTCAGGTAATTTTTAGCCACTAACCAAACATCTCCTACCAGTACTAGTCCAATAATCAATAGGCCCACTTGCTTGGATACTTTCTGCTTGAGCACTGCCCAGATCAACCCAGCTGCCAACAGCACCAATACCAAGGAACGCATCGCACTACTTCTGGCCATCTCTACACGTTCTTGTTCCAGTCCTTTGACCAGTGTCTTCACCACATTGGCATCCTTAATCCCAAACATACGTCCCACCATACTCATGTCCTTATTCATACCGTCAGGTGTTTGTGCTGACATATCCATCATACCGACGGTCACCATTACTAATAATGCCATCCCTGCAGCTATGCCAGCTGCCGTAAAGAGCTTTTTAATACGCTCCTCTCCTTTCTCCTCCAATAGTTTCTGCAATCCCATATAGCCCATCAAGGACATCAGCAATGTTGCCAATCCCTGTGCCATAGATACTGACCTGAACTTATTGAATCCCGGAAAGTAATCGAATAGAAGATAATTAAACCACTGCAAGTTACGTCCCCATGAGAACATCAGTAATAAAACAATCGCGACAGTCATCCATACTCTTTGCTTGTTATCCAGCATTACCAGCCCTAGAATAAACAAGAAGAAAATCACCGCTCCCATATAAATTGGTCCTGCGGTAAACGGTTGATCTCCATGATAAGTAGGGACACGGAATCCTTCTCTACTTACAATCTGTGCTGCTTGCTGAGGATTACCTGTCACCCGACTCAAGGCTTGCTCAAAGGCACCACCTCTTTTTGGTTCTTCATAACTCGCTCCTCCATATAAATTAGGTACAAACAAGGTCAACGTCTCCGCTTTGCCTTGACTCCATGAAAATGCATACTCTTTACTCAGTCCTTCTTCTGCTTGTCCTTCTCCTTCTGTCAGTGGAGTCAGCTCCATCTCTCCCCTTGTAGAATAAGGTGTATATTCCAATAATGTCCATAACCTTACCGTTTGGGTAGCACCCGCCAGCACAGCCCCTAACAGTAATACGCCAGCCGCTTTTGTAATAAACCCGAAGTCCTTTTCCTTGATCGCTTCTGCCAAGATACTCACGGTATATACTACACAAGCAAAGATCAGGTAATAGGTAATCTGAAGGTGATTGGCACGGAGCTCCATCGCTACCGCCAAAGCGAACACAGCAAAGCCCAACCCAAACTTACGTTGGCGGATCAATGCCATTCCTCCCAATACAGGCCCTGCATAAGCGATCGCCCACATCTTGGTCATATGCCCTGCCTCGGTGCTCACCACATAAAAGGTATTAAAGGCAAAGGCTATCCCCCCTATAATGGCCAGGTAAGGATTCACTCTGAAACAAAGAAGCGTTACCCAAAACAATAACATGCAACGGAAAAAAACACTTGCTGTGGTATCCCCATCAATAAATCCTCTTGTCAGGGTTTCTACCCATCTCAAAGGGCCGTCCTCAAAGCTAGCTATCAGGTATTCTGGAAAACCACCAAACATCGCTACATTCCAAAGAGGTGCCTCTCCATCGTGGCTCTCCGTGTACTGCTCCGACAAGTGCTTCATCCCTTGAAACTGCAGGATATCTCCTTGGGGTAGCCTATTTCCTTCCAATAACTCTGTCTGGAAATAGACCATGGTGATTAGATAAAAAATGGGTATCGCCAGAATATAAGGCAAGCTTGCTTGCCAGTTAAAACGCTTCATCTTTTTTTCAGTATCAGTTTATTCAATAAAAAGTCGCCGTCTAAGAGCTTGTTTGGAATACTGATTCAGAAAGAAAATCCCTCTAATCAGTATTCTAAACAAACGCTAAAGTTATCAAATATGAAGAAATATTTGGAACATCACAGGGTAAAGAGTTTAAAAAGCATTCAGAGTTTGTTCAAACAGTTGCTCACTACCTATGACAAAAGCTTTAAATACGCTTCCCTCATCTTTTCCTCACTCCAATGCTGTTGTACATATTCAGAAGCTTCGGTAGCCTGTCGACGAATGTCCTCCAAAGGACGCTGCAATAGTTCTTCTAACTGATGTTTTAAGTCTTCCCTTCCTTGAAAAGTCACCCCTCTATCATCAGACAATTGCTCTACGATTCCTCCAATATGATTCCCCACTACCAATACTCCCGCTGCCATCGCTTCCAGTACCATTAAACTAAAGTTTTCAGCAATAGACGGAAATACCATGATATCTACCTGATTATAAAAATCATTTAATGCATCCCGATCACGAATAGGGTCAAACACTTGTTGTTTCTCCACTCCTTCTACTGGGGCACCGATCACAAAAAGCTCAAAACTTCCCTCTATCTGTGCAGCCAAAGAACTGAATAACTCTGCCCCCTTATAGGGATTACTGCTATTGAAAAAAAGAATGCGAGGTATCTCCCAATCCCGATGCTTCTTATTTCGAAACACATTAGTATCTATTCCATTTTGGATGACATGAATTTTTGCCCGATCAGGGATGGTGTAAGCACTTAGCAAGCAATCTTTCAACCAGTTGGAGACAGGAATGAAAGTTAACTTCTCCTGTACTTCCTGAAAAACTTCCTTCTTTCGCTCCATATACTTTTGACGGCGATCGACCAAAGGATTTTGACAGGCGAAAAGGTGCTTGTAAAGGGTTTTAGCATCCCCTGTCTTATATTGCTCACTATCCAAGGTATAGACCTCACCCCCAGTAACAACCCACATATCATGCAAGACCCAAACAACTTCTTTCTCCCTGCCAATTGCGACAAGGGCATCCAGGTCAAAATAATCACTATGAATATTGTGGAGAAAGATTATATCTGCTTCCTGATATTGCGGGGTATTTTTAAGGAATTGGTAGGTGCCATGTACCGGATATAGTACGCCCAAATCAGTAAATAATGTATGATTAAAAAACTTTTTCAGCACACTATCCACTCCCTCCAATAGCTTGCTCAAAAATGTCCTTTTTAAAAGAAAAACCCCTGGGACGTTTCCTTTTTTCTTTTTAACAAACAATGCATCTTTTCCAGAAGATTGCTTAAGCATATCCAAGGCAAATTGCTCTGCTCCTCCTCCCTGATCAGCGGTATTTATATGTAAAATATTCATAGATAAAAGAATCAAACGTCCTATTGATCACTATACGCTATAATACTCGCTTGAGGTTAAACTTTTCCAAAGGAATAGTCCCTAACGAGTGCTAAAGGCGTATATTTTCCGGGTAAATTATTGTAAAAGGATTTTTTTTTATAATCTTGATGAGAAAACTCCAACAAATATTTTTTTCACTTAACTGTACATCTGATTTATGAAATCTCTACTACAGAGCATTAATCTTACCTACGTCAAAGCAAAGATAGAAATTGCTGGTTGGTATTTTGATCAATTCACAAAAGAGTATAAAACAGAAAACTGCACCTTCCACATTCCCAAAGAACTTACCACAAGGACTTTTAGAGGCAACTTTCCTCTAGGCTATTATGAAAAAGAAGAACGGTTTTACTTGAAAAGATACCTACCAAAAGATGCTTCTGTCTTAGAACTAGGAGGATGCATAGGTGTAGTTTCTTGCACAGCCTCTAAATTACTGGACGATAGTCGACGTCATGTAGTCGTAGAAGCAAACCCTGCCCTAATTCCTTGGTTAAAGCAAAATAGAGACCGAAACAACCTTCACTTCAGCATTGAACATTGTCTTATTTCAGAATCTCCTCTCAATGACTTTTATGTAAACCCTTCTATTGTCAGTAGTAGCAACAAAAAAAAGGTAGGTGAAAAAATTCAGGTCAAAGGAAAAACCATACAAGAATTAGAACAACACTATCAGATCCAGTTTGATACTCTATTAATGGATATTGAAGGCGCTGAAATTCATTTTTTAGAAAATAACAAGTCATTTTTGGAGCAAATTAATCTGATTATGTTTGAAATCCATAATTTTGACGGCATTATGACCGACGAGGAAGCAAAGCGATGTGAAGAACTACTCTCTAATGCCGGTCTAAAAAAGGAAGTAGAGGAAGGGTATTTCCAAATCTGGAAGCGCCCATAACAAACAAGAGGTATGTGGATGGATAAATTGAGAGCCGTTCTGAGAAATCAAACGCTCATGGAGGTTGTGTCAAATATCAACTGGCTGATGATTGATCGGGTTGCCCGTATAATAATTGGTTTACTCATTAACGCTTGGGTTCGAAGATACCTTGGTCCAGAAGAAATCGGTAAATGGGACTTTGCACTCGCTCTGGCAAGTATTTATAGTATCATCGCTGCCTTAGGACTCGATAATATTATTATCCGGGACATCATTAATCACCCTTCCAGAACACTCACCATTCTGGGTACCTCTTTAAGAATACGTCTCTGGAGTGGCTTATGTCTGGCCTTGGTCAGCATCCTCAGTATGGTTCTTTTTATGCAACACAATACGGAAGGACTCCTGCTTATGGCCATTGCTTCATCCCTTATTGTGGTCAATGCCACGGAGAGTATTGTAGCCTATAACAACTCTCAATTAAAATCGAAGTATACCGTCATCGCGAAAGGAATTCCTTTTTTCCTCTTTGCTGGTATCAAGGTGATATTAATTCTTAACGAACTACCTTTAATCGCCTTTGTATTGGCTTATGTGGGTGAACTAATTATTGCAGGACTTCTTTTGTTATTGATTTTCCACCGGAAAGTTGACTCTGTTTTTAGATTAAAAAATAGCAATACCATTGGTCGTATGATGTTGAGACACAGTTGGCCACTAATGGTCTCAGGTCTTGCTTATATGGTCTATATGCGCATTGATCAAGTGATGTTGGGTAATATGCTAACTACAAAAGAGGTAGGAGTCTATAGCACAGCGATTAAGCTCTTTGAAGTACCTATGTCTATTTTAACCATTTTGAGTTCTACCTTTTTTCCTAAGCTTACCGCTTTTTACAAAAAAGATGAAACGCTATTTTTTGATAATTACAAGCGTATTGTCAATCTCATGACTTTCCTGGCTTATGGAGGATTACTTCTCACCTTCGTCAGTTCGCATTTTATCGTTCACTCTTTGTATGGAGAGGCTTATGCTGATGCCGCCCCTATTCTTATTATTCTTACTACAGGTATTATCTTTATGTTTAACGGTGGATTTCGGGGTACATACCTAACCATACGTAACAAACAAGGCATTATTTTGGTAATGGCTATTCTAGCGGCGAGCATTAATATTTCATTGAATTACTTTTTTATTCGAAAATGGGGACTACTTGGGGCAGCTATTGCTTCTGCCTGTACGCAACTTATCATGACACAATTTGCCAACTTACTCTATTCAGAAACACGTACCTTACTAAAAATTCAACTTAGAGGATTATTCTTATTAGATATTATCCCAACCATACGCTTCTTTTTAAATCAGAAAAAAGGATAGATAAGTATTTTTATTAATAAGTGAATATGAAAAACAAAGCTATTGAAAAACTGTGTACCACTTTTTTAGGTAAAAACAAGGGCGGTAGATTCTATAATTTGATCAGTGCAGGAGGTGATTTATTTTTATATAAAAACAGTTATCTCAATACCACTGGATGGGTCGAGTCTTTTCAAGAACAAAAACCTATCTCCTCTAATGCTGTAGCCATTCCCTGGGTCACTTACAGCTTTATCGCTTTTATTGAGCAAAGGCTCCACAAAGAGTTGACAATCTTTGAATACGGAAGTGGCAATTCTACCATTTACTATGCCAATGCATGTAAGCAAGTGACTGCTGTTGAAAATGACAAGAATTGGTTTTCGATGATTGAAAGTCAGATGCCCGCCAATGTTACGTTATTGTTTGAATCACTAACAGAGAAAGATCGATACGTTAAACAAGCCATTGCAGAGCAACAACAAGCTTTCGATATCATTATAGTGGATGGACGAAAACGTGTTGCCTGTGTAAAAACAGCCATAGAGCATCTCTCTGAGAGAGGAGTTGTGGTCTTGGATGACTCTGAAAGAACACAATATCAGGAGGCGTTTTCCTTTATGAAAGCACAAGGTTTCAAACAGTTGGATTTTTGGGGACTTGCTCCGGGAATGGTATATAACAAATGCACCAGTGTATTCTACAGGGAAGAAAACTGTTTAGGCATCTAATAACATTTCAACCGTCGAAAAAAGTATCATCCGTAATGAATCATATGCCAGCTCCTATCGTACTTTTTGTATACAATCGTCCTGAACATACCAGGAAAACCTTAGAAGCACTAAAAGCCAACACTCTTGCCGACAACTCTTCTCTTTACATCTATGCCGATGGGTTAAAGGAGGGAAGTACTAAGGAGCAAGAACAAAGCTTATTGGAGACAAGGGCCATCATACAAGAACAACAATGGTGTAAAAATGTAGAGATTATTATCTCAGATCACAATAAAGGCCTGGCACAATCCATTGTAGAAGGCGTTACGAATACGGTCAATCAATATGGAAGGGTCATCGTTCTGGAAGATGATATTGTCACAGCGCCCCATTTTCTGGAATTTATGAATGAGGCACTTACCCTTTACGAAAAAGAAGAGCGTGTCATGCATATTGGGGGCTATACCCCTCAAGCCTTTCCCAAAAGAGATGCTTTTCTTCCTACTGAAGAGACTTTTCTCATACAATTTATGACCTGTTGGGGATGGGCTACATGGAAAGATGCCTGGAGTAAATTAAACCTCGATACTGCTTACTTACTGGAAGAAATCAAGAAAGAAAATCGCTTCAAACGTTTTAACCTGGATGGGAGTATTACGTTCCATAAACAACTGGAATGGAATCTTGAAGGCAAGATGAAGACCTGGGCGATCAAATGGTTCACTACAATTTTTCTGGAAGATGGGTTATGCCTACAGCCCTCCCGCTCTATTGTACGCAATATAGGGTTTGATGGTACGGGAGAAAACAGTGGTGAATTGTACGACAACGTCTATGCGATAGAGGAATTTCCAACCCCTATCTCAGTAAAATTTCTTCCGATAAAAGAAAGTAAAGAAGGAAGGGCTTATTTTAAAGCTTTTTACCAATATGCCAACAAAAAGAGTTTAAAGCGCTTTCTGCGAAAGGTAAAGAATAAGGTAAAGCAAATTTTGGGAGTCGAAATACATGATTAATGATTGTGATGCCGCGCCTATGATGCGGCATCACAATCCCTATTTATCTCCACTAATCTGATCTAATATACCTGCTACCTGCTTCGTCAAATAACGATTAGACAAACTCTCCAACTGATTCGTTTCATGAGGCACTTTACCCTCTTTCAAAAAGTCCTCCAGGTACTTTAGCAGCATTTGTTTTATATCTTGCTTATTATCATAAGTCAAAGTAACACCTGCCCCTGCCTCTCGAATGATATTCGCCGTATCTCCGGTAGTATCCCCCAAACAAAGAATCGGTCTGGAAACTCCTAAGTACTCGAATAACTTTCCAGGAATACGTCCACTAGCATTCTTCGCTTGATTAAGCAGCAATAACAGTACTTGTGCATTGGCACACTTCTGCAATACCTCTTGTCTTGGAATATTCCCTTGTACTTCGACCCAATCCTGCAGTCCTAGCTCATCAATCACCTTTCGGACACTCAGATCTACCTCCCCTATCAACTTCAGTCTAAAATATTGCTTAAAAGTATCGTTCTCATCCAGTAGTTCTCTCACTGCTTGCAACAGGGTAGCTGGATTTCGATCTTCCCCTATTAAACCTGTATGTAATAAAGTGAGCTTTTGATCCAATGTAGAATTCAGCTCCTGATAATCTTCATGGTCAAAACCCCAAGGAATTACCGACACCTCCCTGGCTCCTATCGCTTGCAAATCCTTTTTCCATTGATGACTCACAATGGTAATATGATCGGCGTATTCAAAAACCTCCTGTTCCAGGCGATGATGTTTACGATTTGCCCAAGATGTTAAGATGAGTTTCTCGAAATAATCTACCTGTGTCCAGGGGTCCTGAAAGTCTGCCAACCAAGGAATCCCTAATCGTTTCTTCAACTCACAGGCAATCACATTATTGGTATGAGGAGGACCAATTGCCCACATCGCATCCACTGGATTATCTTTCAGGTATTTAGTAAGATAATTGACCGACCTGACTATCCAAAAAGCTCTGGCATCCGGGATAAAAAAATTACTTCTTACCCAAACAGAAAGTTTATGCAATAGGCTTTCTTTATCGTCATTGGCAACCAGGGCATTTACCACATTGGCGTCATCCTGTTTACCCATCAGTTTGCGATAGTACTTATAAGGCTCAAATATCGGTTGCTTGATCACGGTAATTCCCTCTGGAATATCTTTATCGTTGGAGTGATCAATCCCCGGGTAGTCTGGATTCTCTGCGGTATATACGATAGGCTCCCAGCCATTCTCCCTCAGGTACTTGGCTAGTTTCAATGTTCTTAAAACAGCAATCCCAGCACTCGGTGGCCAATAGTAGGAAACCAATAAAACTTTCTTCATTTGATTGAAATATGAATATATCGAAATATAGGATGTGCCAGTGGCGCTTCCATACGATGTGCATACATAAGGGCGCGAGCACATGGTGAAGTCGCCAAACACTGGTCTTTGCGTCCTCGCAAAGACCAAAACATAATGTGAGCGTCCACGCTCAGGTTCTATAAGCGTGAGCGTGGACGCTCACATTATGTTTAAAGTCCTAGCGAGGACGCTAGGACTAGTACTTAGGCATTGTGCTGGTGGGGGCGACCACGTGGGGTCGCCCCTACGATTATACGCGATTGCTCATACTATCGTGAATCTGTACTAGAATATCCTCCAAGTTATACTTGTATTCCCAATCTGGGTAATGCGAACGGAACTTGGAAATATCACTGATCCACCACATATGATCTCCAATACGGTTATCCTCCGAATAAGTATAGTTCATCTTCTTGCCAGTGATCTTCTCACAAAGAGCGATTCCTTCCTGCATAGAGCAATTGGAATGGCGGCTTCCTCCGGCATTATAGGCTTCTCCCTGCATAGGGTTCTGATAGAAGTGCCAGAACATATTCACCAAATCCCAGCTATGAATATTGTCCCTTACTTGCTTTCCTTTATATCCGAATACGGTATAATGATCTCCTGTGATCGCACACTTCATCAAATAAGATAAGAAACCGTGTAGCTGTGTTCCTGAGTGCTTCGGCCCTGTCAAGCAACCACCTCTGAATACTCCCACATTCATTCCAAAGTACTTACCATATTCTTGTGCCAACACATCTGCGGCTACCTTGGAAGCACCGAACAAGGAGTGCTTCGTATCATCCAGACTCATTGTCTCTGGAATACCCTTCTCAAAGTACATATGATCCTCTGCAACCTCCCAACGAGTATCCAGCTCTACCAAAGGCAGTTTATTTGGGTTATCCCCATATACTTTATTGGTAGAAGTAAAGATAAAGACTGCCTTTTCTGCATATTGTCTTGTTAACTCCAATAGGTTTAAGGTGCCATTGGCATTAATCGTAAAGTCCGTCAACGGTTCCTTTGCAGCCCAGTCATGGCTTGGTTGAGCGGCGGTATGTACGATCATTTTGATATCACTGCTATATTCCTGAAAGATCTTCTCTAGTCCCTCATAATTACGGATATCCGTCGCGTAATGCTTATAATTGGTAACCTGATTCTCCAAACGCATTCTGTTCCATTCCACAGAGGCATCTGCTCCAAAAAGAACTTCTCTATAGTTATTGTCAATACCAATAACCTGATCAAATTTATCTGCAAAAAACTCTACCGCTTCGCTACCAATTAGGCCTGCGGCTCCTGTTACAATTACTACGCTCATTTTTAATCTATATTTATGGTCTATATTTTCTTTTTTATAGTGATTGGTGGCTGGTGATTAGTGATTAGTAGCTTTACGGTATTTATTACTATCACACAGGGTTTATTCATAAAATCCAATAAGCCTTATAGCTACCCGAAACACCATTCTTTCACAGATCCTCGTCCTACAGACCGGACTAACGCGAGGGCTCATATTAAAAATGAATAGAAAATGATTTTAATATTAGGTATTGCTCACTGCTCACTGCTCACTGCTCACTGCTCACTGCTCACTGCTAAAGGTAAAAAATATAATCTATAAGGGCTTTCATTTCACTTTATTTTGTATTTACTACCTTTATGCCTACAAATTTAAGGTTAACTAACAACATTACGGCCAACATCCCTAAACAAGGGGCTAAGCAACTTCAGAAATATGAAAGCACTAAACATTGTCTTTATCACGGCGGCAGATCTACCCCAAGGAGGAGGAAACACCACCCGATTAAAAACCCTAGTGACAGCCTTACAAAACATGGGCCACCATGTCAATATCTTACTGGAGCATAGTCAGGGAAATGTAGCTCCGGAGATGCTGCAACCACAAGGAGAAATTGGAGGGGCCCCTTTTCAATATGTAACGGGTAGTACCATCAAGCCGAAGGGCTATCAGTTTTTCACAAAGAAACTTAGTGCTGTTTTTAAGATTAGGGATCACATTAAAAAACTCCATGAGGAAGGAAAAGTAGATGTCCTTTGGTTTAATCAATCTGCGGCCCACTTGATTTATCCCTTAACCCGATTAGGAAAAAAATTGGGAATCAAGATTGTTCACTCCTATGAAGATGAACGTCTCAAAGGAAATGGGTTGAAGCGTCAGCTGATTTATGCTAACCAATCACTAGCAGATCGAAAACTTACGGCACATGCAGACCATATTGTCGCCATCTCTCATTACCTGAGAGATAAATATGCGTTACTAACGGAAAATAAGGTTCCGATCAGCATCATTCCTACCATCATCGATCCAGCATTTTGGGATTGCACCTCTACAACACCTCAAAACGAGTATCCACTATTAGTTTATACAGGAGGGTTCTTCGGTTTTGATGAGGTAGAGGAAGTAATTCATGCCGTTCGTTTATTAAAGAATAAAGGTATTATCGTTCACTTCAATCTCATAGGATACAATAAGAATGATCCGGAATATATGCAAAGCGTACAATCCCTGATCAATGAGCTTGGTATAGAGGAACAAGTCAAAATGTTAGGTTTTGTTCCTTTTGAGCAACTAAAAGCTCAACTAGCCAAAGCTGACTTATTGATCGGTATCCGCAAAGATGATGGATGGAGCAATACGGGCTTCTCTACAAAACTTAGTGAATACCTAGCCACAGGTAGACCCGTACTCTGTGCCGCTTTAGAGGAAAACTGCCATTACCTTAAGGACCAGCAAAATGCTTATATGGTTACTCCAGGCGCCACTGCAGAGACCATTGCCAAAGCTATTGAATATGCGGTTACACACCCTGAGCAAAGTCAACAAATTGGTTTGGCAGGGCAGCAGGTTGCTAAAGAGCGTTTAAGTCAAACAGTGGTACAAGAGAAGTTAGGGAAGCTATTGGGGGAATGGTAGAACGTTGAGGCGACTTACGTCACTGAGAAAGAGCATTTACTAGTCGTAAGCTCCTGCTTACGACTTTACAGCGCTTTTTCGAGGGTCCACCCTCGTGTTGATTAATATTTTTTCGGTCTGTATTAACTGGAGGCTGGAGCCTCCAAATTGCTTTTGGGTCGTAAGCTGGAGCTTACGACCAGTATATGTATATGGTGTATGGTATATGGAGAACATAGTGCAAACCCGATGCAGGTCGTATCATTACATGACATACGTAACACTACAAACAGTCTAGGTATAAAATCGAGATCAAGGAAAAAGGAAAAGCACAATCTTTCAACCTAAGAAAAAAAATACCGATATTTGCGGCAGCAAATCATCTACCATAATTTTTACTGTTATGAAAATCGCAATTGGTGGCGACCACGCCGGCTTTGAATACAAAAACGTTATTCTTGATTACCTAAAAGAGAAAGGACATGAGGTAAAAGACTTCGGTCCTGAAACAGATGAGTCTTGTGACTATCCTGATTACATTCACCCTTTGGCACAAGCCATCGAAAAAGGAGAATTTGATAAAGGAGTAATCATCTGTGGAAGTGGAGTGGGAGTTATGTTGGTAGCGAACAAATACCAAAGCATCCGTGCCGCACTTTGCTGGAGAAAAGAGATTGCTGAACTTAGCCGTCAACACAACAATGCAAATGTTATCGCACTTCCTGCTCGTTTTATCTCTGTAGAAGATGCTATTTCTTTTGTAGACACTTTCCTAAATACAGAATTTGAAGGTGGAAGACACGAAAGAAGAGTAGAAAAAATTAGCAGAAAAGACGCTTAATCAAAAAAGGGATGCTTTAGAAGCATCCCTTTTTTATGTTCAATCGAAAAATGGCTACAAAAAATTATTGCCGATAAATGAATTGTTCTCGCACCAGACGTTTATTTAACAAGTCATCACCTTCTCGTCTGTGATCCATCGTAAAAAATTCCATTTTCCATTGACTATACTACGCTGATTACTCAGCTGACTCTTCTACTACTTCTTCAACTGCAGTAAAGTCTCCTGCTGGAGCCACTACACCGATCTCAACATCTACCATAGCAGTATCTAGTACCTCAAATCCTTCAGCAGCATCTACTACTACTTTGTATGATCCTTCAGCAATACCTCTTAGCATAAATGCTCCCTCTTCGTTAGTTGCTGCACTTGCAATAGTGTCCTCTCCTTGAATAGCAAATGCCATTGCTGAAACTGAATCAGGAAGAACAGTACCTGAGATCGCACCACTTGTCGCCTCCGTGATTGTACGGATAACTGGCTTCAAGCTATAGCTGCCATTTCCTTTTTCTACGATAGACTTCTCTACATCAAAGTCCAACAAGATGCTGTAAGTGATACCAGCTACTAACTCCTCATTGATTTGAAGTTTTAGCCCAGACTGGCTACCGCTTGGTACTTTCAAGTCGTGCGTTTCTCCATCGACTACCAAAGTATTGTTATTACCCAAGATCAATCTGATTTGAGAGATATACCCTGGATCTACTTCCTCGCTACCCAATAGTGTATCGATTCCAGCTGTTAGCTCCAATACGTCGAATACTGATGGTTGTGCAGACTCCATCGTCACCCAATTACTGTCTGAATTATACTCAATAGACTGTACATCAATAAAGACGTTCTCGTAGTCTCCTGGTGCATCAGTCATTCTTACTTCAAAGATTGCTTTACCGCTCTCGTTACTCTCACAAGCTGTAAATCCGAATACGGCCACTGCCGCAGCCATTGCTGTTGATAAAAATTTTCTCATTGTTGCTTTTATTAATTTGCCCTAAATGAATTTACTTGTTTAATCACACTTATTCTTTCTAAGAATGTCATACAAACTTTTTTGCGTATTGACTTCCACTATATTTTCCTTATCCTCTTGTACTAAAGACAAAGGATAATTGAATGTTAAATACACCTCTTCTGAAAGTCCTTCCAATAAGAGGTAAAGTTCCTTTTTGCTCTCTATCACAGTTACCTCAGACTGTTCCTGCTCAATGGCATAACTAGACACAGTGATCGGGTATACAAAATCAAAGCAATGTTTTCTCCCCCTATTACAGGTGTTTTGTAATCCGGAAAAACCATTTTCATTTTTCACCTCTACCACGTTATAGTTCGGTAAAACAACCTCAAATGGATAAGTTAACTCCCAATCTTTCTCTTCTAGTATTTCTTGATACTCCGTTAGCTCTTGCAGACTGTAGATCGTTACGTCTTGCTCTATCTTGTCTTCCTCTTGCCCATCTTGATTATCCTCTTCTTCAAAAGTAATCGTCACTGGAAAAACCATCATCAAGCAACTACTCTCGTCTAGTATATCGTCTACACTACCATCATTCTCTGCCATCTGCTGCAATAGAGGAATTAGCTCCGAATCCGAGGTAATGACCTCTTCTTTATCCGGCAGCACTTCTGTATAGAACTCGGACATGCAAGAGTCCAGTATTCCTAACAGAAAAAGAATGGCGATATATTGACTAAAGTATTTAAACATGATGTTTTCCAATTGCTTTTTTTAGGAGGCAATCTGTACATATAACCGCCCGCTTAAAGAAATCCCTACCCCCTAAACGACTATTTTTTCTTCTTTTTATAAAAAAAGTTTAGTGAGTATACTTTTTCATAAGGCTGTAGAGTTAAAAAATTATACCCCTAGTATACGTGCAGACAACTCAGAATAGTATGTTCATGCATGATTTTTGCTAGTTCATAGAAAAATGCAATTTCCTATGCGCAAAGAACAAGAACAAGGAGTTTGCCACAGTACTGTATTCGAGAAACTTTTTAAGCAACATTCACAAGATCTTCATGATTTTCTGTACTACAAATATGGAGATAGGGACAACCCTGCCGATTTGGTACAAGAAGCCTTTATGAAGTTGTGGGATAATTGCCATAAGGTCTTACCAGAAAAAGCTAGAGGCTTTCTGTTTACTGTGGTCAACAATCAGATGCTCAACGTGCTGGACCGAAAAAAAACAGCACTCAAGTACCAACATGAACCTCAACAGCACTTCACCAATGAGTCCCCCGAATACCTGATAGAAGAAACTGAGTATTTGGAACAGTTGGAAGGAGCTATTGCGAGCCTTACTCCCGAACAGCGAGAAGCCTTTTTACTTTTCCGTATTGAAGGAAAAAAACAAAAGGAAATTGCTGAACTACTGGGTATTTCACAAAAAGCTGTAGAGAAACGAATCGCCAAAGCACACAAACATTTAAAGACTATCTTGGTGAATTTTTAATTTATTCAAGATAAGAGGTAGTGATTTCTTAGGCTTTCCGGTTTTATATATGGGCAGTGAGCAGTGAAGAAAGTTATTTTTTCAATGAACAAATCAACTTGATTCAACTGAATTACACCTAAAAGCTATACTAAATATTATTCGTCATACTATCCTAGTCATTTCACTATGGACAAGAAGGAACAAATCAATAAATGGCTCGATGACAATATGTCGTCTGAGGAACGCAGTACATTTGAACAGAGTGAGGCTTTTGAACGACTACAAAAGCTTTCCTATTATTATTTACAGCAAAAGAAACAACCTTATGCTGTTCAAGAAGAGTGGGAAAAGATCCAAAATAATCTCCCTCAAAAAAATAGAACCATTTCGTTCTTTCCTTCTTATCGCCTTTGGCAGGTTGCAGCGGTAATCGCCTTACTCCTTGTTGGAGGAGTTTACTTTATGAACCAACTGCCTACCACACATTATGCCCATCCAGGCGATTCTTTAGCACTCACACTCCCTGATGCTTCTTCTGTAAGACTGAATGCGGGATCTCAACTAAGCTATAAAGAAAGTGAGTGGGATAAGCAGAGAGATGTACAACTAGAAGGAGAGGCTTTTTTCAAAGTGAAAAAGGGAAGTAGTTTCCGTGTCCATACTTCATTGGGAAGTGTAGAAGTGTTGGGTACTGAATTTAATGTCAAGGAGAGGGACAACTGGTTTGAGGTATCTTGTTTTGAAGGATTGGTTGCTGTTCAGCATAATGGTAAAAATATAGAACTGCCAGCCGGAAAAACCTTTAGCGTAAATAAAGGAATCACTAAACTAGGAAGTGTCAAGAAATTCGGAGAACCTTTATGGACTAAAGGAGAAAGTTACTTCAATAATACCCCACTACAAGACGTTCTAAAGGAAATTGAACGACAATATGATCTCAGCATAAAGGCACAATCTATCGATTCGAGTGTCCACTTCAGTGGTAGCTTCCCACACAATAATCTTGAAGCTACTCTCAAAAGTGTGACGCTTCCTTTAGGTATTTCATACAAAATCATTGATCGCAACACGGTGGTATTAAAGTAGTATGCTTTCTGGTAAATCGCTTATTATTACATTTTTTTTACTTCTTATTTATTTCCAAGGAGCAGCACAGCAATCCTCTGACTCTACTATTTCACTGAAGCAAGCCCTTCATGAAATTACGGAAGTTTATGAGGTACGCTTTTCTTATATAGAAGAAAAAGTGGAAGCAATTACCTTAACCCCACTCAAAGACTTTTCCTCTCTGGAGGAGTGCTTGTCTTATATGGAAAGTACCTATCCTCTAGAGATCACCCCTATACACCAACAATTATATAGTGTTCAGGTTACTCTCCCAAGTAATATATGTGCTTATGTTATGGATGGAAAAACATCCCTACCACTTCCGTATGCAAGTCTAAAGAGCAACTATACACAAGGATTAACCGATGAGAATGCCTACTTTCAATGGCCAATCCATTCTATAACCGATACGCTAACTATATCTTACACAGGTTATCAATCCTTAAGTATACCACTTGTATCTATCGATGCCGACAGCTGCCGCTATATCGCACTCTCACCAAAATCACTGACAATGGATGAGGTGATTATTGAAGATTATATTCTGAAAGGAATTCAGCAAAAGTTGGATGGTAATATCACACTGCAACTACCTGCCATGAACATGGTACCGGGGCTAGCTGAAAAAGACGCTCTCCACTCCTTGCAAGTATTACCTGGGATATACAGTGTACAAGAGACTGTTTCCGGGCTCAATATCCGAGGTGGCACCCATGATCAAAACCTGATTCTTTGGGAAGGGCTTCGCATGTACCAGTCAGGACATTTCTTTGGATTGATTTCCGCCTTCAATCCAACCTTCACTCAAGAAGTAAGTGTCCTAAAAGGTGGTAGAACAGCAGCATGGGGAGAAGGAGTCTCTGGAAGTATATCACTAAAGAACAAGGAAAAACATATCTCTGAACTTAATACTTCCGCTCACCTGAATCTACTATCTGCAGGGGTTGGCATGCAAATCCCTATTAACTCACGTAACACTTTACAACTATCCACAAGACGATCTATTGCTGACCTATGGAGAAGTCCTACCTATCAAAAATACTACGAGCGAGCATTTAGAGGTACCGATGTATTTCAAGCAAATGAGAACACAGACAGCAACACTGAAGAGGATTTCCAGTTCCATGATATAAACCTTCATTATTCTTTTCAACGAACTGCAAAAGAGGCTATTCATCTTGACTTCATGCATATTCAAAATGATATTTCCTATGCTGAGAGTGGAGTCTATAATGAGATTCTTACCTCCAGAGAGAGTAGCCTTCAGCAACGTCAACAGGCCGCAGGAATTACTTATCAAAAACAATGGAATGAAGCCTTGAGTAGTGAGCTTCGATTGGGAGGAACACTTTACTTACTTTCGGGAATCAATCATGATATTGCTTATGGACAAGAGCAACAACAACAAAACGAAGTAACAGACCTACAACTACAGCTAAAAGGCGATTATCAGTTCAGTCCTTTGCTACAAATACAGTTCGGATATCAAGCGTCAGAAGTAGGTATTCGTAGTTTTAATAAAATCAATATCCCTTCCTTATTGATTGATAGCCGTAATGTCACGGTCAATCAGGCTGTATTTGGCGATGTATCCTGGAACAACCGACGACAAACTACTTATATTCAGGCAGGAGTTAGAGGCAATCATTATCAAAAAGCAAAAGCTTTCACACTAGAGCCAAGACTACGTCTAAGACAAACGATTACACCATTTTACGCCATAGCTATTACTGCCGAATCCAGCAGTCAAAGTATTTTACAGCTCATTGATCAACAACAAGATTTTCTGGGCGTTGAAAAAAGGCGATGGGTAATGGCTAACAATGAGAATATTCCCTTACTAAAAGGAAAACAACTCTCTTTAGAAAATACCTTTAAGAAAAAAGGAGTCCTGCTTTCAGCTGAAATATACTGGAAGAAAATTGATGGTATCCTTAGTAAAAGTCAGGGTTTTTTGAATCAATACACTTATACCGATACCCAAGGAAAGTATGATACCTATGGCCTAGACGTTCTGGTTAACTACCAATATAAAACCATTGGAAGCTGGCTCAGTTATTCCCTGAGTGAAAGTAATTATACGTTCCCAGCCTTGTCTACCTCTTTCTTTCCTAATAATGTAGACCTCCGTCATATTGCATCAACGGGTATTAGTTATAATCACTATCCTTGGGCAATAGCCTATGGTCTTCATTGGCACAGTGGCCTCCCCTATACTCCCGCAGAAGAGATCAACGAAGAGACTATTATCTACAGCACCCCTAACAGTGCTCGCCTGTCCGCTTACAGCAGAATGGATCTTTCCGCAAAATATACTTTTACGATAGGAAAAGTAACGGGCAATGCAGGCCTCAGCCTTTGGAATACTTTTAATAAGGAAAATATTATTGAGCAGTACTATCGACAGGATCAGGTGAAAGGTATTATTTCTCAAACACAATTTGCATTGATGCGTACGCCTAATTTGCAGGTGGGTGTTACGTTGATGTGGTAAGTCATTAAAAAAGGCATCCATAATGGATGCCCTTACCTTCTTTATATCTTGAAAAGAGAGATTATACACGCTCAATCTTAGCGCCCAAAGCTCTCAAACGCTCGTCAATAAACTGGTATCCTCTATCAATTTGCTCAATATTATAGATCGTACTCTTTCCTTCGGCAGACAAAGCTGCGATCAACAAGGCTACCCCTGCACGGATATCTGGCGAAGTCATGGAGATTCCTCTTAATGGACGTTCATTGTTCGAGCCAATGACGGTTGCCCTATGTGGGTCAGACAAAATGATTTGTGCCCCCATATCGATTAGCTTATCGACAAAGAACAAGCGGCTTTCAAACATCTTCTGATGGATCATTACCGTTCCTTTTGCCTTAATAGAGGCCACCAAAACGATACTCAATAAATCTGGAGTAAACATCGGCCAAGGACCATCCGCGATGTTCAGGATAGAGCCATCAATAAAACGTTCCATCTTATAGTTCTCCTGAGCAGGGATATAGATATCGTCTCCACGGAACTCCATTTGAATACCTAGTTTTTGGAATACACCAGGAATCTGTCCCAACTCATCGATACGACAGTCTTTGATCGTTAACTCCGAACCTGTCATTGCTGCCAAACCGATAAAGCTACCGATCTCAATCATATCCGGTAACATCGTATGCGTCGTTCCTCCTAAGCGTTCTACTCCTTCAATTTCCAATAGGTTGGAACCAGCTCCTTGAATATTGGCCCCCATGCGGTTCAACATACGACAAAGCTGCTTGATGTATGGCTCACAAGCGGCATTGTAAATCGTTGTTTTTCCTTTCGCCATTACGGCAGCCATAATCACGTTGGCAGTACCCGTTACAGAAGGCTCATCCAATAGGATATATTTACCTTCTAGGTTTTTAGCATCAATACTATAAAAGCTGGAACGATCATCATAATTAAATGAAGCCCCTAGTTTTGTAAAACCTAAAAAGTGAGTATCCAATCTTCTACGACCGATTTTGTCTCCTCCCGGCTTCGGTACTTTGGCAAAACCAAAGCGTGCCAGCAATGGTCCCAACACCATGATCGACCCTCTTAGCTTGGCTGCTTTTTGCGCAAACTCATCCGATTCTAAATAATGAATATCTACTGCATCGGCAGTAAACTCATAAGATCCCTCATCTAGTTTGTTGACTTTCACCCCTAGATCACCCAAGATCTCAATCAACTTCATAACATCAATGATGTTAGGGATATTATGAATAGTCACTTTCTCTTCCGTCAAAAGAACGGCACACAAGATCTGTAAGGCTTCGTTTTTAGCTCCTTGTGGAGTAATTTCTCCGCTGAGTTTGTGTCCTCCCTCAACGATAAATGCTTTTGATTCCATAATTCAGTGATATGTATTTATATAATACAAGTGGTAATGATATTCCTTGGATATTGGATAAATGTAAACTACATCAATGCCTAATTTGTATAATATTCATGAAAGTTGAAAAAATGAACAGAAAAGTTCTTAAGGTGCTAACCTTTTCCTAATCCACACACCTTCTTCTGTTAACTCATAAAGTACTCGGTCATGTAAACGACTAGGGCGTCCCTGCCAAAACTCTATACGATTTGGTATGACCCTAAACCCTCCCCAATGAGGTGGTCTGGGTACATGTGTGATATATTTTGCGGCATACATTGCAAAGCGTTTCATCACCTCATTCTTAGAAGAGATCTCCGAACTTTGCTCTGAGGCCCAAGCTCCTACCCTACTTTTATAAGGTCTACTAGAGAAATAAGCATCTGAAGTTTCTTCCGATACACGTTCTACCCTTCCCTCAATATTAACCTGTCGCTCCAACTCAGGCCAGAAAAACGTCAGAGCAGCATAAGGAGTAGCCTCCAGGTGTGTTCCCTTTCGACTTTGGTAGTTAGTATAAAATACGAAAGCTTCCTCCTCTACTCCTTTAAGTAAAACCGTTCTGGCTGAAGGTTTTCCTTCTGGAGACACTGACGATATCGTCATCGCAGTAGGCTCATTAACCTCCGACTTAATTGCCTCATTCAACCAGGTCGTAAATTGCTCAATAGGGTCCTCTGAACACTCCTTTACCGATAGCTCCTTATGAGAATAATCTTTTCGTATATCTGCAATATTCATGGTGAATAATGGTCAATTTTCAATGATTAATTTTCAATTTAGTTGTGCATTCAACCATCTTACTACTAACTCGCTCTGTTGAATCCGTTACACGGCGTCTCGAATTGAGCTTCGCTCGTTGAATTTCACCTTCGGTGAGTTGATTCGAGTTGAATAGTTAATTGAGAAACAATCAAAAAACAAATCATCTCAAATCAAGACGCCATGTAATGGAGCGAAGCTTAATTCAACTCTCCGAAGGAGAAATTCAACGATTCAACAAAGCAAGTTGGCAGTAGGGCTGCTATTTATTGCAATATAAGGCTGCCGCCATATTCGCACAAAGTTCTCCATCCATTGCCGCAGAGGCGATTCCCCCTGCATATCCTGCTCCTTCTCCGCAAGGGAACAGTCCTTTGATCTGCGGATGCTCACACGTATCTTTTTCACGAGGAATACGAACCGGAGAAGAGGTACGACTCTCCACCCCTACAATCTGTGCTTCGTTCGTCAGGTATCCTTTCATCTTCTTTCCAAAAGAACGGAACCCAAACTTTAAGCGATGGGCAATCTGCGGTGGTAGTACCTCTCGCATATCCGTAGAAATCAACCCTGGCTGATAAGACGTCTCATTCAAACTATCCGATACGCGATCTTGTGTAAAGTCCAGTAATCGTTGGGCTGGCGCTTGCTGTGTTCCTCCAGAGATCATAGAAGCACGCTGTTCTACCTCACGTTGGAAAGCCATTCCGGCCAACACTCCATACTCCTTTACATAAGGAGCAAAGTCTTCCCGATCCACTGCAACAACAATACCTGAATTGGCAAACTTTGAATCTCGACGAGATGGAGACATACCATTCACCACTACTTCTCCTGGGGCTGTTGCTGAAGGAACGATAAAACCACCTGGACACATGCAAAAGGAAAACACTCCTTTCTCTGTTCCTTTATACCTTACCTGACTCACCAGTGAATAAGATGCTGCTGGCAAATAAGGTCCTCTATCCAAGGCACAATGATATTGTATACTATCAATAATCGGTTGTGGATGCTCTACCCTTACTCCTAAGGCAAAAGGTTTCGTTTCTATTAAAACTTCCTTCTCCTTTAGCAACTCAAATATATCACGGGCAGAATGTCCCGTGGCCAAGATCACTGCCTCTCCCTCTATCTTATCACCATGCTGTGTCACCACTCCTTTGATCTGCTCTCCTTCCAAAATAAGATCCTCTACACGAGTATCGAAGTGTACTTCTCCTCCTGCTTGTAAAACACTTTCACGGATCTCGGCTACTACCTTAGGAAGTTTGTTCGTACCAATATGAGGATGTGCATCTACAAGAATCTTGGATGTGGCTCCATGTGCCACTAAAATCTCCATGATTCTTCTAAAATCTCCCCTCTTCTTGGCACGGGTGTAGAGTTTCCCATCAGAATACGTTCCTGCTCCCCCTTCACCAAAACAATAGTTAGAATCAGGATTCACAATATCCTTCTTATTGATATTGGCTAAGTCTCGACGTCTCGCACGAACATCTTTTCCTCTTTCTAGAAGAATCGGTTTAATGCCTTTTTCCAATAGACGTAAAGCGGCAAACATACCTGCGGGTCCTGCCCCTACAATCACCACTCTCTTGCCTTGACTTACGTTGGGGTAATCCCTTCTATAAGCAATCAACTCTGCTGGTGGCTCTCCCTCGAAAACTTCTGCCTTTACGTTAACTTTCACCTTCTTGGTTCTGGCATCAACAGAACGGCGACTCATACGAATATGTAAGTCAGCATGCTCCTTCAGCTTTAATCGCTGCATGACATACTGCCTAAAATTATCTTCATCGAATGCTACCTCGGGCGGTACAACAAACTCAACCTCTTTTTTCATAACTCCTATTCATTTTAAGAAGGTAAAAAGTAATAGGTAATAGATAATAGGTATTCACCTATCACCTGTTAGCTCTTACCTTTTCCCTTATCAGGGCTTATGCTTAAAAATAAACACCCCTCCTTGCTGCTATTAGAAACACTGTTCTTTCGTAAAACCTCCCTTCAGGAAAAAGTCTACATTATATCATTAGATATAGAATACTCTAATTTTTAGGAACAAGTGCTGACCTTACTTTAACCTATTACGTAAATCAGAATGCAAAATTAAGGGTTTTCTGCAAAGAGAAAGCCTTTCCATGACTTTTGTTTCCAAGAAAAAAACCATCATTGAACAGTTTTTTAACTGTCAATGATGGTTGAAAAAGGTAATAGGTAATAGGTAAGTTACACACCTTTTACCTATTACCTTTTACTTGTTACTTTTTACTTTAAACGTTCTTCTAGTTCTTCAATTTTGGTATAAGCCTCTTTGTTGCCTGCTTCAAAGGACTTTTTATAAAGATCCAAAGCTTCCTGATAAGTTTGTTTCTTTTTCTTTGGAGAGAAGAAATTTGTACGTTTCGCCGCTTCTTCCATTGCTGAAGCCTGCTTGAAGTAAGAGTCCGCTTCCGCATTCTTAGCATCCACCATCATCTTTTCTACACGCTCTTCCAAAGATTGTAATTCTACTTTCTTCTGCTCAATCAATACTTGCTGATCCCTGATCTCCTGGCTTTGCAAGTCTACTGTTTTGATCAGCGCCTTGTTTTCTTTACTATATTTCTCTACTTGCTCATTTAGTTCACGAATTTCTTCTGTTCTCTTTTTAAGCTGAGAAGTCAAGCGCTTCACTGTATTAGAAAGGTTTTTGTTATTTGAACCCAGATTAGCAATTAACTCTTCAGAATCTGCCAGTTTCTCGTCCGACTCTGCCAAAAACTCATTCAGTTTGCGGATTCTCTCTTGGTAAGACTCGTAACTCGTGCCTTTTTCCAAGTCCAACATCATTATTTTTCGGTTATCCTCTATAGAGTCCAATAAACTTCCTACTTCATCCAGAGCAGTAGCCGCCTGTCTCGTCGCCTCTAATTCTTCCTGCATCTCTGCTACTTTCTGTTTCAATTGTTCATTCTCTTCCGTAATTCCACAGCCTATTAAAAACAAAGGCAAGAAAAAAATCAAATAAGGTCTCATTGTTGATATTATTATGTCGATTGTTCAGATAATTATATGTTAGTTACTACTAATAATAAAAAAAAGCAAACGATCCGGAAGGGTTTCCTTCATGTTCTCATCAGGTTAGGTTCATAAAGTTCCCTACCCAAGCTCCTTCAAAAGTATTATGATTTTCAAAACATAAGATCTTCTAAAATATTACGTTATCCTATAGAAATGTCATTGTTTTATTGTATTCCAATAGACAATATTGCAAATTTGTATTCATTTAATACCAACATTTTCACCCGCTATTGTCTTTACCTAAGATGAATTAGCATTAAATGGATACAACCCATTTCAATAATTGTACCTTATTGTAATAAAGATCTGATATTTACAAAGGTTAACAGCAAACTAAACTGAAGCATCTGGATATTCTTATCCAAGAAGTGCATAAACATGGTTTTCCCTTATGGAAAATAGGCAAACGAAAAAGATTCGCATTTTAAGAATCATCGCTCGATTAAATGTCGGTGGACCAGCTATACACACCGTACTCTTAACCGACCGACTCAATAACGATAAATTTGAAAGCAAACTAATCGCAGGTCAGCTTTCGGAAGGGGAAGGCGACATGTCTTACCTTGCCAAGGAGCGTAATGTGGTATATGAAGAATGTCAAGACTTACAGAGAGAACTTTCCCCTATCAAAGATATAAAGGCCCTTTTGAAGATGTGGAAGATCATCCGTACTTATCAGCCGGATATCATCCATACCCATACTGCTAAGGCCGGCTTTATTGGAAGGAGCGCCGCCCTACTGTATAATCTCTTTAAAAATGAGGCAAAACGCATCCGTGTAGTACATACTTTTCATGGACACGTCTTTCACAGTTACTTCTCCCCATTGAAAACCAACCTATTCCTGTTTTTGGAAAGGTTCTTGGGTAGGTATACAGATACGATTATTACAATTACTCCCCTTCAAAAGCAAGAAATCTTGTCCTTGGGGGTGGGAAAAGAAATACAACATCAAATTGTTCCCTTAGGATTGGACCTGAAAAGGTTCTACATACAGCCTAGGGATAACGGTATTTTAAAAGGTCATTTTGAGATTCCTTCTGAGAAAAAACTGATTGGTGTCGTCGCTCGTTTTACAGCGATAAAAAACCTTACATTATTTTTGGAGACGGCCGCTGAGCTTTTGAAAAATTTTAATGATATACACTTCGTTATGGTAGGAGATGGAGAGGAAATGTCATTACTCAAAGAGAAAGCCGAAGCGTTAAATATCACTTCTTCAGTGACTTTTACCGGGTTCTTAAAGGAATTACACCTTGTCTATGCCGATCTGGATTTAGTGATGCTTACTTCTCACAATGAAGGGTCTCCCGTTTCTATTATAGAAGCGATGACAGCTGGTGTTCCTGTAGTAGCGAGCGCTGTTGGAGGTGTTCCTGACCTCTTTCAGAAAGATTTTCATGAAATGCTTTGCCCAGCCAATGACAAGGATGCTCTAGTCAAAGCTTGCGCTAAGATCCTGAAAGATCACATCTACCGGAATGCATTTATTGATGCACACCAAAACCAAATTTATCAAAAATACAGCTTTGACCGTCTAAGTAATGATCTTAGTGGTCTATATCAAAACCTTGTATCATGAATATTACCTTGCTAACGCTGTTCATTAGCATAATATCCGGAATTACAATTTCCTTTTTACTGACCAAAGTAGTCATTACCCAAGCGATACGCTACAATATTGTCGATAAGCCAAGGGTAGATCGTTTTCATAAGAAAACTACTGCCCTAATGGGAGGTATTGCGATCATGCTAGCCTTCCTAGTTACGATGACCTTGGCTGGACTTACTCCACTTTGGTGGAGTATAGGTAATATTATAGGGATACTTCTAAGTGTTATTTTAATTTTCAAGAACCACCGAAAAGCATCATTGATCAGTAGTGTCATTACTGTTGTAGCTGCTATGGGGAGTTTGATATTACTTTATGGCTATTCCTTAGAAGAAAGTAAGTTTTCTTTTTTAAGTATTGGGGCTGACATTATCTTCCTCACCGGTATGTTTGATGATAAGTCGAAGGCCATGGAACCAAAGATCAAATTGTTTTTTCAGATCATTGCCTCTGCCATTATCACTTGGATTGCAGGAGACACCACATTACTTCCTGCTCCATTCAATTATATTTTTGTAGCTATATGGTCTATAGGGCTAATGAACGCTTTCAATATGATTGACAATATGAATGGATTGTCAGCAGGTGCAGCCTGTTTATCCGCTGCATTATTCAGCCTCTTATCATTCTTTTGGTTTGACACTCCTGTTTTAGGATTACTCTCCGCAATCATAGCAGCAGTAACTTTTGGATTCTTGCCTCTGAACTTTCCTAAAGCCCGTATCTTTATGGGGGATTCGGGGAGCATGTTATTGGGATATCTAATCGGTAGCTTAGCCGTTTTAGGCTGTTGGACTGGGAAAGAACTATCCTTTAACACACTTATTCCTTTTGGGCTAATCGCTTATCCAATTTTTGATGTGGCTTTTGTTTCTATCAATAGAACCCGCTCCGGAAGACCTATTTATATTGGAGGAAAAGACCATTCATCCCACCTTTTGGTGAAATTAGGACTCTCTCCTAAAAATGCTGTTCTTACGATCTATGGTATTATTATGATGACGGGTTCCATGACACTATCCCTTACCTTGTTGGGGACATTTGAGCAAATCATTGGAGTCCTTTTTGTTGGAATTAGTCTATTGCTCTTAGGAGTACACCTTAGCAGAATTCATGATATGGAATACATGCCTAAAAAGGAAAGAGTTACTATTGAGCGAAAAGCTCCTACTGAGGAGCGATTGATCCTTAAAAAAGTCTCTTCTGAACATTAGTTAACCCACGGCGATGCCGTGGGCTAGCCCATGGCATCGCCATGGGATATAAAAAACGCCATCGATTCAATACGAATCGATGGCGTTTTTATTTTATCACAATAAGTTCTTACACTTATTTCATTACTGTCTCTGTTCTGTCTGGTCCCAAAGAAACCATTGTCACAGGAACTCCAATATATGACTCAATGAACGCTACATAATCTAGCAATTCTTTTGGAAGGTCATTAAAGTTCTTCGTGTGGTCTACTTCCGTATTCCAGCCTTTCAACGTTTCGTAAACAGGGCTATCCACATCTTCCAAGTCGTAAGGTACTTCTTCTGTAGTAGAACCATCTTTCAACTTATAAGCCGTACATATCTTGATTTCTTCGAAGGAGTTCAAAACGTCAGCTTTCATCATGAACAACTCTGTTGCTCCGTTGATCATTACCGCATATTTCAATGCAGGAAGGTCCAACCAACCACAACGACGCTCTCTACCAGTGGTCGCGCCAAACTCATGACCAATTTGCTGGATCTTTTCTCCTGTAGCATCAAACAACTCCGTAGGGAATGGTCCTGAACCTACACGCGTACAATATGCCTTGAAGATTCCGAATACATTCTTTTGTCCATTTGGAGGTACACCCAAACCTACAGAAGCACCTGCAGCGAATGTATTAGAACTTGTCACAAACGGATAAGAACCGAAGTCAACGTCCAGCAAAGCACCCTGAGCACCCTCAGCCAATACTTTCTTTCCGTCTTTGATACCATTGTTCACATAATACTCGCTATTCACGAACTTCAGTGTCTTCATTTTCTCTACTGCCTCGAAGAACTCTTTCTCCATTTCTTCCAGAGCAGCATAATCAAACTGATAGTACTCCAAGATAGACTTGTGACGATCTACCAAGGCGTTATACTTCTCCATAAAGTTCTCAGCAAAGAGATCACCTGTTCTTATACCAACACGTGCTGATTTGTCCTGATATGTAGGGCCGATACCCTTCAATGTAGAACCAATCTTATTTGCTCCTTTGCTTTGCTCATAAGCAGCATCCAACAAACGGTGAGAAGGAAGAATCAAGTGTGCTTTCTTTGAGATCATCATGTTCTTGGTCACGTCAAAGCCTGCTGCTTGCAACTTGCTGATCTCTTCCCAAAGAATACGGATGTCCAATACGACACCATTACCAACCACATTGTCTGTACCTTCCTGAAATACTCCTGAAGGGATCTGATGCAAGACAAACTTCTTTCCATCAAATTCCAATGTATGCCCGGCATTGGGTCCTCCTTGAAAACGGGCTACTATATCGTACTTTGGGGCCAGGTAATCTACCACTTTACCTTTACCTTCGTCCCCCCACTGCATACCTAATAATATGTCCATAACGAAATCTATGCTGATAAATATGTATGTAAATGCTTAAACTAAAATGTTGCGCATTCCTCCACCAATTCAGGGTGAGCATGCACAACAAGACGTAATGCCTCGGACCTCGTCCGGACAATCGTAAAAACTTTATCTAATTTAGTGACTTTTAATAATCGTTGTAACTGGGCAGGAGGAGCGATCAACACCATCCGTAACTGCTGCTGCTCCATTAGTGTGAATATTCTAACAAATATACTCAGTCCCTTACTGTTTACGTGCCCCAGGCTACTTGTATCTATGATACAATGATTCCTTTGCATACGGATATGCCTTTCAGAAAGAAGATAAAACGCTCTTTCGTCTTTAAGCCCTAGTAAATCCCCATAGAGCTTTAACAGAAGAATATTATCATATAGGCAATATGTCAACGACACGAATCAGTATTTTACTGTTTTTAAATGTCAGCCTCACCCCTTTACCGGAGACTTTCTCCTGGATGAAACCCATTTTCATGCAAATATATTGTTTTAATAATAAGAGTGAAACAGAAACTTATTTCTTCCATATTTTCCAGGAAGCCTCTGCTTGTCCGTACAACATATCCATCCCATTTTTTACCCTAGCTCCACGCCGCTCACTCTCTCGCATAAAACTGGTCTGTTCTGGATTGTATACCAGATCTTTACAGTAATGTTTATTGGTAATAAACTCATATGGAATATTAGGTTTCCCTTCCACATTCGGATAGGTTCCCAAAGGGGTTGTGTTAATAATTAATAAATGACTTTCTATCACCTCCTGAGAAAGCGTCTCATAGGTATAGCTAACCCCTGCTCCCTTGTTTCTTGAAACCAATGCATAAGGTATTTCCATATCTTGCAATACCACTTCAACAGCTTTACTGGCCCCTCCAGTTCCTAACACCAATGCTTTGATTCCCTTATAAGCCGTTGGCAAGAACGATTCCAGAGAATTTCGAAACCCTAAATAATCAGAATTATACCCTGTAAGGGTTCCATCCTTTTCTACTTTCACCACATTCACTGCCCCTATTTTCTCTGCTGTTTCCGGATCAAGACGATCCAGATAAGGAATCACTTGCTGTTTATAGGGAATGGTCACGTTTACTCCCCTGAGTACTGTTCTATCTTGCATTAACGTTGGGAACTCTTCAATGGATTTTAGTTCGTAGAGTTCGTACGCATGCTCCTGAATTTGCTCTTTCTCAAATTTTTCCGAAAAGTATTTTTTGGAAAAAGAATGCTTTAACGGATAGCCGATCAAACCATACTTTGTCATGTGTTGCTTATTTTTAGTTTATCTGGTTTAGGTCCAATAATTTCTGAAAATTTTTTAAAAAGCTAACTTACAACAAATAATATTTTAATCTCTTTCCCGATAAAGATATCTCAGAAAAAAGGATGAAAATCCTTTGTCAATGCCTTGTAAGCCGCTGAATAACTGACACCATCCTCTTCCCTCAAACAAAGTACTTCCTCTTCAGGGACTCTCTGTTTTCTTCCCAGGTCAAGGATCACTCTTCTAACCGTATGTTGCTCGGTATGCTTTATCCAACAGATACGTTGGAAGTAAAAAGAATATTGCTTCATATCCTCTTCCAATCTCGGCATCTCTGAAACAGGTAAAATAACACAAAGTCTTCCTTCTGCTGTTAGAAAACGTTCCGCAAATGCCAATAGGTCCTCAAAAGGTAAGGTATCCGTATGTCGGGCAAGGTTCCGTTCTTCTTGTGGACCCTTCAAGCTGTTGCTAAAAAAAGGAGGATTACTCACAATCAGGTCAAACAAGTATATCGGCTCAAACTGCTGTAATGCTTGCGGAATCACCTCAATACGGTCCGAAAAAGGAGATTGAGCAATATTCTCCATTGCCTGCTCTGCTGCTTGCGTGTCAATTTCCAATGCAGATAAGTACGCCTTTGGATTACGCTGTGCAATCATAAGAGACAGTAACCCTGTCCCCGTACCCACGTCCAAGATACGGCGCTCCAGACCACAAAGCACCCAAGCCCCTAGTACAATACCATCTGTTCCTATTTTCATCGCACAGCGATCCTGAGAAATACCAAACTCCTTGAATTTAAACACCTTACCCATATACCTGTAAGCTTATTTTTCATCGAAAAAGTGCAAATGTAAGTGATTAAAAATTATTTTTTTAGTATTTTACTGAACTAACCATATTTACTAGCACATGCAAAAAACAATTTATTGCATTCCGGGACTCAGTAATGATCATCGCGTTTTTTCTTGGCTGAACCTACCGGGATATCGTATCAAGTATTTAGATTTTATTGAGCCGCTCAAGAAGAATGAGCGTATACAAAACTACTGTCGCCGATTACTTGAACATATCGACGAAGAAGACCTCAGTACTCCCCCTATTCTATTAGGGTTTTCACTGGGTGGAATTGTCGCTATTGAACTGAGCAAGTTGATGAATACTGAAAAAATCATCATCGTTAACAGCATCAAGTCGTCCAAAGAACGTCCTATCCATCTGCGCTTATTGGAGTCACTTCCTTTGTATCGACTAACTCCTACCTCTTTTATCAAACCGGTGATGCTCCCATTGATTCCTCTCTTCGGCTTTGTGCCTATTGAACAACGGGAAGTCTATATTGATATGTGGAATAAGTTCCCGGACAAAACCTTCCGATGGGGTGCACAAATGGTCTTAACCTGGGAACATACCGATCCGGTAGAAAACCTTATCCACATTCATGGAGACAAGGACCTGATGTTCCCTATTGGCAATATCAAAGACCCTATCGTCGTTAAGGGAGGAAACCATATCATGATCTCTATTCTGGCAGAAGAAGTCAGTGCACTCATCTGTGCCTGCCTGGAAGAGAAAAAGGTAGCGGGGTAATTTTCAATGATCAATTTTTAATTAAAATGAATCACTCAAAAAGGCTGCTGAACTAGTTCTAGCGTGTATTTTTTATTGAAAATTAATCACTGATCATTGAAAATTAAAAAAGCCATAGCGTACCATTGACCTATTTTAAGAGCTCAGAGTTTTCTGCTTATACTAAATTTAACCATGATAAAGTCTATTGATCATTGAAAATTATATATGAGAAAACCGGAAAAGCCTGCGGTGTGCGAAATGTGTAAACGGAAGTTCCCCTTGACCTTCCATCACCTTATTCCACGAAGCAATCACCGCAACAAATGGTTCAAAAAGAACTTTACCAAGGAAGATATGACCCATAGAGGGATATGGGTATGCAAGCCCTGCCATAAGCATATCCATCAAACCTTCTCTGAAAAAGTACTGGGTAGAGAGTATAATACCTTAGAAAAATTAATGAGTCATGAAGAAATTCATCGCTTTGTCGCATGGCTACAAAAACGAGGATAAATTATCACCTCTCATAAAAAAATAAGATCTTTGCATACGCATGGCATGATTGCTGAAGCCAACACTGAAAATGATTTTTAGGATTGATATTGAGAGACTTTTTTGGATACTATGAAACGTCTGAGCACCCTTTTATTGACCATTCTTCTTACAGCACCTCTATGGAGTTCAGCCCAATACTCTACTCTGAGCCTAGAACTAGGCACAGGACCACAAAGCTATAGAGGAGACCTCAATCCAAGCTTTGGGCAATGGGGTTATCATATCAGCGGAGGGATACGTATCACACCAAAAGAAAAACGACTGCACTTTTATACTGGAGTTACCTATGGAAAGGTGATGGCTCAATCTTACAGTTACGAGACACCTGATCCAAACTATACCCCATTGACACAGGTGGATACTCGAATTTTCAGTGTTGAAAGTAAACTCTTCGTCAACCTCATCAAAAAGACGTCCTTCAGACTTTATTTGCAACAAGGCATTGCCTTAAATACAATGCAATCGTATACTCCGATTAAGGACCCTGACACAGGAATTGTCATCAATACCCCTGTAGAAAATCAGATTCAATCAATAGAAACGAGTAACATTATTACTTATAATGAACTCAATTACTCCCCCTTTTTCATTTCCTTCCCAACAGGAATAGGTGCCAGCTACCACTTCAAAAATGCTTTTGGTATCGCCCTGGAAAGCACCTTGATGAATCCTATCAGTGACTACCTGGATGTGATGTCTGAATTAGGCAATCCTAAAAATTTGGATAATGTATGGCAGTTTCGATGCTCGGTATTGGTACCACTTCGTACCATACGATAACACCTCTCAATAGACTCTGAAATCAATATTTAACGACACAGGGCGGTGCCCTGTGCTAAGATGCCCTGTGCCACACTCATTAAATATCCTCCCATGTCCAACAAAGAAAGTTTTTTCCAAGACGTATACGAAGTAGTTAAATTGATTCCCAGTGGAAGAGTCACTTCCTATGGTGTTATCGCAGCCTATCTGGGTAGCCCCAGAGGTGCTCGAATGGTAGGATGGGCCATGAATAATGCGCACACTGATCCCAGTATACCTGCCCACCGAGTAGTCAACAGACAAGGATTACTTACCGGAAAGGGTCATTTCTCCGATCCCAACGAAATGCAACGTTTATTGGAGGCAGAAGGAATCCGTGTGGAGAATGATCAGGTCAAAGAATTTAAAAAGTTGTTGTGGGATCCCTCTGAAGAACTACTATAGTTGTTCATATTGTTTAGTTGAGCTTCGCTCGTCCATGTTGTTTAGTTGAGTTGTTGATAATGTTTAAGTGAGTTCAATAAACAAATCAACTTGATTCAACTCAACAGCTTGCTGTTGAAATTGAATGAATCAACTAAACATTATGAACGAGCGAAGCTCAATTAAACAGCATGAACAATTCCAGTATTACGCATTTTCCCGTACCTTTGTGCCAAAATCACTAGAGCCACATAAGTATGACCAGAAAAGAACTCTTCGAGCAGATCAAGAAAAAAGAAAGTTTCCTTTGTGTTGGGTTGGATACAGACCTGAGCAAGATTCCTTCACACCTTCTAAAAGAGGAAGATCCTATCTTTGCCTTCAATAAAGCGATTATTGATGCCACTGCAGATCTTTGCGTGGCTTACAAACCAAATATTGCATTCTATGAGTGCATGGGCGCTAAAGGATGGGAAAGTCTACAAAAAACGCTAGAGTATATCCCTAAAGATATCTTTACGATTGCTGATGCAAAAAGAGGCGATATCGGCAATACTTCCAAAATGTATGCACAAGCATTCTTCGAGCAAATGAACTTTGACTCTGTTACTGTAGCTCCTTATATGGGAACAGATTCTGTCACTCCTTTCTTAGAGTTTGATAATAAATGGGTCATCCTACTAGCACTTACTTCCAACAAAGGAGGGCTTGATTTTCAGATCCAGGAACTAAGTAATGGTCGTAAGGTATTTGAAGAGGTCCTGACACAAAGTAAGGAATGGGGCAGCAGTGACCAACTGATGTACGTAGTAGGAGCTACTCGTGCCGAGAGCCTTGGAGAAATTCGTCAGATTATCCCTGACCATTTCTTGTTAGTACCGGGCGTAGGTGCTCAAGGTGGTGACTTGGCTAGCGTAGCCCAATATGGTATGAATGACCACTGTGGACTATTGGTAAACTCTTCCAGAGGAATTATCTACGCTTCTCAAGAAGAGAACTTTGCAGAGGTTGCTAGACAAGAAGCACAAAAACTGCAAGGGGAGATGAAAGGTTTGTTAGAAACCTATCTATAAAGGTTGTTGAATCGTTGAATCGTTGAATTTCACCTTCGGTGAGTTGATTCGAGTTGAACTGTTGTATGAGTATCAATATATCAATCAACAGTTCAACTCGAATCAACGAGCAAAGCTCAATTCAACGATTCAACGATTCAACTTAACCTCCTGGTTTGTAGACCAAGTGATATACCTGATAGCGCTTGTAATTCCCAAACCTCCAAGCCCGAATATTATCCCGAGCCATCAAAAAGAAGCGTGACTCTGAGCTTCCAATATAGATATACCCCTTCCAGAGGGTTTTTACTCCTGAAAAACGAGCAAGGTCTTTCTCCTTGACCAACGCTAAAAAAGGTGCTCCTTTTTTGTTTCTTTCATCCCACACCTCAAACACACGATCGCCTCGACACCTTTCCCCCCTTCGATGTGCATAATAGCTCATATTGTGTAAGAAAATTTCTTGCATATAAATGGGAGTATCTACAGAAGGAGGTACTTCTTGCTGTACCACCGCTCCTATTTTTTCATAGGGTCGTAATGATTCAAACTTACCCAATACACTAGTATTAAGCATTAACATACCCGTCAAGAATATATAAAATGGGAAATAGGACCATACCACTTTTTTAGGATATACCTGCCTTGATATGTAGGAAGGGAAATAATAATAGAGTATCAAAAATACTAATGGACATGCGTGCAGTGCCCACCATATTGGTGAAACATCTGTCAGATATACCATGGCCATATTAATCGCAAGCATTAGAAAAGCCGGTACACCTAAACTAATATACCATAATCGTTGCTGTATTTTTGTCTTGGGTTGATAATGTACTAAGAAGTAAGCGGAAAGGATTGATAAAGCTGGCGCCGCTTGTATCCAATAGGTTGGTAACTTCCCTTGCGCAATGGTGAAAACGACAAACATCACGATGGTCCAACTTAAAAGTAAGGATACTTTTTGCCTTTGACGAGCAAAAACGATTAAAGCAAAAAAGGATACCAAAGAATATGGCAGCATGGCCCATAGGTTGACTTCTATATAATAGAAGACATCTCTGATCGTATACCCTCCCCAATCAAACGCCCTATCAGTCGTTTCATGTTGATAGACTTCCGTAAACTGCTCTCCAAAAGTAAGCCATGCATAAGTAATCCAACTCATGCCAATACCAATCGCCAATGGTACTCCCCACCATAGGTACATTCCCAGAACTTTATTCCATATCAAAGGCCATTTCCCTTTCTGGTCCAATAAAACAAACAAACCTGCAATCCCTCCAATCACCACATAGTATGGAAACCCTTTAGTCAATACCGTAAGTCCTAGGCTAATATAAAACCAAGCATAGTTCAGAAAGCCTCCTTGCTGATAGGCCTTTAGAAAATGATATAGGGTCAATGTAAAAAAGAATGCTAGGGGCGTTTCCGGAGAAGCATAACGGGTGGTAAAAAAAAACTGTATACTAAAGGCCATCGCCGCTGCACTCAGCCAGCCTACTTCCTTTCCATACATTAAGTCTGCAATTCGCTTGGTATACAAAATTGTCCCTAAAGCCATTAGGGCTATCGGCAAGCGTAAGGAAAACTCATCCAGGCCCAGTAACCAGGCACTCAAAGCCATTGCCCAATAAGTCACTGGAGGTTTATTAAAGCGTAATTCTCCATTGAAATAAATATCCAGAAAATTGTTCGTACGCAACATCTCCCGAACCGCATCAGCATAAAAGGACTCATTCGGCATCCATATATCATTCACCCCCAAGTTCACTAGAAAAGTAAGCATCACCAGTAAAATACTTACTCCTCTAATCGTACGATAGTTTGCTGAAGGTACTTTCTGAGACATAGGAGCATGCAAATCTCTCTCAAGATTTCTATTCATGTTAGTAAAGGTGGGTTAGTAAGGTTAAGTAATAGACTATAATTACTTAAAATTTACTACATAAGATGAGAGAGTCTCTAAAATATCTTAATGAGAAGGTCATTTTCATGAAATACTATCATAGAAAACTTCCTTAGGTACAATGGTAAAAAATAAACATGCATCATCCCATATTAACAATATGAATTAGTTTGCTGAGAATTTATCACTTTACAGCTATCTCACAAGCTCTTTATAAGCTTCTTCATTTTTTCCTTGATGAAAAAACGAAGCAAAAAAATCAAGGCTTTGAAGAATTTGCCTAATTTTTAATAGCAAAAGCTAAAAATTCCAAACTCGCTGCGCTCAGACAATGGAATTTTCTTAACGCTTTTACGATTAAAAATTTTAACGGCAATTCTTCAAGGCCATTTTTAAATATGTAAAGGCACTTTTTAAACAAAAAAAACATGAGTCACCCCTTGAATGTTAATATGGGATAACTCATGTTCAACGTACTAATATCACTTTTAAACAGTTATACCAACTACAGTAATATCATCTCGGTAAGGCTCCCCCTGTCTATAGGCCTGTAACGTTTGCCAAAGGATCTCCTTTTGTTTTTCCATAGGGTATTCTTTCAAGTCTGCCAGCAATGCTTCATAACGCATAGAACCAAAACGTTTTCGCTCTCTATTGGCAGTATCTACGAAGCCGTCTGTCCCCATATAGAAGGCATCTCCTTTCTTAAGGTATATCTTATGGGTTTCAAATACTTTCTCTCCTTTTTTGATATGGTCTCCCACTGAAAAACGGCTCCCTTTTACTCTTAGGAAAAATCCTTGCTTTACATAGTATAATGGACGCTTTGCCCCTGCAAAACGTATTTTCGTGATATCGTTTCCTTCATCCTCTAAGGTGCAGATCATCATATCCATGGAAGCATCATGGTTCACCCCTTCCGTAGCATCTACCGCCAGCTTCACTTGCTCATCCACATTTTTCAGAATTTCCGATGGTTCTGTAATTCCCATGACATCTACTACCTGATTCAACATAGAGTACGCCAAAGTTGCCATAAAAGCTCCGGTTACACTATGCCCCGTACAGTCTACCACTGCCACGATACGATGTTTTTGGCTCAACCAATACAGGTCACCAGACACTATATCCTTAGGATTATAGATCGTAAAGAAATCACTTCCTAACTTGGCCATACGTCCATCAAATGGCAATAGTCCTTTCTGGATTACACTAGCCGCCTGTATACTATCAGTCAGTTTTCCATTTACCTCTTTAAGGTGGGCATTGTTCTTTCTGACATAATCTCTTTGTGCGATCACCTCTCCATTCAGGCGTTTCATTTCCTCGGCTTGTTGAGACAGTTCTTTTCCTTGAACCAAGAGGTCCTTTTTTTGTTCTCTCAATAAATTATTGCCCTTTCTTCTTTGCACGTTAATCCAATAGGAATACACCAATAGCCCTGTAATGACCAATAGGATTCCCAAGCCTATATCCCTGATACGGTTCTGGAAAGCAATAATTCTATCCTGTTCTTTTAGCAACTGCTCATTGGCTTTATTCTCCTGCTCTTTCTTTTCCATCTCAAACTGCGTTTGCAGCTTGCCAATGTAGCGCTCTTTCTCCTCATCGAATAACGAGTCTTTAAGCGCCAAGTATTTCTCATGTGCTCTTAAAGCCTGCTGATGCTCTCCTTCCTCTTTGTAGAAATCGTATAACCTTCGGTAGCCTTCCAGCTCATCCGGTTTTTCAGATAATTTTTTCGCTATTTTTAATCCATTCCATAAAGCCTGCTCCAGCACCTCACTTTCCTTTCCGATAGCAGATAAGTAATCTGCCTCATAATAATAACTTTCCGGTATCGTACGATTGATTTTCTCATATAGCTTTCGGGAATGATACAGCAGTTCCAAAGCCTTTTGTATATTACCTTCTTTATAATAAATGTAAGAAAGGTTATGTTCGTTAATAGCGATATCATTTTCTGACTTCTTCGCCCGTACAATAGCCAACACTTCCTCAAAAGCTGCTTTTGCTTCCCTATCCTTACCCATTTCTACATAGATCGTCGCAATATTTCCTGTAATCTTCGTGTAGGTTCTTCCTTTGTACTGAGCATACTCCTTGGCTTTATGTAAATACTCCAAAGCCTTATCTCTTTCCCCTCTTGCCAGATAGTTCAACCCTATAGCATTATTAGAGTCACTAATAGCTTCTGTATCATTGCGCTCTGTGGCATACTTTGCCATTTCCAAGGCATATTCCAGAGAATAGCCATACATCCCCTGATAATAATAGCAGGCACTTAGAAAGTAGGCGGATTGCTGTAAACCCAACTTATACCTCAATCCCGAAGCGATCTTATAACTTTCCTTGGCCCACTGTACTCCTTCTTTTACATCTTCTCTATAAATATCTTTTGTGAGTGCTAAAAGTAGGTCAACTTTTTTGGTATCCTCTTTGGTATACTGTTTCACAGCCACCTTCAGACTGTCGTAGTTTGGTCCCCTTTTGGCAATAGCCAAATAGGAAGATAGCAGTATCGTTACTGCTAATAGTATCAAGCGAGAAATTTTCATGTTAGTCCTGTTAATCGAATTGGTGCTTAATGCAAAAAATAATCTGGAGTATGTTCTATAACTCTATCTCCCTCATAACATCCTATCTTTTCATCATTGACAAAGAATTATTAAAGAAGTGATCCCCAGTGTTATTTCAGATGGTAATTTTAACACTCTATTTTATAGAAAACAACCTTTCCTTAACATATTAGAAGGATTCAATCACTAGTTTTATTTTAGCCAAACAATATACTATTTCAACATGTTGTAAGTTGTCGAAGTAATGAGATAACGGAAAACGAGACTCTCTCATAAGGCCATTAAAAACGATGGACACTCAATAAGTTAGATTGACGAAAAAAAGGATGAAAGAAAAACGCCTTTACAAAGGTCGTTATTCCTTCACCCCTTCTTTTTTATTCAGTTGAAAACAATTTCAATTGATCATTATAAATGACCGTCTCTTTTTACTATTCCTCACTATTAAACAAGGTTTCCAATTGTGCTATAACGGCCTGCAGTTCGTTAGGGTCTTTTCCGTCCAAAGACATAATGGCTTTTTTTGCTTTCTCAAAACCCTCTTTATCCTTTCCTTCAATCACCTTTTGTAGGTAAGGTTCTAATTGAATAGAGATAAACGTATTATACCAATCAGCCCCTAGATTATTAATCACCTGCTCCTTATTTGACAACACATAATCATAATACTTCTCTTCTGGATTGGCTCCTGTTAATAGCATAACCGTAAACACTTCCTCAGAAGCAATCCATTCTTCCTTATCCATCTTGTCCAACGCAACTTTACAAGATGCTCCAACTTCTACTACCTTATCATCCTCTCCTGCTTGCTTCAAAGCCAGCAAGAGTGTCGATAACTGCTCCATATCATATGTTTTCCCTTTGGATTGCGCTTTCATATAGGAATCATACATACTATATACCTGAGTGTCCGGATTGGAAGCATTTTGTCCTGTAACTAAAAAGTCTTCAATAGACTGAGCTCCTACGACCCTATGAACGACTTTTCCTTTATGATCGATAAATAATAAGGTTGGATAAGCGGCGACCTCATAATCAAATTCCTTCGCAGCTTCACTCTCCATATCCATTTTAAAATTGACAAAGGTCTCATTATAATAGTTACCCACTTGATCATCTGTAAACACATCTGCTGACATGTATTTACACGGTCCACACCAAGTCGCATAAGCATCTACAAAGATCAATTTTTTCTCTTTTTTGGCTTTCTTCAATACCTCTTCCCAAGACGTATGCTCAAACTCGATCCCATTATCAGGTAGCTCAACACCATTTTCCTCCAACACCTTCTTCCCCAAAGTGCGAAAATCTGTCGCTCCCATGGCTCCTTCTTGCTTATGAACCACTTTACCATCTCCATCTATAAACAGTAATGTTGGATAAGCAGCTACCTCATAGCCAAACTCCTTCGCTGCCTCACTCTCCATATCAATTTTGAAATTGATAAAGTAATTATTGAACAACGCTCCTACCGACTCATCTGTAAATGTATTGGCAGACATATACTTACATGGTCCACACCAAGTCGCATAAGCATCTACAAAAATCAGTTTGTTCTCTTGCTTAGCTTTTTTCAACACCTCTTTCCAGGCAGTGTGTTCAAATGTTATCCCTGCAGCCATAGAAAAAGTTGCAATCATCAGTGCTAGACAAGTCACCAAAGTTTTCTTCATCATAAGTGTATTAAGTATAGAAAATAGCACTCTACATGATTACCCTGAAGAATGCTGAATGTTTTATTAACGATATAACGTATAAGATTGTATGTTTTTTTTAAATAAGCAATGAAGAAGAAAGGATTAGCTTGGGAAGGGGAGAGTATCTTTTCTATGTTCATGATGTTTAATTGAGCTTCGCTCGTTCATATTGTTTAGTTGTTAACCACAATGGATTGAACAGAGTATAACTAAACATCATGAACGAGCGAAGCTCAATTAAACAATATGAACACAAATTAGAAGCGTTTTGTGTAAGAATGGTTCTTAGGACCTTCTGCACTTCTGAAATAATAATCCTGATAATTTTCAGCGGCTTCAACAAAAGAAGGAAGTTCTTCCAAGGTCGTCGTTACCTTAACGTCTTTTGCTTCTAACTCCTGAATTACTTCCTGTGCCGTTTCTTTTTGTGCTTCTGTATTATAGTAAATCACCGAACGATACTGAGATCCCATATCGGTTCCTTGTTGATTAGGAGTTGTCGGGTCATGCACTTCCATAAAAATACGAATCACGTCATCAAAAGCGATTTTCTCAGGAGCATATAAAATCTCAACGGCCATCACGTAGTTTCCTTCTCCGGACTGTACACTTTCATAGGTTGGTTTTTCACTACCTGTCCCCACAAAACCTGCTTTTGTTCGCACAATACCCGGTATCTGAGCCAAGAAGAACTGTAATCCTTTAAAGTCACCTCCCGCTAATACTACTTTTTGCTCTTTACCATTAAGAGAAGGTACAAACTTCATGGATACTGAGTTCACACAATGCCTGGTATTCTTAGCGGTCAATCGTTCTCCTATAAAAACATGTCCCAAGTGGGCATCACAGTTGGCACAAAGAATTTCCGTTCTACGCCCATCTGCATCCGTTTTTCTTTTTACCGCTCCGTTAATTTCGTCATCAAAGCTAGGCCAACCACAATGGGATTCAAACTTGTCCTCTGAATTATACAGAGGTGCTTCACACTTTCGACATACATAGGTCCCACCTTCAAAGTGATTATTATATAGGCCTGTATTTGGACGTTCCGTTCCTTTATTAAGAATCACGTACTCTTCAAAGTCAGTTAACTTATTCATTTTCGTGTTTTGTTTATCGTTTTGGGACCACCCGCAAGCAGTCATCAATACCAGTAATACTGTAAATAGAGAGGTGTATTTCATAGATCGTGGATTTATTGCTCGTTTATGAAAAAACAGCCAACTACGGCGAAATGTTTTCTATACACTTAGCAGTTGACTCTGTCTCGGTCTACGAAATGATATGCTGGTTATCGGTTATCGGTTATCGGTTATCGGTTATCGGTTAAGAAAGTTATTTTACCCCTAAACGACATATAATATCCTATGGACATTTTTTCAATCTTTTTTAAACGATAAGCGATAAGCAATAACCGATAAACCACCTACTCATTAGACATAGTATTCAACAAATTAAAAGTCTTGTTGACATCCTTTTTATGCAAAATCAAAGTAAACTCATTGGTGGTAGAAACCATCTCCACTAAGTTAATAGCCTCCCATGCCACTTTCTTTAGAATATAATAATATACCCCTGGAACATCCGTATTGTCATCGGGTAGACGAATGGTAATGGATGCCAAGCCTGTCAACTTATTCTTCAGTTCTTCTCCCTGAAAAATCTGCATCACTTGTCCTTCCATACTGCGGCTGGTAACAATATTGGTTTCATATACCCCTTTGGAGGAAGCATGAAAAACGTCTTTCTCCCCAGCAATAAATTCCAGTAACTTCTGTTGTTTGAATATCAAGGAAGAAGAGTTCTTGAAGGTAAAATCGATCAAATCACTGCGGACAATGATCTCTCCCATGTTTTTTAGGTAACCAATCAGTTCGTTTTCGATATTGAGCTTGGTTAACTTTGGCTTCAGACGCTGTATCGCCATCACGATGGCTCCCGTCTGTACTTCTTTATAGAGGCGCTGTTCTACATCTTTTTGAATATGCCTGGCCAACCCTGTATAATTAATGATGCCATCCACGATGGCTTCTTCCAAAAAAGGGGAGGTCCTAACAATCTCTTCTACGGCTTCTGCTATGGTAATCATCGGATTATATATTTGAAATGATAGTGTGTTTCAAATATAACACTTTGTTTTAGGATTGTTTTCTTTATTTAAAAAATTGATGCTTGAATAGAAGGCTTCTTATATTTGTACCATAATCATAATGATTATCCAATCCGATAAAAGAAAATATACGATTAACATCTACAACTATGAACGCATTTATAGGAACCGGCGCTGCCATTGTGACCCCATTCACAGAAGAATTCACCATTGACTACCCTGCATTGGAGAAACTTTTGAATCACACCAAAAATCTGGATTATTGGGTGATTAATGGAACTACAGCGGAGAGCGCTACCTTAAATTCTGAGGAGAAATATGCTATTCTGGATTTTGCCAGAAAACATAATCCTACGAAGAAGCCTATTATGTTTGGCCTAGGAGGAAACAATACGGCGGAAGTCGTTCATCAACTCCAAACAGCCGACCTAAGCGGTGTAGATGCGATTCTTTCGGTTTGTCCTTACTATGTAAAACCAACGCAACAAGGAATCATTGCTCACTATCACGCTGTTGCTGATGCCTCTCCGGTACCAGTACTGCTGTACAATGTTCCTTCCCGCACAGGGGTAAACATGGATGCAGAAACTATTGCTACGCTAGCCCAACATCCTAATATCTTTGGAGTGAAAGATGCTTCAGGGGATTTGGTACAAGGGATGCGTATTGTAAACAGTACACCTAATGATTTTCTACTTTTATCGGGGGAAGATACGTTAACCATTCCTTTAATTTCTATAGGTGCAAAAGGTGTTATTTCTGTTATTGCAAATGTTCTTCCTGATGAATATAGTCAAGTGATCAACGATGCACTGAATGGAAACTTCCCATTGGCCACTACAGAAATGGGACGCTTATTAGACTTTAATGAGGCGCTATTCGAAGAAGGTAATCCAGTAGGAGTAAAAGCAGCCTTATCAGCGATTGGTATCGGAACTCCTCATGTAAGACTACCGTTGGTACAAAGTTCTGAGGAATTACGCACAAAGCTTTCTCAGCAGTTGGCTGAAATTAAATTAGAAGCACGAAAGCAGGTCTTCTTCTCAAACTTTGATGCGAAGGCCGCCATCTAGATAATATTTTCATAAAAAAGGCTGCGTTTTAGACGCAGCCTTTTTTATGATTATTTTACCCAAAAATATTCAAGTAACACTCCGTCTCTTTTTCATCATTGTATTCTGCAGCAATCTTCTCTTGAAGTACCCTTCCCTTTTCCTGAACACCTTCAGAAGTGTCTTCCATCAAGGTTTGAATCGCTTTTTGACAGTCTTGCAAGCTAGCTGGACAAAACAAATATCCTGATCGCCCATCTTCTACAATATCTTCTATTCCATCTACCTTACTCCCCATAACCGGAATTCCAAGGGCTCCAGCCTCCAGTAAAATATTTGGCATTCCATCATAAAAAGAAGGAATCGCAATCACATCGCAAGCGGCATAATAAGCTTTCAGTGATTCCTGGGGAACGAATTCATGCGTTTCATAATCCATACGGTACTTCCCTAGACGTTGCTCATACACTTCAGGCAAATCTCCCACCAGTAATAGCTTCACTTCCCTGCAATAAGGGCTTTCCGATAATGCTTTCAGGAAAAAAGGAATTCCTTTCCTGGCTCTAAGCTCTCCAAAGATTCCTATCACTCGCTTGCCTTCATTCTTCTCTCTAAAACGCTCTCCAAAGGCTTTTTCTTCCGCTGTCAATTGCCATTCGGATAAATTGATCCCATTCGGGGTATAGTTTACCGTCACCCCCTTATACATCTTATCAATCTTATACACCTTTTCTTTACTGACGGCACAAATCGTAATGGAACGACGGAAAGCATGTCGCAAGGTCATTCTTAAACTAGGAGAAAAAACAGACTGATCAAATTCCAATCCCCTTACCATGGTTATTAAAGGAACATCTAACCAATCAGCATAAACGGGCCCTGCCAACATTGGCAATCGCCCTCCAAAGGCCACTAAATGGGAAAAAGATTCTTTTTCTATTCTATTCTTAAGGGTTATCCAACCTAAATTTAAGGTATGTGGCTCATCCTCTGTAATCTCACAAGCCATGTAAGTACCTCCTTCTTCTTCTATAATCTCGAAGGGGGGATGTTCATTAGTAAAGTGCACCACGTGTATACGGACACCTTGTTTTCTCAAGTTTTGGACTATTCTTTGGCAAGATACCGCTAACCCTCCTTTTTCGGGTGGATAGTTATCTGTCAGCCAAATTATACTAGACATAGATTGTTCGGGTTATAGTTAATATTTAGGGATTGGGGGTTAGGTGTTGGGGATTAGGAAATAATCAATTCCTAACCCCCAACACCTAATCCCTCCCCCCTTATTTAAGTTCTTCTACCGTTTGTAAAATACGTACAACCAGTCGTTGTTGCTCCTCAGAAAGTAATTCTTCTAACTCCTCCTCTACTCCCTCAAACTTGAATAATTTTTCCAGGTAGACTAATTGCTCTACCGTAAACTTCAAGGACCTTAATCCCTCTGTCAGTTCCAACGGTTTTTTATCCACCGAAAAACACGCCTTTAATAAGGCAAACTGTTCATGATCGAAAAGTAAATCGCCATCCAATTCTCCTAGTGCTTTCATTTCTTCCCGCTCCAACTCATCCATCATGAAAAGCACTTCTATATCCAAGGGCATCTTCTCGTCCTCATCATCCATTAGGTTCACTTCAAACTGTCCCTTATAGATATCCCATATCTCTTCCGCCAGCAACAATTGTTTATCGGACAACCCTTGGGGTACTACATCTTTCTCCCAGTCCAACTCTGCTGTCCATAAAGCTCTCAATTGATCCAAGGCTTCAGAAGGATAGTCTACTTCATTAATGGTCACTTTTTTTCCATTACCAAATACAGCTGCTAGCAACTCCATCTGTGCTGGAGAAAAGAACTTATCAGTATCAGAAGTTGCCGATAAATCCATCTCGAAAAGTTCATGTATCGTAAATGTATTAAAGGTATCTTCTTCTGCTCCCTCTTCTTCGTTCAGCCAGCGACACTTATTTAGTAAGTCTTTCAGGAACTTTTCCTGCTGCAAGGAGAACTTTACTTCATGCATCAAAGAGGACGCTGACAATACCACCCTGATATAATCCATATCCTCTTCTGAGAAGGTGACGCCATCAAAAGTCCCCTCCGAAACCGTACTATTATAAATAGCTTCCAAAAAATCGTACTCTCCTTTGGTCAACTGTCCTGCTTCTGCCTCCTCTTCTTCTCCAAAGTTCTTATCGATCTCACTCATCATAAACAGCACTCCCAGCTGTTGAATGTAAGGACTGTACTCCCATCGGTCTTCATCTTCATACTCCCAAACTTCCTCCACATCATCCATCTTGTAAAGGATCTCCTCGGCTAAAGCGATTTGTACCCCTGACAGGGAGTCGCCCCAATCCATAGGCCAAGGAATTTTCTCTTCAAAATCTATAGCATCATAAACTGCTTTGATCGTATTCAAAGCACTTTCAGAAAATGAAACACCATCGATCACTACGGGCATTGTGGCATCATTTTCGTAAATCGCTTCCAACAGAAGAAATTCTTCTTCATCGAAAATCAATCGTTCCAAGGCTTCCTCGGCATGCATTAATTGATTTCTTTGTGATTTTTCTAGCTGATAGAGTTCTTTTAACTGCATATTGTATGGTTATTGTACACACCTAATATTACATAGGTTTTCAGAGATTCCATAAGTTTTTGGGGATATTCTTATACTTCTTCTTATGTGAATTCAATAAACTCTTGGATTAGCGTTTTTTTGATGAAAAAGGGCCGTAATTATTCCAAATGTTTTGATTATTTGTATAATTTGCAGTTTATGCTTAACAAACCTTAATCGTTCTTTAGGGACTAAAACCAGGGTTCATTTTTGCAAACAAATGCATACGAAGGAACATTAGCCCCTCATCATTGCTTTACCACATAGGGCAATACTAAAAAGTATTGATTCAGTACAATTTTCGAGTTCAAAAAACTTAACATATTAGATATACTAAAGAATGGGCTTATTTGACTTTTTTTCAAGCGATTTAGCCATCGATCTTGGTACAGCCAACACACTTATTATTTCCAAAGACAAAGTCGTTGTCGATGAACCTTCCATCATCGCTTTGGACAGGGTTACCGGAAAGGTAATTGCCGTTGGTTCTGAGGCGATGCTGATGCACGAAAAGACACACGAAAATATCAAAACCATCCGACCGCTAAGAGATGGTGTTATTGCCGACTTCCACGCCGCAGAACATATGATTCGTGGGATGATCAAGATGATCGATCGTAACAAGAATCGTTTGATCTCTCCATCGCACCGTATGATTATCTGTATTCCTTCAGGAATTACAGAGGTAGAAAAGCGTGCCGTAAGGGACTCTGCAGAACACGCCGGAGCTAAAGAGGTGTATATGATTCCAGAGCCATTGGCCGCAGCAATTGGTATTGGTATTGATATCGAAGAACCCGTAGGCTCCATGATCGTTGATATCGGAGGAGGTACCACTGAGATTGCAGTAATTGCACTATCCGGTATTGTGTGTGACCAGTCGATCCGTACAGCCGGTGATGTCTTTACAAAAGATATCCTGGATTATATGCGTAGACAGCATAACCTATTGATCGGTGAGCGATCTGCAGAGAAAATTAAAATCGAGGTAGGTGCTGCCATGTCTGAACTAGATGACGAAATTGCACCATCAGACTTTGAAGTAAGAGGTAGAGACCTAATGACAGGTATTCCTAAGATCATCAAGGTTTCCTATACAGAAATTGCCTTTGCAATTGACAAGTCCATCTCTAAGATTGAAGAAGCCGTACTAAGAGCATTGGAAACAGCTCCTCCTGAACTTTCTGCGGATATCTACGACAGAGGTATTCACCTAACAGGTGGCGGAGCCCTGCTAAGAGGCTTGGACAAACGCTTGTCTATGAAAACCAAACTGCCTGTTCATGTAGCGGAAGATCCACTAAGAGCAGTCGTAAGAGGTACCGGAGAAGCGTTAAAGCAAATTGACTACTTCAAGTCAGTATTGATGACTTGATAATCGTTCATATTGTTTAGTTGAGCTTCGCTCGTTCATGATGTTTAGTTGTTGGCTTTATGCTAGACTAAAGGATGAAGGATGAAGGATGAAGGATGAAGGATGAAGGATGAAGGATGAAGGATGAAGGAATGTAAACCTTTCGAGGGTGAGCTTTCTTTTTCTTTCATCCTTTTTTGTTTGTGCTTTCCTCCTTTGTCGGGGCGACCACAAGGGACGCCCTTGCTAAACCGCACTTTTCCCAACTAGATTTGCATTTATGTAATCGATTGCATAAATTACCCCCAAGATGCAAAAGAAAGTCACTATACATGATATTGCAGAACATCTGCAGACCACTGCCGCTACGGTGTCCAGGGCTTTAAATGATCATCCAGCGATCAGTGAGCGTACCAAGAAAAAAGTACGTGAAGCTGCTCAACAGCTAGGATATGAAAGAAATCAACTGGCCTCTGCCCTACGCAAGGGTAGTAGCCAAACGGTAGGCGTGATTGTTCCTTTGGCTGATAGAAACTTCTTTTCTTCAGTAGTGAGCGGTCTACAATCCGTCTTGAATGAACAGGGATATAATGTGATTATTTGCCAGTCCAACGATCAATTGGAAAAAGAAATTCAGAATATTGACACCTTACTTAATGCGCAGGTAGATGCTATTGTTATTTCTATTTCTAAAGAAAGTATAGGTAAAAATACCCACCTGCATAAGGTCGTCGAACAAGGTACTCCTTTACTTATGTTTGATCGAATAGACAGCACCGTAAAAGCGGACCGTGTATGTATCAATGACATTGAAGGAGGGCGACTCGCTACGGCACACCTACTTCAGCAAAAAGATGTGCCTATCGCCTGTTTACACAGCAGTTTGAGTTTGAATATATATAAAGACCGTTTCAAAGGATATCAATTGGCATTGGAAGAAAAGGAAAAAGCCTTTATTCCGGAATACTGTCTGCAAGTAGAAAGTAGTATTGAGGCTGGATACCAGGGGATGAAACAACTTCTGGAGCGACTCTCACCACCTTTTGGACTCTTTTGTACCAGTGATTATACGGCTATTGGTGCGATGGAGTACCTTAAAGAATTAAAGTATACTATACCTGAGGATGTGCATATCGTTGGCTACAGTAATGAGCCACTTACGGCTTATTTATGCCCTCCTCTTTCAACAATTGATCAAAAAAGTAAACAACTGGGAATGCAAATTGGAGCGCAGTTACTTCAGCGATTTAAAACGCTGACTACCCCTCCAAAAATCATCGATCTTCTCCCAGAACTCCTTACAAGAACTTCCTCCTTATCATAGGGAAGTTTTTTATTTCGCAATTAATGCAATCGATTACACTAATTAGAAATAACACATGAAAAAACAAGTCTGCTCCTTCGGGGAAGTATTAATGCGACTATCCCCTCCCGGAAAACTACGCTTTCAGCAAACCCAACAATTTGACATTACTTTTGGAGGTGCTGAAGCCAATGTTGCCATTGGTTTATCTTACTTAAACGAGCCTAGCAGTATCATCAGCTGCGTACCTGACAATCCTATAGGAAAACAAGCACTCCATTTTTTTCAGGGTCATGGGGTGGACGTTCAGCATATCCAACAAACCGGCGATCGTTTAGGTATTTATTATCTGGAAAATGGAGCCCTAAGTAGAAGTAGTCAAGTCGTTTATGATCGTGACCACTCCGCTTTCGGAACCTTGCCTACAGGAAGTATTGACTGGGAAAAAATATTTGAGCAAGCAGACTGGTTACATTGGTCCGGTATCACCCCAGCAGTTTCTGCTTCTGCTGCAGCTTTGACCTTGGAAGCTTTAAAAGCTGCCCGCAAAGCAGGTGTGACTATCTCTACGGACTTAAACTACCGTCACAAACTATGGAACTACGGTATTCCCCCCAATGAGATTATGCCTGAACTCGTAGAATACTGTGACGTCATCATAGGAGACGTTAATGCCTCCAAGGTATTTTTTGATCTTGCCGTACCTGGGTGGCGTTTTACCATGGATCCGGACTATGAGAAATACCAACAGTTTGTCTCCCTGCTGATGCAACGTTTTCCACAGTGTAAAACCGTAGCCATCACGCATAGAGGTTCACTCAGTGCCTCCGATAACCGATGGTCTGCCATGATTGCTGACCGGGAGCAGTTCAAGCACTCTCCGATTCATGAGCTTAATGGTATTATTGATCGTATTGGAGCTGGCGATTCCTTTACTGCCGGTATCATCTATGGGCTCCGTAATTTCGGTACTGACTTACAGAAGACCATCAACTTTGCTGCCGCTACCTCCGCTTTGAAACACTCTATTCTGGGAGATGCCAGTTTGCTTTCTGTGGAGGAAATTCTTCCACTAATGGAAGGCGATAGCTCTGGTAGAGTTGCTCGATAAGCGCTTTGTTCATACCGCTACACGGCGTATGTTAATTGCAATCGCTTCGCAATTGCGTTCATAGTGTTTAGCTGAGTTTGTTGTTTTTTTGAAAGCTTCGCTTTCTATTTAGTATGATGATCATTGCATTGTCTCTATGAGGCAATAGTCATTGAGCGAAGCTCAATAAAATAACTAAAAACAATAAACTCAACTAAACATCATGAACGAGCGAAGCTCAATTAAACAACATGAACATAACCGACTGAAAGATTTACAAAACATATTAAAATAACCAAAACCAATGCATCAAACTGCAAACACTTCAGCCATCGTGCTAGAAAAAATACAACGTACGGGTATTCTTCCATTGATCTACCATGAAGATGCCTCTTTTATGGTTTCCTTACTTACTGCTTGTTACGAAGCTGGTATCAGGGCCTTTGAGTTTACCAACCGAGGCCTTCCTGCCCCTAGTGTGTTCAAGGAACTTTTGGCACAAAGAGCGCAATATTACCCTGAAATGGCTTTGGGCATAGGGTCTGTCTTAGATACGGCAACTTGTCAGGTATACTTAGACCTAGGCGCTGACTTTATCGTAGCTCCTATCTTAGATCCTGAAGTGGGTGCTTTATGTCAGCAACATGGTACTCCTTGGATTCCGGGCTGTGGTACGCTTACCGAAGTGATCAATGCCCAACGTCTAGGTGCCCCCTTAACTAAAATTTTCCCTGGAAGTGTCTTAGGACCTACCTTTGTCAAAAGTGTCTTAGGACCTTGTCCTGACCTCAAGATCATGCCTACCGGAGGCGTACAAACCACAGAGGAAAACCTAAAGCAATGGTTTGATGCTGGGGTATTCTGTGTGGGACTAGGCTCCCAACTGTTTACCAACCCTACCCAAGGCGTTTTCCCAGAGGCTATCAAAGATAAAGTCATAGAGGTGATTGAAACGGTGGCCCAATTGAGGGAAGGAAAGGCTGAGAAAATACTTTAAGTAATTATTTGTGTGGAATATGTTGAAAACGAAAAATTTGAAAACCACTTACATGTTGTGAGTGGCTTTTTTTTGTTTATGAGGGGGGATTGCGGGGCCATATGAATCCCGATCCTGTCCGTAGGGGCATTCCTGCAGGAATGCCCCTACGGACAGGAAATAGGTAATAGGTTGGATTAACACACCATACTGGTCGTAGCGTCCACGCTACGACCTAAAAGCGCTTTCGGCGAGCGTCCACGCTCGGATGGTATGAGAGGGAAGTGGAGGTCGGTGATGGATTGATAGATCGAATAAAAAATCGCCGTGTTTCGTATAGTGACGAGATGAATCCCACCCCTATCTGAGTTACCTAGTTGGAGTTTTGATAAGTAACCCCAAGGATAAATGTAGTGTACAAGAGACTTGCAGTGATGTGTCTGTCTTATTGAATGATGCTAGTTCAAGTTTCAACTTGGACTAGAAATGACGGAAGTATGCACGTCGTGTAGCGATTCCGAATTGCCGTGAAATAAGCGACTCGAAAGCAAATGCTTTCGTCATTTTAGGTACAAGGTAAACCTTGCACCAACATTCTTTATATAAAAAATGGAAGGCTAGTAAATAGAGTTAGCCTTCCATTAATATTATCTATTCAAATATACTGTGTGTGAACGGGAATATTATATTTTTTAGTTATATGGATCTAATAGATTTTGAGGATATGAAAATTTTATTTTTTTGACTTTATTCCCATTTCGATATATGTCAAAATATTCTTGATTCGGTAGTTTTATAATCGAATCACCTTTTTGAAAAGCCCCTCTAAAAAAATCTCCCCCCTTTGGGTTACATAAAGGAAAATGCTTTTTACATCCATTGGATAGATAGCTTATTTCAAAACATCCTGAATGTACATGATTTATCTCAAGAAAAATTCCTTTAATACCTATTGTATTATCATCATTTGTTGAAAAAGCTTCACAAGATGTAAGTAAAATTAATACAAGAAAATAGATATAGTTATTCATGTTAATTAGAATTATTATAAAAGTCATAAATAAGAAATGTATTCGAAACTCCACTAGTTCCTCCATCTAAAAGTGATGTTCCTATCACATCTACACTACTTGTATGAATGTAGTTTTTCGTATCAAATTGAAAGGTTGAAGATAAAGTAGGTATTCCTAAAGATGAAGAGTGAAAATAAGTTGGAGGATAAAGTCTCTTACTTGTAATTGATATTGTTTCCATCCTATTCCTATCAAGGTCCCCCATTGGTCCTATATAATAAGAAGTTGAAAACGAAAGGGACCACCCTACATCACGGCCAATTCCAAATCCTTGTGAGAAAGTCAATGCAGGAGCGAGTGAGGCGCCATTTCCATATAGTTGCCACTGCAAGTCTAAAGATGAAGTCCATCCTCTTTATCAAAAGGGTCTCCCCATAGACCAGTAGGATCAATCATTTTAATAGGATTATTTCCTACATAGGTATATCCACTAGTATATTGATAAAGCGGATCCACCCCAAACCATCTCCCCACAGCAGGGTCATACATCCTGGCGCCGTAATCCAACCACCCAGTCTCCCCCTGTTCCTCTTTCCCATTATAAGTATACTTGAAACCCGTACCAGCCCCAGCACTCAAAGAAGTGATATTTCCTTCAAACGGATACTATATGAAAGGCTCAAAATCATCAAAAAAAGAACGAAAAAACTACCTTGTTTTAGCAAGGCACATAAAGAACAGGGCAGAAAAAACGTTTTTCTGTCAAGCTGGTCAAATTACTTCCTTCTCGTATTGACTACATTTTTGTAGGATTCGAGAGAACAGTTACCTCCAAAAGAAAATTATGCCCATTAATGAGTTTAAGCGATGCTCAGGGGCGCCATGCAATGGACTCTACACTATATGTGACCTTGCTCCAGAAGTACTTCCCTGTGATTAAATCCTTAAATGGGCTTGGACGATTAATACATCACTTATCCCTGATAGTTAATGTAATCTACAGTGGAAGGGTAGCAATTTTCTTTAAGTTACGAAGGATAGCGGTAAAGTGCTATGGTTTTCTTCTGTAGATACAAGAACTATTACCATGAAATACAAAAAAAGACCGTCCCATCCATGGATGAAACAGCCTTTTCTATTACTAATGACTTCTTATGATTAAGAGAATGCCAATCCTCCGTTGATATCAATATTATTACCAGTGATAAAGCTTGACTCTTCAGAAGCCAGGTAACCTACCAGATCCGCTACCTCTTCAGCATTTCCTTCTCTTCTTAATGGAGTTCCACCAGCCACTTTGGACCTTACCTCATCCTTGGTGAAATCATCGTGGAACTTGGTGGCAATCATACCTGGGCAAAGTGCGTTCACTCTAATTTTCTGAGGGCCGAATTCCTTAGCCCATGCACGTGTTAGGGTCATCACGGCACCTTTGGCCGTTGCGTATAATGAAGCACCTGGTCCTCCACCATCTCTACCTGCTTGAGAAGCAAAGTTTACAATAGAGCCACCGTTAGTCATATAGTTTTTCACTTCTTTAGTGACCTGCCATACAGTCTTCAGGTTAAGGTTTAGCAATAGGTCATAAAACTCATCGTCCTGTTCTTCGATTGGCTTACGGCCTACTAGCCCACCTGCCACATTGACTAGTACATGAATCTCTTCTCCGTAAGTGTCTACGGCTGTTTGTACCAGGTTTTTCACATCGAACTTGTTCATCATATCCCCTTGTACAATGATCGCCTCCCCTTCTTTTGCCTGAATAAGGCGAAGTGTTTCTTCTGCATCCTGTACGTTGTCATAATAGTTGATGACTACCTTAGCACCCATCTCGGCTAACTTACATGAAACTGCTCTACCGATGTCTCTTGCACCGCCTGTTACTACGGCTACCTTTCCAAATAAACTACTCATAATTAATTCTATTTTTTAGTTGTTAATTTTTTCTTGACCCGATTAAAGGCTTTTATGATTTAATTCTGACTATCAGACATGAACTAATTTTCATGCATTTTCAAACGTTCCGGACATGCCAATGGCATGTCCCTACCACGTTTTCAAATAGGTATACAAGAAAACAGATACCTCATACCCAGTAGTCGGGTTTAATTGTCATTTTCACTACTTGATCGGTTTGATATCCCGAGCCAACATGTAGATTGCCAAGACTCCTAAGGGTACAAATAGGGCAATCATTGCAAAAATGGGTGTATAGGAAACCTGCTCTACAATCACAGGTACTAAGAAATTCATTAAGATCACGGAGAATACACCTACTGTACCTCCCAGTCCAGCCAAACTCCCTACGGAAGCTCCATTGAAGAAGTCACTTGGCAGAGTCTGTATGTTTCCAATGGCAAACTGAAATCCTAGCAATACGAAGGAGACGATAATCACAAAGGCTAAGGCTGATTTTGCGGCCAAAACCGTCACCACCAAGCCTGCAAACATAATCAGTCCTCCTGTGGTGATGACTGTCTTACGGGCGCTGTTTACGGTCTTACCATTCTTGATAAGCAGTCCTGCTACCCATCCTCCGGCAATACTTCCTACGGCTGCACCTACGTAAGGCACCCAGGCAAACAGTCCGATCTGCTTTACGTCAAAGCCATATACATCGGCCAGATAAATCGGCATCCATCCCACGAACAGCCACCAGATCGGCTCCAGAAAGAATCTTGAAACCAGTACTGCCCAAGAAGCTTTGTAAGACAACAGCTCTCTCATACTCATGCTTTTCTGATGCTTGACATCCTGATCAAACTCACTCTGTCCCGACTTGATGTATTCTCTTTCTTGATCGGTAATCCAAGGGTGTTCCTGCGGACCTTTCTTGTTCAAGATCAACCAAGGAATTACCCACAAAAGACTCGTTCCTCCAATAATGGCAAAGGTGATTTTCCATCCGAAAGCGATAAACAAGGTCGCAATCAAAGGAGGTGCGATAACTGATCCCAAGGCAGCCCCGGAATTGAATATTCCTTGTGCAATGGCTCTCTCCTTCATTGGGAACCACTCCGCATTACTCTTCACGGCTCCGGGCCAGTTTCCTGCTTCTCCAATACCCAAGGTCACTCTGAATAAGCTAAAGCTTCTCAACCCAACGGCCAAGGCATGGGCCATCGTAGAAAGTCCCCATAGTCCAATGGACAATACATAGCCCACACGGGTCCCCACCTTATCAAACAACTTTCCTGATAAAGATTGCCCTAAGGCATAGGCCACCATAAACACATTCAGAATAATGGCATAATCTCCCTTGTCCATCCCTAGCTCCTTGGCCACAGTAGGCCACATAATCCCCAGGGCAGAACGGTCAATATAGTTTACAATGGTGGCCAGGGCGATCAAGCCAATAATCCACCATCTCAATCCTTTCAGCTTGAACCCTTTCTTGGAGGGAGCTGAAGGGGAAGCGCCCTTATGGGACTCTTCTACCGGTGCTACTTTATGATATACCTCTTCCATGTTTATGCATTTTCCTCGGTTCCGAAATACGATACTTTACTTCCATCCAGAAAGTCCTCTCTTACAGGACTGAATACATCAATCAACATCCCTTTTTCGCGGCAAATCACTCCGTGGACTACATGAGGAGGAATGTAAAAGGAATCACCTCCCTTCAACATTTTAGTTTCGTCCCCAATGGTCATTTCGAATGTCCCCTCTACTACGTAGGTCGTTTGTGCATGGTAGTGCTCATGGGGAGCACCCACTCCTCCTTCCTCAAACTGCACCTTCACCATCATAATGGTCTCATCGTATCCCATGATTTTTCTGGAGATACCACCTCCCATTACTTCCCATTCTTGCTCTCTGTCCAGGTGAAATGTTTTTTTATTTTCCATATGCTTTTCTTTGATATAGGTAATTGATTTTTTGATTTCTTATTTCATTGCTGAAACATATACAGGGCCTTCCCATTGGTATTTGTACCCCTTATATTCTATTTGGTGTTTATCTTTGGTCATGGTCTTTTCTGTTGACCAAAACACCTGTAATTCTTCTCCATTTTTCCACGTTATCGTTACTCCTTCATATCCTTTCATTAAGGTTAGCTCCTTTACTTCAGCGATAGGAGTTTCTGTTCGGTTTGTCAACTCAGTGACCTGATTACGTCCACCATGTGGTATAATCACATTAATGAAGCGAGCATGCTTCCCTGTTCTTCGTTGTATCAGGACAGGATCCCTTCTCAAATTGAACTTAGGATCATTGGCTCCTAACCTGCCCAAGAGATAGCGAGTACCTGTCTCATTAATACTCGCTATACTATAAAAGCGATTTCCCTTCAGCCATGTAAAAGTCGTATTGCTCTCTTGGCTAATTCCCTCTCCTTCTTTCCATAGATGTTGATACCCATTGGATTGTCCCAACACTTGCATTTGCTGATTGGCGGTACTTTCTATAAAATCAGCATTCATCACCTGTCCTTGATAATGATAGGCCAGGTCATATTGATGCACTTCCTCACTTTCAGCCGAAAAGACATCCAGCATTACTGCCTCCCTGTCTGAAGTTCCTTCTATCATCACCAATTTTCTGCCCATACGCACCCCTGAATAAGCGGTCGTATCCATGGCATATAATGCCTGAAACTCTTTCTCCTGCTGTGCATAAACCAATACCCCATGATGCTTGGAAGATTTTCTTTTATCCCCATCATAATGTGATGTTTCGTCAACAATCAGGGTATTGTGGGCTATCGTCTGATGTGCCCAGGTCTTGTTCTCCGGCAAGTAACGTCCTCCCTCTTTTTGCTTGACATTGACATAGCGCACCGCTCCATAATCCTGCAAAATCTCCTGTGCTCCTTCATACATCAGTAAAGAAAGCTTATCGAAATGCCCGTGGCTCAACCCGTGAGAGGTATACTTCATGGAAGTGGTCCATTGCTCTTTTCCTTTTCCCGTACGAAGGATTCCTATTCCTCCTTCATCTCCTGAGCTCCCATCCGTAATCACCAAAGACGTTCTATTAAAAGGTTGCTGTTTTCCATCCGCCAATGCTAAGGCTACGTTTAAGCCTGCCTGATTCAACAGTACCGTATTTTGCTCTTCCACAATAGAGAGTAATGCAGGATCTTTTTTCCCATAAGCATATAAAAGATCTACCCCTGCTACCAAGCTACTGGTCGTATAATCCATTCCCTTGATCGCATCATTGAATGGGAAAAATGTTCCGTCGACATTGGTAAGCTGTAAAAGTGTCTCTACTGTTTTTAGCAGAATACCATCCCTATACTTGAAGATCTGTCGCTTTGGCTCATTATTTTCAATCGCCAAAGCAAAAAGCATAAACGGGGTCAAGGCATATCGGTGATAGTAAGGTCCTTCCGTATAGTACCCATCTGGCGAAAACAAGGCATCCAAATGGGTATAAAACCCTGCCTCTCCTTTTTCTTTATGGGCAATCCCTGCCGTCAGTTCCATGCCATAAAGTGCCTTATTGACCAACGCTTGATCCTCCAGCACATATCCTGTCATCCCTACAGCTGCTACTGCCCAAACGCCATGGTTATGAATCCGGTTAAATACCTCAGGATTCTCTGCTGACAAGAAATGAGCAAAGGGCTTTAACAAGTCAGTCGTAATACGTTCCCTTTGCTTCTCCGTCAAGTAATCATATACACCATCATATGCCTGCGCTACATATACCAACCACACACTTTCGTTCAGCAATTGCCAGAATAACTTTCCTGGCGCATATGATTTCTTGATAGGGTGCTCTAGTAACGTAGGGTACATTTCCGCATACGCCTCCAATAGTTCGGTGACAAACCCTGCGTATTTTTGTTCTCCTGTCAGTTGATACAGAACCGAAGCCTGATACATCAACCGACTATTTTCCTTATGCTTCTCATGTGTATACCCTCCTGCCGGATCTTTCGGTACAGGTACTGCTATCTCCTCCCTTACTACCTTGTCAATCTTCTGTTGCATCTGCTCCAGTGTCTCCATAAAAAGAGGGGCCTGTGGCATCTGCTTTCGGATGTCTTGCACTCCCTCTTTGGTCAAGGTTAAAGTAGGATGCTGTTGCCCAAAAGCAACGGTTGCCAAGCAACAGCTCCATATCCATCCAATGATCAATCCCTTATTCCACATCCTTACGCGCATTTAAAGTCAATGATTCCTCTGCGACAGGCATTCCTAAGTAATGCCCTTTCGCTAGTGTCTTCTTCCACTGCTCCACCTTTTCCGGAGTGTAATTCCCTTCTGGATACTGATAGATATGTTTTCCTGCTCTAGGATAAAATGTTTCTATTTTTCCTGAATTCAAGGCTAACACATAATCAATATAACTATTCGCCCAAGCCGGATCTTCAAACTTTATGATACGTCCACTTCTTCCGGCATCCTGAAAGAATACATCTTCGATATGGAGTTGCTGTACTCCCCATAGTAGCAGGACACTACCCAGCTCCTTATTATTGACCTCTACAAACTCACATCGATTGATGTTGACCTTTGGCCCCGTTGTACTTTCGTCATTCCCCATTCTGGTTACTGCCAAGGCACTTCCCATTACTTTGTAGAACTTACAGTCTTCCATCACCACATACTCAGCATTATACTTCCCTTGCTGCTCTCTTTCTCCATTCAGGTTAATCGCATTACCCGAGATATTTTCAAACGTACAATGACGGAAAGCTACGGTATCTGCAAACGTACTGGCAGCTGCTTCGAATGCACAGTATTTGGAGGCATCAAAGTCTACAAAGTCGCAATATTCTACGTTCAAATTATAGTGTTGAATCATCGGCTGCTGTACCGTTCGAATGGCTGACTTAGCTATTCCTTTAGAGGAACGTCCTTCAAAACGAATTCCGCTTACCGATAAGCTTCCACCATTATCTATGATAAAGAAAGGCTGTTGCTTCTCATTTTCTGGATATCTAAACGTCACCTTCTTCTGTTTTTCCGTTTGGATGACCACTGTTTTTGTCAATACAATAGGCTCCTCAAAGCGTACTTCTTCCATCTCCAACGTCAAGGTATCTCCTTCTTGTGCCTCTGCCATCGCTTGCTGGAATTGGCTCTTGACACGTTTGTTCGTTCCTTTGGCCACTGCTGCCTGCCCGGTGTTTTTATACCAGGCAGGTCCTGCAGTTTGGGCCGTTGCTGTCAATACAGGTTGATAGTCAACGTTACTGTATAATCCGTTTTCGTCCTTATTATATATATTATCTGTCGCTTTCATACCACTCCAGTGCCATTGGCCTGAGCGGTTACGATAGGTATTGTTTTCAAAAGTAAATCCACTCAGTGGCACTTTTGAGGTAATTAATGTTTTCTGTTCGGGATGATAAAATAGGTTATTGCTAAATACGATATTCTCTGGAGCCTCGGTACGCTCCTTGTCTGCGCCTACTCCCAATGTGATATAATCACAGTAGAAGAAATGATTGTTGGTAATCTTTACATCCTGTGCATGGTGATAACGATTGATCAGAGAATTGGGTACTCCGTTCATCACAGGAATTGTTCCAAAGAATCGCTGTCCAGTTAGCTCCTGAAAGTGATTTCCTTCAATCGTATGTCCTGCATTAATCACTCTAATTCCTCCTGTATTTGGTTCGTTCTCGCCTAAGAAGTAGTTATTCAGAATTTGATTTCTATTCCCATGACGTAGTGCTAGCACTCCTCCACAAGCATAGAATGTATTTCCTTTGATAATGTTATCGGATGACTTGATAGAAACCACTTCTACCTCTCCGCTACAGCGATCAAAGTAATTGTTTTCGATCAAGGTGTTGGATGATTCCAACGAATAAGTGGATACCCCTACTCTTAAGGTTTCACCTCCGTTAGATCCCAACTTAGGTCTAGGACCAAAGTAATTATTAATGATTTTATGGTGGTTATTCAAGCTTCTTTTATCGTTCAATCGCACCGCCAACGTTACGCCACTATTGAGTTTTCCCCCAAAGTAGCAATGGTCTATCTGATTGTGCTGACCGTGTACCTCTACCCAATAATTCTTGTCAAAACGATTAGGAGGATTGAACCCATCAATCACACAAGCGGTCAAACGAGAATGAAAGGCCAATGCTTTTCCTGACTTAAATCGAATGACACTACGTTTCTTGGCATACCCTTCTTTAAACACCAAGCCATGTACCTCCAAGTAGCTTCCCCCTATTTCCAAGAATGAATTTCCTGTCAATACTACCTTCCCTTCCTTTTCTGCCATCAGTACAATAGGAGCCTCTGCTGTCCCCTCTCCTACAAACTTCAAGTCTACATCTTTCCACTTTCCTTCCTGCATCACAATCGTATCTCCAGCTGCTGCATCAGCAATCGCCTCCTGCAGTGCTGCTGTATCCTTGACCAGTATACGTCCGTGTTGCTCACAAGAAAAAAGTAAGGTAGCTGCCACCCATAGTTGTAAGATATACTTCCACATAGCTCCAGTATTTTTATTATTAATAACTATTATATATACACGTAATAATTTAAAAAATCTCTTACCTCCATTCAGTCAATGGAAAACTTAGAGTTACTGTGATGTTCTTTTCTAGCTTTTTGTGGACCCTCGCCGTGAGGCGAGGGCCTACAATATATTCTATGACAGCATTGTGCTGTCAAATAACCAACTTAATTACCTCCTGCGTAGCCTGGATTCTGTTCTAGCAATCCACTACTTACGTTGATCTCTCTTTGAGGAATAGGCAGCAACAAAGAAGTTGGCTCAAAGGTGAATCCCTCTGCTTGTGCAAAAGCACTCAACACTTGCTCTGCCACTCCGAAACGCTGCAGGTCAAACCATCGCTGATTCTCGAAAGCGAACTCCAATCTTCTTTCCAAAAGCAAGTTCTCTTTTGTTACCTCTGTCAGGTCAGCCAAGCCTGCACGAGCTCGAACAGCATTTACAGCAGACAATGCAGCGGCATCAGTCGTCGCATTTCCTCCTGCCAGAATGGCTTCTGCATACATCAGCAGTACATCCGAATACCTTAGGACAATCCAATCATTGCCACAAAGCTCTGCATTGCTTGATTGTGTCAGGAACTTAGCCGTTGCTCTCTTGTCTTCTGTCAGGGTTGTTGCCAAACGCAAATCCTCTGCTACATAAAGATCCTGAAGATCATTCGTTGCATAGTTTAGACCGCTCGCCTTTCCTAGTGCTGTAAACTCCAAGGAGAAAATCTGGCTTTCTGCCTCATTGTCATCCAGGTACTGAATCGCAAAGATGATCTCATCATTCAACTCATTATAGAAGACATCGTTGAAGTCATCCACCAAGGCATAACTTCCGGATGACATTAAAGCATCCAATAATCCTTTTGCCTCCGCATACATTCCTTGTGTTAGGTATACTTTTGCTAGCAATGCTTGTGCAGCACCTTTGGTTGCGCGTCCTTCAGCCACGGCTCCCCTATCCAACAGTAATGCAGCTGCTTCTGTCAAGTCGTTAGTGATCGCAGTATATACTGCTGAAGACGCTACTCTTGCGAAGGCCTCCTGATTCGAGGTATACACTACTTTATCAATTAAAGGAATATCCCCGAAAAGGCTTACCAAATAGAAGTGTCCCATTGCTCTTGCAAATTTCGCTTCCCCTTCAAATTGCTGACGAAGTGACTCATCTTTCACAGCATCCAAGTTCTCCAGAATGGTGTTCGCCCTGAAAATCACCTTGTAATAGTTGGCCCAATACCTTGCGACCACACTATTGTTAATATCGATATTAAGGTTTTCGAACTGTGCCCACTCTCCTTCTGAGTTTTTGGTACCGGAGTTATCCGAGCGCATTTCTGTCAAGGCATACTCTTCCTGAACAACCTCTTGCAACCCATCGTAGATCGCATAGACTGCCGCTTCTACTTCTCCATCGTTTTGGTAGAATCCATTATCTCCCAATGCTGAGATTGGCTTCTCATCCAGGAAAGACTCACAAGACAAGGTTGCGGTCATCAATCCCAGACATAGCGTATAGTTTAGTATTTTTCTCATGGTATTTTTTCCGTTTAAAACTCAAGGTTAAGGCCTACAGTATAAGATCTTGGAATTGGTGCAGCACCACGCTGATATCCATATGTCAGTGGATTATCCTGTCCCTGATTGATTCCTTCCGGGTTGAAGCTAGAGTACTCTTCTGACATCAAGTACAGTAGGTTCTGTCCTGAGAAATAGAATCTCAATTTCTCCGCGCCAATCTTGTTTACCCATGCTTTTGGCATTGTATAGCCCAAGTTCAATGAACGCAATGCGATAAAGGAAGCATCTTGTACAATATCATCGGTGAAGATACGCTGTACTACTTTATCAGCATCCGGGAACTCGTCGTTGTAATCCTGATTTCCTGAGAACTGATTGTTTACGTACTGAGGGTCCATATTTCTAACCTCTGCACCGTGTGATCCCTGGAACATAAATGAGAAGTCAATATCTCTTACCTTAAACGTGTTGCTTACGCTCCATACCAAGTCAGGATATGGTGATCCCAAAATTGTACGGTCATCCGGCGTGATCTCTCCATCACCATTCAAGTCTTTTACGTACACATCCTGAGACTGCCCACCTACTGGATAAAGCGAATTCTTCAGATACTCAGGAGCAATTTCCTTTTCCATTACATAGCCATAGAAAGAAGAAATAGGTTGTCCTACTGAAGCGATCCACTCTGCTGGACGTTTGCTATCTACAATAGAGATCAAGTCATCTACCCCAGCAAAATCCACCAAGGTGTTCTTATTTTGTGATAGGTTCCCTGAGATTGTCCATGAATAATCTTTGTTGGTAATTAAGTGTACTCCTAGCTCAATTTCTACCCCTCTGTTTTCCACTGTTCCCATATTGACCGTCGTTTCTGAGAAGCCTGTCACAGAAGGAATTGGTTGTGGCAACAATAAATCGTCACTGGTTCTTTGATACCAATCGAATGAACCATAGATGCGGTTATCCAAGAATCCAAAGTCTACCCCTGGGTTGATCTCCAACTGCTTTTCCCATCTCAACTCTGGGCTAGCGATATTATTTGGATAGAAACTGGTCACGATACCTCCATCCATCACTGCACTTCCTGGTGACAGTAGTCCCAAGTGATCATAAGGGCCGATACCACTGTTGTTACCCGTCGTACCGTAGCTGAATCTTGCTTTCAGGTTAGAAATCAGGTCACTGTTTTTCAAGAATCCTTCTTCGTTTACTCTCCAACCTAAAGAGAATGCAGGGAAGAAACCATATCTATAATCTGAGCCAAACTTCGAACTACCGTCTGTTCTCGCACTCACGGAAGCTAAATACTTCCCTTGGAAAGCGTAGTTGACCCTTCCGAAAAACGATTGCAAGGCCACAGCAGACTTCACACCATCTCCCTCTGCGATCACACTTGCGGCATTAATCGTACGGATATAGTCAAACTCATATCCTGTACCCAATACCTCTGAAGACTCGTATTGCCATTTTTCAAAAGACATCCCGGCTACAGCATTCATTTCATGATCTCCCACTTCAAGGTTATAAGTCAACACGTTATCATTGACCCAGTGTAAGTTATTGTATGTGCGGTATTGCAGTTCCGCTCTGGAAGCGCCACGACGGTCTGCTTTTGTGCCTGTCCAATAATCTCTTACTCTGCTCATGTAATCACCACCAATGGACGTCTTGAAGTTCAATCCTTTCGCTAGTTTCACCTTTACATTGGCATTCGTAAAGACCTTCAAGGTATTCTCTCTACGGTCTCTCTCCAATACCTTTGCCAACGGACTGGCATTAGAAGTAGTACTGATATTGGTATAATCAGGATGGTTATCAAAATGACGCTCCATCGCATAATCTCCCACCTTAACATCTGGATATTTGTTTCTATCCACGAACTGTATCGTATGCTCGTCATGATACAATGGCAACCATGGTGACTGCCTCAGCGCATCGTGTACGCCAATTGGGAATAATCTTTTCTGTGTATAAGAAGGGTTTAACTTAATTCCTACACTTACTCGATCATTCAACTTCGTATCCAAGTTCAATCGGAAGTTTAGTTTGTTATATGAATCGGTCAACAAAACGCCATCATCTGACATGTATCCACCGGATACTCTAAACTTGGTATTTTCACTACCTCCACTTGCGCTCAACGAATAGTTTTGTACGCTACCACCATCAAACATTACTTCTTGCCAGTTGGTCTCTGTACCCAATGCTTTGATGTATTCCAGACGTCCAGTATCTCCGTCGGACGCCAATACCTGAGCTTCCCAATCAGCTAGTGAAGGCAAGAAGTCCTTTTTGACTGGAATATACTTCTGACCATAATATGAGTTGAAGGAGAACTTAGTCTTCCCTGCCTGACCGGACTTGGTTGTAATCATAATGACCCCATTACCACCTCTAGAACCATAGATAGCAGCAGAAGAAGCATCCTTCAATACTTCTACAGAAGCCACATCGGTCATATCAATACTGGCCAGGAAGTCTCCATTTACAACGACCCCGTCCACTACAACCAAAGGTTCAGAGCTAGCCTTAATAGAACCAACCCCTCTTACCCTGATGGTTGGCGCAGCACCCGCCTGTGGGTTCGTCATTTGAATATTTACTCCTGAAACCTGACCAATCAATGCTTCATCCACGCGTGCTGTTGGAATCTGGTCTAGCATTTCATTTTCTACTTTGGAAATTGATCCGGTTAGATGTGATTTCTTTTGAGTACCGTATCCGATAACCACCACTTCCTCCAATTGCTCCAGGTCTTGTACCAAAGAAATTGTCAAAGAGGTCTGATTATCCACAGTTACTTCTTGCGTCTCATACCCAATGTAGCTAAATTGCAAGATCTCTCCGGGAGCTACTTCTAAGGTAAACGCACCATCGAAGTCAGAGACTACTCCTTTGATGGTATCTTTTATTCGAATGTTTACCCCCGGTAATGGTTCATTGGTATCCGAGGACAAAACTTTTCCGGAGATCACCTGGTTACTTGATTGTGCTATTGCCGTAGCATTTAGGCAATAGAGTAGCAGGCAAGCTAAAAGTCTCGTTACCCAAACTCTTAGCCCTAACGTATGTGTCGTAAGCATAGTAGATAAATTAAATAAACGATTCGTGAAGATTACTGATCGTATTGTGTTGAGAGGCTCCCCAAAGCCTCTCTTTTTTTTATTGATTAGATATTAAAATCTATCTCCCTGCCTGATCGTTGCGCCCCTACAGCAGTTTGATAAATAGTTTATTGGTGTTCTTTTTGTTTAATAGTTTTATGTTTCCCCCAAGCAGTAGGGGTGAAGTAATATTTGTTTTTATTTCTATTTCCTGGCCATATCATTGAAACATGGACTCACGATATATTGTAATGAAAAAATGGCATTCAATATAACTCCCAGGCATATCCCTTGTACTGTATTACACCAAGGTCCTTTGCTTCATGCTATGCATCAACACATCTTGCAAGTGTTCATACATGGCCGTTTCTGCCGCTTCCGCATTTCCTTCCTTGATATAACGAAGAATCGCTTTGTGTTCCTCCAGCGCTTGTCTTGCCCTTCCCTTTCCACACACCTCTTCTTTGTTGTAGAAGGTCAGGATATCGGGAACGATAATCATCAGTAAGTTCTTCAATGCTCCATTCTTGGCCGCTTCTGAGATAGACAAGTGAAACATCAAATCTTCTTCTACCGCAGAGGAACCTTCCGCTACAGATTTCTCATAATTAAGCAAGGCCGCTTCCATACGCTCAATGTCCTCCTCTGTCCTTCTGCTTGCTGCCAGTTTCGCTGCATTGGTTTCCAGAATCACCCTAGTCTCTGCCAAAGAGTGAAAGTCCCCCTGATTCATCTTCAGTACATCGGTAATCAAGCCTTGCAAAGCCTGCATACCCATTCCAGCGACGGTTGTGCCACTTTGAGGACTGGTGCGAAGAATGCCGTAAAACTCCAATTTCTTGATCGCTTCCCGAACATAACTTCTTCCTACGCCAAACTTCTCAGACAACTTCCTTTCTGAAGGAAGGGTGTCTCCCGGATTGAGCTGCCCAGAAGTAATCAACTCCCGAATCTGTCGGATAATAACATCCGAAGGCTTCTCAATACTGATCTCTCTTAAACTTTCAAGTATTGACATATTACTTACTTTTTGGTTTCTGGTAATTGGTTAACCAAATAAAACGTATGTTTGACACATAACCAAGCTTTTTCGTTTTTTTTTCACTTTTCTTACTTTTTATTTCACTACCCTATTATTCACCTAACATTTATAATTAAATTTAAATAACTAATAATCAGATTATTAAAGTTTAATTATGAAAAATACTTTTATAAGTAGGAAAAATATTACTTACTTATAATTGGTTAACCAATCACTGGTTTACTAATAACTCAATAAATATTTACGTAACAAAACAACACCAATGAACACACACAACATCTGTCAGGCAGTAGCTATTCTACTGCTTGCACTGACGAACTTTGCATGTACTAAACAAGCCTCAACTCACGCACCGCTCTCTCCTCTCCCCAACAACACCTATCAATCATCCGCAAGGGTGGCGCAGAATCTCAGTAACCCAGGATTTGAAAGCGACTGGTCAGGTTGGTCAGATACCGACCCTTCAGCCATCTCTAGTGATGCCTATGCTGGAACCAAGTCTGCTAAAATCACGGGAGCCTCTGGAAAAGCCGTACAATCCGCCACAGTACAAGCCAATACTTCTTATGAACTAAGCGCTTATATTAAAGGAAAAGGAAAAATTGGCGCAACCCTCAACGGTACTACTTATGAAAATGTAGGCGATCACAGTGACTGGAGTAAAGTGAGCGTTACCTTTGAGACCGGATCGGCCACCACTGTAGATATATTTGCAGCCTATGGTGGTGGAGAAGGACGTTTTGACGCTTTTGAACTCTATGAAGTAGGCACTGTGGATACTCCCCCTACCTCAACCACTTTGAGTATTGCTTCTGCGACAGCCTCTATTGATGATGGCAACGTAGCCTCTAATGTACTGGATGGCGACCTTAACACACGTTGGTCTGGAAATGGTGATGGAGCTTATATTACCCTAGACTTAGGGAGTGTAGACACGGTCAGTAGTCTGGACATCGCTTGGTATAAAGGCAATGAACGATCTTCTTACTTCGACATCTTACTGGGGTCTTCAACAAGCAACCTATCTCAAGTATATACGGGTAGTAGTAGTGGCAATACCTTGGATCCGGAATCTTATGATTTTACCAGTACACCGGCTCGTTATATTCGTATCGTCGGACATGGCAACTCCAGCAACACATGGAATAGTATTACAGAAGTTACTGCTTACGGAAATAACGGGGATGATGTCCCTAACAATGGAGGCAACGAGGTCTATCCAACGGATATTATTCCTAGTCTGGTAGATTGGAAAATCACCCTGCCTGTAGATGCCAACGGAGACGACAGTGCTGATGCTCCTAACGTTGATTCACGCAACAAAAATGCGCATGAAGTGAAAGATGCAAACCTTATTGATTATACCTATACTCCTTACTTCTATGCTGCCAACGGAGAAGTATACTTTAGGGGACATTGTGCCGGAGCTACAACAAGTGGTTCCAAGTATCCTCGTTCCGAGCTTCGCCAGCGTGTAGGAGGAGGAGACAATTACTGGTCTGTGAATGATTATCAATACCTACAAACAGAACTTAGGGTAACTCACCTTCCAGTAGAAAAACCAGAGGTAAGTATGGTACAGATCCACGGTCCTGTGGACGAACCCCTACGAGTACAATATCATGCCAACCAAGGGGTCTATATTATTTGGAACGAAACCAATAAAGATACCGCCAATGCTCTGGACTATAGTTTGGGAGAACGTCTAAGAGTTACGGTAACCGTAGACAATGGAGACATCACCTGTCTTATCGAAAACCTGGATCGCAGTACTTCTTACAGCAAAACATGGGCTTCTTCCGATGCTACAGGCTACTTCAAGGTAGGCTGCTATACGCAATCCTCTATTTTCTTGAGTGAGTTCAAGACAGGGTATAATAATGAACCTTTGGATGCCTACGGTGAAATTGCCGTGAAGAGCATTACACTTACAGAGACGTATTAGAGCTGGCTTATTAAAGTTGAATAAATAACCGTCATATGTTGAACCGTTGAATCGTTGAATTGAGCTTCACTCGTTGATTCGAGTTGAACTGTTGATTGATAATAAATATATGTACTCATACAATTTATCAACTCGAATCAACTCACCAAAGGTGAAATTCAACGATTCAACGGTTCAACAAAGCTGTTGGGTAGTATGACGGTTATTTTTTCAATCTTAATCGACCAACCTAATACCTCACTCTACCGTATACCTAAGAGCTTGTTTGAAATACTGTTTCAAACAAGCTCTAACTTTTAAGGTAAACTAGATCAACAGAAATATGAAAGTGATTATTACTGGAGCCACTGGCATGGTGGGTAAAGGAATATTATTGGAATGTATAGAGAGTGCAGAGGTATCCGATATCTTATTACTGAACCGCAAATCAACAGGTATAACCCACCCCAAGGTAAAAGAAATACTTCACTCCGACTTTGCCAACCTCAACCCTATCAAGGAGCATCTTCAAGGATATGATGCTTGTTTCTATTCTATGGGTGTATCGGCATTAGGATTGAGTGAGGAGCAGTATACGCATATTACCTATACCATGACCGTTCATATGGCCACATTACTCAAGGAGTTAAACCCGAATATGGTCTTCAATTATGTATCCGGTACAGGTACCGATAGCTCTGAAAAAGGAAAGATTATGTGGGCCAGAGTAAAAGGAAAAACAGAGAATGCTATCCTCACTATGGGATTCAAGGATGCCTATGCTTTTCGTCCGGGAATGATCATTCCTGAAAAGGGTGTCAAGTCAAGTACCGGCTGGTACAATGCGTTGTATGTGATCTTCCGTCCACTATTTCCACTCTTTCGAAAGTTTGACTCCATTACCAGCAGCGTGAAGGTAGGGAAAGCCATGATTAATAGTGTACGTTATCCACAGACACAGAAGCATTTGGAGAATCCAGAGATTAATGCGTTGGCTAAAAAATAATTGGTGATCAGCTCGTTAAGGTTGAATATTTACTCATCATACTACCCAACCGCTCTGTTGAGTGGCACTGTGTGCCGTTGAGTGGAGCTCCGCTCCGTTGAGATATGCTTCGCACGTTGAGATTTTGCAGTACTGATCTTTCTCAACAGCCCGAAGGGCTTCTCAACGGCACACAGTGCCACTCAACTAGCGGTGCAAGCCGCCTCAACTGTCGGTTATTTTTTCAAACTTAACGAGCCGATCACCAATCAACTATTACTATCTTTTCTTCCGCTTCTTTTTCTTCAAGTTCTGGATCTTATCTCCCTTACGGATAGGCTTTTTATACTTCTCCTTCATTTTTTGACCGTAGCTTTTTTTCTCCTGCTTCTCACGATTGTTTTTAGGCAACTTCTCGTGAAATGAAGGACCTACATCAGAAGAAGGTGCAGGCATAGGCTCTTCCTCAAACCAATCCTTTGGCTTATCCTTTTCCTCAGGAATAAGTTGCTCTGAAATACTGACCTCTTCCGGAAGTTCACGCAGTGGAATACGATAGTTCATCAGGTCTTCAATCGCCTCCTTGAACTCGACTTCCTTCTCGCTAAACAAAAGAATGGCATGCCCTTCCTGTCCGGCTCGACCCGTTCGTCCAATTCGGTGAATATAGTTTTCCGGATACATAGGGGTATCGAAGTTAATCACCGTACTGATATTATCAATATCAATCCCTCGGGCAATCACATCGGTAGCGACTAAGATTCTACTTGTTCCCTCCTCAAATTTCTCTATAGATTTGACACGGTGATTCTGTTCTTTTCGGGAATGAATCACGGAGGTTTCGGCAAAGAAATCCAGGGTTTCGGCCAATTTATCTGCAATCGCCTTACTTCGGATAAAGATCAATACCTTATGGTGTGTTTCTTTATCGCTCAACAGGTGATTCAGTAAATTTACCTTGGTATAAAAATTAGGAACAGCATACGCTTCCTGTGTAATCGTCTCCACCGGAGTACCACTGACCGCCATGGTTTGCTTGACAGGATTGACTAAGAAGTCATCAATCAGTCCATCCACATAAGGTGTCATCGTCGCCGAGAATAGAATATTTTGGCGTTTCTCTGGCAAGTACTCAAAGATATGTTTCAGCTGTGTTTTATAACCAAAATCCAGCATGACATCCACCTCGTCAATCACCAGTTTTTTAATGGATTTCAATCTTAGCACATTGGTCAGGGCAAGGTCATAAAGCCTTCTAGGCGTACCCACAAGAATATCTACTCCCTCAGCAACTGCTTGCTTTTGCCTGTTGATATTGCTACTACCACCATAGACTCCTACCACCCTTACCGTAATGTAAGCGGTCAATTGTTCAATTTGCTCTACAATCTGAATCACCAGTTCTCTGGTCGGTGCCAGGATAAGTATTCTGGGATGAGGATCTTTAGAGAACTTCAAGTCCTGTAAAATAGGCAGTAAATAAGCCATCGTCTTACCTGTTCCTGTTTGTGCTATTCCCACAAAGTCTGAACCGCCAAGAATGGTCGAATAAGAAGCCTCCTGTATTGGTGTAGGCTGTTCAATCCCCAACTCCGTAAGGGCATTGAATAACTGTTTTTTGATCTTGAAATCTTCAAATGTGCTCATTCTGCAAAGATATCAAAAAAAAATAGTTGGGGGATGACTTTAGATTGAATACTATTGAATTGCATTAAGAGCTTGTTTGGAATACTGATTTAGATAGAGAAAATTTCTATAACCTGTTCAAATTGGCTCAAATTTGAGAAGAATAGTGGTTCTATTTACCGAAAATTTGAGTCGATTTGAACAGTGATTAGAGGAATTTTCTATCTGAAGACGTATTCTAAACAAGCTCTAAATACCATATTTTGAAGGGTTTCTGATTCCGTCAATGCAATTTTCAATACTTGGATTTATTTGAGTTAAATGATCAGCAAATTCCACTTTCTTTTTAGGAGAGATGATAACCACGTCATATTTCCCATAAGCTACTTCAACCCTATCTAGTGAAGGTGCAGGAGAAGAGATAAGATTATTTGATTTTTTAATAGACTTAATTTTCATAACATCAATTTCCTTACTGTATAGAAAGCCGCATCGAACCTTTAAAAGTCCCTGGTCTGTAATAGTGTACTTAGTAGAAAAGTTAAGATAAAGACAGAATCCCAAAACCAAAAGATGAATTCCTGCAACAGACACAATGGTCTCAGTAGATTCATTTTGGTAAATCATAAACAGAAGAATAGAAGACAAAATCAGTACTACAAATCCTATGATACCGTATCCAAATTTCGACTTATATGTTTTCATCTTTTTGTATTTAGAACATTAGAGCTTGTTTGGAGTACTGATTCAGAAAGAAAATCTCTCTAATAACTATTCAAATCAACTCATATTCTCATCAAATAGAACCACTATTATCTTCAAATCTGACTTGATTTGAACAGGTTATAGAAATTTTCTTTATCTAAATCAGTATTCCAAACAAGCTCTTAGTGAAACAAAAAGGATCTGAAAATAGATCCTAAATTACGATATACAAAATTGACAATAAACAAGTTACACCCCAATAAGTCAAAAAGAGAGCCTGTAGGAAAATATCCTTCCCTATTGCTATCCTCAGTCTTTTCACCCTTTTTTGCGAAAAAATATAATCATACGATGTCGCAAAGAATAGCTAATATTAACCTACTGGTAAGGGATTATGAAGAGGCCTTATCATTTTATACGACCTGCCTGGGATTTGAGATTGCAGAAGATATAGACAACGGAGAAGGTAGAAGGTGGATCCGTCTATTGCCTAGAAACAGTCAGGATTGTGCCTTGGTATTGTGTAAAGCAGAAACACCCCTTCAACAAGAAATCATCGGAAAGCAAGCCGGAGATGCCGTCTTGATGATTCTTTTTACGGATAATTTTCAGGAAGATTACGACCATATGAAAGCTCAGGGAGTTGTCTTTCTGGAAGAGCCAAGAGTAGAACCTTATGGCACGGTGGTGATCTTTCAGGATTTGTATGGGAATAAGTGGGATTTACTAGAGCCGAGATAAAAGGATACGTTAAGCTCAGAGCTTGTTTGAAATCCATAGTTTGAAAAAAACTTTCAGTAGCGTGTATCACGGTTTACTCAGTATGAGTGAAAACACATCACTAGTGGACTAAACGTTAAATAAACTGATAGTTTACTGCTATTTAGCTCTAAGAGCGTTTCGCCTTGCTCGTGCCTCGCAGGCTACACTGAACTCTTAGAGCAGATGTCTTTTTTATAAGGAAACTTAGCAATTGGCCCACTAGTGGGCTAAATACTAAGTTTTCTGATAGAAATAAAGGGACTACTTCCAAATGGATAAAGGAGGAAAAAAGAAGGATAAAGGAATAGAAACCTATGGATAGTAATCCTTTATCCTTCTTCCTTGAACCCCTTAAGAGCTTTTCCCTGCTTATAAGCCATTAACCGTGATAAACCCTAGTGAGCAGCTGCTCTTTCAATCAGTAATATTTCATTTTTGGTATTAAAACGCGCCACTCCATCCTTCACCTCCACCAACTCTCCGGTATAGGCATTTCGCAATAGTGTTCCATCAGCAAAAGCCTCTGCTACTTCCATTATTTCTACCTCTTCACACTTAATCTTAATGAGTACCGTATCGGAAATAGTTCTTTTCTGGTAAGTGCGGCGATAGGTATTCGGAGCTATCATTTCTTGTTTTCCGGCACCCACTGCCAAGTGTTTTTTGCGGAACTTTCCCAATTTTTGCCAATGAGCAAGCACATCCTCATTTTGTCTCCAAACAAAATCGGATCGATAGCCATGGGTTGGGTCTGTTGCTGCTGTTTTCATTTCTGGTCTAGTCACTTCATCACCGTAAAAGATCTGCACAGCTCCTGGAGCCAATAATAGGGCAACTGCCGCCTCTTCAATCTTGGAGAAGTCGGTATCTCGCTTATAGGTATTGTTCAGGAAACTAAGCGTACTCCAATTTGGATTCGTATTAAGAGAATCGGCATAATACTGCCAGAGCTGTCCAATGGCATCCAGGTTACCGTCTTTAGGAAAGGTAAAATTAACAATAGAGCTAAACCCAAGATTAGCATAATTGGAATAATAGCGAATGTCTGCATCCCAGATATCGCCCGTCATCCAGAAATCCTCTGTCCATTGAGAAGCCTCTTTGGATGCATTTTTCAATCGCCATCGATTTAAAGCCAAGTCACATTCTTCCTTAAGCTGTAACCAGCGAAAATCGTCCACATTTTCTACCACATCACAACGAAAGCCATCAATTCCAAACTCCTCCACCCAAGCGGCCAACCATTTAATCACATAATCCGACTGACTATAATCTGCGTTCTGTCTATATTTCAATGCCGAAGGGTTTACCCATGGCATAAAATCCTCCCCTTGTTCCATTGACCACTTATTGAGTAACAATGGCGGCAACCCCACTTTCTCTCTGGATTCCGTTCTAAAATCAGCGAGACCAAAAATACTTTCCGTCAATAGATCTTTATCCACTTCTTCGGGGGTACGCACCCAGTCATATCCCCACCACTGATTCCAAGAAGCACTTTTTGCCGAGTCAAAATGCTGTAAGTACCTATAGATTTGATAATGCTGCTTTTCTTCTTTTGAGTTGGTCAGTCCTCCAATATGCTCTACTGCTTCTGCTTCCGTGAGGTCTACCCCACCAAAATCGTATTGGACGGCATCCAGTAAAGTCTGGTACCCCGGATGATTAATCCCCGCATCCATAATCACACGAATTCCCTGTTCGTGTGCCCGGTCTACGAAAGTTCGAAACTCTTCAATTGTTCCAAAGTTCCGGTCCATGCTCGTGAAGTCCATAGGGTAATACCCATGATAGGCATAATGCGGAAAATCATTCGCATCTCCACCTCCTACCCAGCCGTGGATTTGTTCATATACTCCGGTGATCCAAAGCGCTGTTATTCCCAAGTCACGAAAATAGCCCTCCTCTAGTTTTTGTGTCAGTCCAGCGATATCTCCCCCATGAAAAGTCGCCACATTTTTCAGAGAAGAACCATAATCATTCTTCCGGCCATAGTTCTCATCATTATTGATATTTCCATTAAAAAACCGGTCGACGTAAACAAAGTAAACCGTTGCATTGTCCCAGCTAAAAACATCCCGCTCCTCCTCCTGTTGGACACTACAGCCCCCCAATAAAAAGGATAGAATCCCTAAAAAGTAAAGTATCTCATTTTTCATTTGTCCAGTTTTTAATTCAGTTATTTCTGGGCAAGATGCGATGCTTTCTCTCAGTAAAAAATGATGGTGGTCGTTCGTTTGGGGTTAGTCTTCATCAAAAAAATAATAAGCATTATTCTTATGCGATTAAAATGATAGTTTGATATATATCCTTTTCACCTGGCCCCTTCATATTCCCCTAACACCTCGGAATCAAGTGACTGTGAGATCGACTCCACCACAATGGACACTTTTCAATATAGAATTCACTTACTTACCGATTTAAGCCCAACCTCCAACCTCTTTCAAACCCCATGCTCCCTGCCATCTGTTCATTCATCTTAACCTTATCTCCCAACTTACTAGCAAACTGATGATGAGGAATATTCAGCAATTCTCCTTCAGAACACTCAAAAAGCTGTAAGTAGTCTTCCATTATTTTCTGCTTCGTATCTTTCTTGATATGGGCCCTGACTACTGTCTGAAAAGCATCATATTGCTGTACCTGAAAGGATTCCAGATACTTTTCCAAAGAAGGTAACGCATTACTTTTCGAGGAGTTGACACTGGCTGATATAGGAGTAAGGTTCCACAGTTGATCGTGTACCACATAGCTCCATGGAATAAAATGGTCAATGCTATAAGGGATAACAATCTCTTCACCTGAATAAATACACTTGGCACTTTCGCGGTGCTGTAAATAGATATCCCAAAAAGAACGGGCAAGTTTTAAGTCTCTGGATTTTCGCTTTTCCAGCTTATGCACCAGTCCTACGACATTTGGATTATGCTTTTGCACATAATTCAATAAATGCCAAAAAATGAATCCTCTTAAAATAGGCTGATGTTGGAGGAAATACTCCTTCCATGCTCCGTCCAATTCTATCCCCCGCTCGGTATAACGATAGAATACTTTTCCATATCCTATCCCATAGTATTGCCCTGCCAGTTCCTGAATTTTTTTATTTTTCCGATGATCTTTTATCCCTTTTAGTTCTGCACTAAAAAATGGGCTTTGAAACCGATAAGGAACATTGGCTTTCAGAATAGCATACATCATGCGATACATCTCCCTATACTCCTCTTGTTGTAATCCTTCATTAATTTGCTCAAAAAGTGGGCGGGCATTTACCCGATGATCTATTTCTATTCTACCTGAAAGGTATTCCGCCACCTTTTTAAAGGCATCATTCTTCCCAAAAGACAGTTTATAAAAATCCAATGGGTACCACACATTGGATACCATTCTGGTAAAAAGTTCCTCATAAGAAATATGAAGAGCTTCAGGGCTGTCCTGTATATGATCCAAAATGGATAGAAACCAGTAAAACTTATAAGACTTATCGGTATTGTCAAAACAACGAGATAAAATACCTACTGGCAACGATTCATGAGTGGGAAGTGAATTTGAAAAAGTATCCATAAAGCCGCTTTTAATACTGATTAAACTATACGAAAATACAATAACCTTAATTAATCACTTAAAAACAGCTATAAATACTTCTTTCTTTCTCTTATACACTTTCTTTTTCTCCACCTCTATATGGACATGCTCATGGTAATCAAAACGAGTCAATGCCTCGTAGCTTAGAGCTTGTTTGGAATACTGATTTAGATAAAAAAATAGATTTAAAAGATCTCCGCAACAGGGCTCGTTTTAGCATAGAGAGGTACCGTAACCTCAAACGTGACCCAAAGGCATCTGTAACCGAATTTGTAACCTTGACTATTTTCAACTATTAAAAATGCTGGAAATCAACACATTGCAAAAAACAGTTAATTATAGAAGGGTAAATAGCTGCTTTTCAGACCTTTAAATGAGATTCAGTAGCACCACCAGAAGTCCTTAATTTTTTACCCGTTTTGTACTATATTTATTCCTATATACAAAAACAACGTTTTACGAAGTATACGATAGGATTATCTTTCATCACTTTTACACAGTTTTATCATAAAACTCTGTATAAAGTATGTATATTACTACTCTAAAGAATGGTCTATTATGTATGGGCATACTCCTATCTATAGCGACTACTCTACAGGGTTTTCATCACTATTTTCAACTATAAAAATACAACCAATTGGATTCAATCAAAACTTTCATTGACGAACTTTCTCAACAGGTCGTAAGCGAAGAAGCAACTAACCTTTATGCCGGAAACTCTAAGGAAAGTAAAATCAGAAGAGCGAACCTTGAAAAGTACCTAACGCATATGTACACTCTTCAACCAGAAGTACTACTGTTGGGAGAAGCACCAGGCTACAAGGGGTGCAAACTAACAGGTATCCCCTTTACCAGCGAAGAGATTGTAGCTACTAATCCTTTCTTCCAATCTCAAGAATACGATTTTGTTAATGCTAAGGATGCTCTTGAAAAAGAGAAGTCTGCCAATATCGTTTGGAAAGAACTAGACAAATATAACCAGAAGCCCTTAATCTGGAATATCTTTCAATTTCATCCGCATACCAAAGATAATCTCCTGACCAATCGTGCTCCTAAAAAGGCTGAATTGGAACTGGGAAAGACTTATCTGGTAAAGCTCCTTGAGATCTTTAAAGTGAAGAAGATTCTTGCCATTGGCAGACAAGCAGAATCTCAACTGAAGGATCTTCCTTATGAGTCGATTTACGTACGTCATCCTTCTTATGGTGGAAAACCCTATTTCGTAAAAGGGCTTGCAGAGGAAATGATTTGATAGCAAGTAACTTTCCAAGTACTACTCATTATTCATATATATAACTTGTCTTTACATTTTAGAACTTATGAACAGACTGCTTTCTTTATTTATCTCGACTACGATCTTCCTTCTTATGGCTTGCTCCACAAACAATGACAAAGAAGTAATCGCCATGAAAACTCAAAATGCTATTCCTAAAACCCTAGAGGAAAGCAATACAGAATCATTATCTGATGCTCTTTGGATGAAACGAAGAGGCTATGGCAAAAACATCATTGATGATTTATTCAATGAAAGACTTGAGAATGATGCTCAATTACAACAATTGATGCAAGCCATCAATGACACAAATACCAATAACCATGAGTTGCTCAGTGATTGGAAGCAATTTCAAGAAAATAATGAGCGCTTTTGGAATAATGTCCATTTCTATCTCAAACAAATCAATGACTCCACTCAAAGGAAACACATGGCTGCTGTTTTTGAAGAAGCCCAGGCTACATATAACCGTAGTGTTGCATCACACGAAGCAAGTACTGATATGATTCAACTTAGAAAAGATCTCTTACACGATCAAAAGGTAATGATGAAGCTGTTGATTTCATTATCTATGATGAGAGGTTATCAGGAAGAAGAACTACCAGACCTTCAAAACTTGACCAGAGCCATAAATAATTACGATACACTTTTAAATCAAATCGCTCCATATACCTCAATGCCTAACTAATTACTTGACCAGCTATGAAACTCAACTTCTACCTACGCAACCATCGAAAAGGAAAACCTTCCAGCGTGGCACTTTACCTTTCCCTCAATAATAAGCAATATATCTTTGGAACGGGAATCACTTGTATGCAAAGCAAATGGGACAAGCGAAAGCAACGTACCCGTACCGATTCCAAAAGCAATACCGTACTTTCCAAGATTGAAGCGAACGTTCAGGAATATCTGTCAGATATAGCGATGAGTGGAAAGCCTGTTGGTATTGAAACTCTGAAGCAGGAAATCAAAACGATTATCAACCGACTCAAAGGAAATGTGCTTCTCCTGGAAGATGAGTCTGCCAAGTTCTGGGAAGCATGGAAGGAGTTTGTTCAGGAAAAAGAAGCAGAGGTGACCGAAAACCGGATGAAGAAGATCCGTACTACTGAAAAGCATCTCAAAGGGTTTGAGGAGATCTACCTTAAACTCTCTTTTGATCGTATGAGTCCGGAAACCTATGCTTTAATTACCGAATACTTACTCTTTCACGTAAAATTGGTGAATAACTCAGCCAAAACCTATATCGTCACCACTAAGGCATTTTTAACCTGGTCCAGAAAAAGAGGTTATCACAACATTACTTCCCATGAAGAATGGAAGGCCAGAGAAGATAAGACCGATTCCATTTCTCTTACAAAAGAGGAATTAAAACGCATCATTGATGTGGAATTGGAAGATGAACGTCTAGACCGTGTACGGGATCTTTTTGTGTTTTTATGTCATACAGGCCAACGTTATGGAGACACTCAAAAGCCCCTGGATATCCGTAATGGTTTCTGGTATAATATCCAAAATAAGACAAAAGGTACTCGTCCAGTAGAAATCCCTTTATCTCCAAAAGCACAAGAGATTTTAAGGAAATACAATGGAAAGCTTCCCAAGATCAGCAACCAAAAAGCTAATGACTACCTCAAAGAGATTGGTCAACTAGCAGGCATAACGGATACCATGCATACTCGTCGCTTTAGAGGAAAAGAGCCTATTGATGAGACTTTTGAAAGATGGGAAAAACTTTCTACCCATGTAGGAAGACATACCTTCTCTTCACTGGCAGTTTCTTTGGGGCTTAGTGATGAATTAATCAAGTCTGTAACAGGGCATAAGGACCAAAGAAGCTTTGCTACTTATGTGAATATGAATGGTGAACAAAAGAAGAAGGCTTTGGAAGGGGTTTGGGAATAAGAACTACAAATAGCTGCGAGATGAAAATTCTAAAACTAAATAATGATGGGACGCTAAGACAGTCTGATATTCTCCATTTTGGAGGCCGTTATTCTTTCTGGGAAAAGCTCCGGGGTAAAGGGAGTGGCACACCTAAAATCAAATACATTGGAGGGGTAAAAGTGCTTGATGATATCATTCTAAATGGTCAAACAACCTATGCCAATATTGAGCCTTTTAAAGGTGGTTTAGTTGTTTACCTGAATATCAATAATACTATCAAAGCTGTTGGGTTCAAACTGTGTGATCTGTCTGATATTTCACTCACTGCCTATAGAATTGAAATGAAGGATAGATATCGCAATAAAAAAACGATTGTACACAGAGGAAAATTGATCATTCAAGGAAATAACACTTCGATGGAGTTTGATATATATACCAGTCTCTTCAAACGAATACTTCTATTCTTATCCCAACCTAAGCTAAAAAGCTATTTCAGGTATGCTGTTAGCTTAAATAAGCCGGAAAAAGATTACGCACATTTGACGATGGGGGTATTGGGACAAATATGAAAATAACTGCTCAGCATAAAAGGATTATTTACCACCCACACAGAGAGACAGTAATTAAATAGAAAACATCAACAACTATCAAATGAAAGTCACTTACAAAGAGTATCTTATTGAGGTACTGAATGAGTACGACTACTCAGTGCATTCAACGGATAATATCAACAGCTACCAGCTTGAATACTCTAAAGGGGCTATTGTTCAGGAACGGATTCACCCAATCAGTAAACATGGCATTCGTGTAAAAGACTTGGCTCTGGAGCATGAGCTGTCCAGTGCTATATTATGTGAATTCAAAGGAGCTACAAGCGTTCATAAAAAGTCCTTTTATATTGATCACGATAAGATTTGGATATGTGTATGCAATGCGATCTATTGTCTAGGTATACCTAACCTAAAACTCATATGGTATGGACAGTACGACCCAGCGACTAACATATCCCTTCTTCCATTTATGGATGACTTTATCATTCATGGAGAACTAGAAATCATACGAATTAACCGTGATGGAGAAATACAATGGAAATTTGATGCGCCAGATATTTTTATAACGGAAAGTGGAACCGAGAACTTCAGAATACACGAAAAAACTATAGAAGTAGAGGATTGGCAAAATACAGCCTATACGATTGATGAGAACGGGATAGGAGTAATAACAATGGAGCCAAGATTTCACCTTGAAGTTCAGCAAAATAAGATTATACAGTGGATTGAAGAATGGCTGAGATTACTTGAAAAGGGATCATTTAATAGAGCATTCAATACCATTCTACATGACCCTTATTATCAATGGACTCCACAATTGATGGAAAATGTAATTTCAAATTATGGATTTCCTGAAGACACTATCGGAAAGTATCGTATTGAATTTCCTCAAGGGGAAGACTCTTCCTATGCACAAATTAATTTTTGGTGGGATTCTTCATCTCAGAAGAAAGTAGCAATCATTGAATATGAAGTTCCTCTTAATGGAACCTGGAGCGATCTCACAATCTCATTCGAAGTCAAAGAAAATAGAAATGTTTTCGAGATTACACTCAACGATATTCATGTTATGTAAAAAGGTCTTAAATGCAGACAACTTCTTGTATATAGATTGTCTACTCAGTGCGTAGACAATCTATATAAATCTCAGAGACTCTTTAACTTCCCCACCCATACAGCAAATCTTGGACAAGCAGCCATAATATTCTCCAGTCCAATCTCAGAAGCAATCATACTGCCATACAGCACTTTATTATACCCCTCTATACTTCTCTCCAATCGCTTAGAAGGTGCTGTGGTACGACCATTGTTAATCATCTCCGGATTTTGCTCCCGAAAGGTTTCTTCCAGGTAAGCCTGATCCTTTATTTCACGAGGTAGAAAGCTATTCAATAGCACTTCCTTATTCGTAAACAATAGGGCTTCAAACTCATGAAGCTGTATATAAGGAATAAAGCGAGATTGCAGCTCAGGCGAAAGACTATCCTTCATTCCCTGTTCCAGGATACCCATACGAATTGACTTATCCATCACCTGCTCTGCCCGATCCCATTCCGGAAACTGATGCTTTTCCATTAAGCCATAATAGTCCATCAAAGTGGTTACAAATACAGCTGTATCTTGACGAAGATATGTCTCTACCTCCTTCTTAATGACAGACCAATCCGCTATTCCCCCTCTTGTTTTCTTAATGCGAGGCGTATCAATAAATATCTGTTTCTGTGCCAGGAATGGAGACAATACATCTTTACAAAACTCCTGTTCCGTCTCTCCTTCACAAATAATAATCAGTCTTCTCATTTGGTAAATGGTTGTGCCGAATGTATGATATTTCTTCTCCAAAGGTCTCCCAGGCTATGTTCCTGTAGCCATAAATCCAGTTCCTTCTCTTCCAGACGTTGGAATATGGATTCGCTATTATGACTATCCCGGTCTACCGTCACAATATCATCAGGCTCAAAACAGTCTACCAGGTTAACCGACTGGGTAGAAATGATTACCTGAGCCGTTTGGGAAACTGCCTGTATCATTCCTGCCAATTTAGTGATCGCCATAGGGTGCAATCCTAACTCAGGCTCATCAATCACAATCACAGAAGGAGGTATAGGCTGCATCAATACCGTCGCCAAAGCAATAAATCGCAAGGTTCCGTCGGATAATTGGTAAGCAGAGAAATTAGAATTCAAATCATTCTTGTCTACCCATCTTAACTCAATTTCTCCTTGCTTACCTGGGGTCATGCTAGGCGTTAGAATAAAGTCATAGATATAAGGAGCTACAGACTGTATTGTCTTTAGAATACGCTTATAGATAATCGGCTGCTCCGCTTTTAATCGGTAGAGAAAAGCCGGTAAGTTTCGTCCATCACTCTTGAAATACTGATTATCCTCCACATCACACCCCCTTCTCAAATAAGAGGTGGAAGAGGTATCATGGAAATGGAATATCGCTATATCCGACAAATACTGATGCTCAAAAGCCTGATGTTTGGTAATGTGGCTTTCCTCATAAGGCCCCGTGATCGTATAGTCTTTCTGTTGATCTCCTTTTTGGATATTCTGGGCAGAAGCTTCCTGATCTATAAACAACCCTTCCTGCTTGGAAGCCCTTAGATCAAACCAATAGGCACTTTGATGTCCATTCCCCTCCGAGAAAAGTAATTTCCCGTAAAGGTGCTCTGTCGTCTTTCTTCCAAAGTACAGCAAGCTATCCGCCTTCCCTTCTTCCAGGACAAAGCGTTGCAATTGCTTGCCGAAAATCGCTCTCAGCAGATTAAAAAAAGAAATGAAATTGGATTTCCCCGCCCCATTGCTGCCAATCAGCACATTGATAGGACGAAGCTCCAACGCCAGCTTCTTAATGGATTTGTATCCTTGTATTTCTATATGATCTATCATACACTACCTTATTTCCATGTACTCGCTTAACTACTAAACAACCTAAATCAGGTAAATCGTTATGTTTACAATGATAATAGGTTGGGGAGATTTTATCGAAAGATAGTACTATAAATATTTTAATTAGCCTATTGATGAAACTCTCCAGTGATAGATAAAGCTATTTACAAATATGACAAACGTACCTTCTCAACTCCAGCTGTTTCACTAGGACTTAGTGATGAATTGATCCGGGCGGTTACCGGTCATAAAGATCAGAAGAGCTTTGCTTCTTATGTGCGAATAAGTGGGGAGCAGAAGAGGAAGAAGGCTTTGGAAGTAAAGTAACTGAGCTTTCGCTCATTGAAAATTTTGATTTAAGATATTCGTTCTAAGGCGCTATCTTTA